>JBBSAZ010000001.1:0-59041 GCA_038251755.1 Caulobacterales bacterium
GAAGCTGCGCCATGCGACGCCCGGTGTGACGCTGATCTCGCCGCCGCCGCACCATGACATCTACTCGATCGAAGACCTTGCCCAGCTGATCTACGACCTGAAGCAGATCAACCCGGATTGCCGGGTCTGCGTGAAGCTCGTCGCCCAGTCGGGCGTGGGCACGGTCGCGGCTGGTGTCGCCAAGGCCAAGGCGGATATCATCCTGATCGCCGGCGGTGTCGGCGGTACAGGCGCGAGCCCGCAAACCTCGATCAAGTATGCAGGCCTGCCGTGGGAAATCGGCCTTGCCGAAACGCATCAGGTGCTGTCGCTCAACAATTTGCGCGACAAGATCACCATCCGCACGGATGGCGGTCTGCGCACGGGGCGCGACATTGTGATCGCGGCGATGCTCGGCGCGGAAGAGTACGGCATCGGTACGGCCTCGCTGGTCGCGATGGGCTGTATCATGGTGCGCCAGTGCCATTCGAATACCTGCCCGGTCGGTGTCTGTACGCAGGACGAGGCGTTGCGCGCGCACTTCTCGGGGTCGCCCGACAAGGTCGTGAACCTGATGAGCTTCATTGCCGAAGACGTGCGCGAAATCCTCGCCTCGCTCGGACTGAAGTCTCTCGACCAGGCCATTGGCCGCACGGACCTGCTCAAGCAGGTCAGCCGCGGCGCGTCGCATCTGGATGATCTCGATCTCAATCCGCTCCTCGTGCAGGTCGATACCGACACGCCGGTCGTCTACAAACCGAACCGGCGCGAGCCGGTGCCCGACACGTTGGATGCACAGATCCTGCGCGATGCGGAGCCCTTCTTCGAGCGCGGCGAGAAGATGCAGCTTGAGTACGGCGTCGAGAACACGACCCGGGCCATTGGCGCGCGGGCAAGCTCGCGCATCACCCGCAAGTTCGGCATGCAGTCGCTGCCGGAAGGCCGTCTGCATATCCGGCTCGAAGGCTCTGCTGGCCAGTCGCTCGGCGCGTTCAGTGTGCAGGGCCTGCTGCTGGAAGTGCTCGGCGATGCCAACGACTATGTCGGCAAGGGCCTCTCGGGCGCGACCATCGTTGTCACCCCGCGTCCGCGTGACCGGCGCTCTGCCATCGGTGATGCGATCATCGGCAACACCTGCCTCTATGGCGCCACCGCCGGCAAGCTGTTTGCGGCGGGTACAGCCGGCGTGCGCTTTGCCGTGCGTAACTCGGGCGCCCGCACAGTCGTGGAAGGCTGCGGCGCGAATGGCTGCGAATACATGACGAACGGGCGCGCGGTGATCCTCGGGCCGGTCGGCGACAATTTCGGCGCGGGCATGACCGGCGGCGCAGCGTTCGTCTGGGATCCGTCGAGCCGGTTCCACCAGGTTGTGAACCCGGACTCGATCGACTGGTATCCATTGGCGGACATGTCAGAAGACCATGTCGGCGAAGCGAAGGCGCTGATCGAGGAGCACGCCAAGCGTACAGGTTCGCTGCGTGCCAAGGACCTGCTCGACAATTGGGAGACGACCCTCAGCCAGATGCTGATGATCGTGCCGAAGGAAGTCGCGGCGATGCTGCTCGTCCGCAAACCGCCGTCGAAAAAGAAACAGGCCGAGCGCGCTTAGCGTTCCGCAGCCTTGCTCATCACCCAATGACCCCTGCACGAGATGGTGTGAGGGTCTTGAATGCCGGATTTCCATGGATCCGTGGGCGGAGGTGTTGCGCAGGGATTGGGGGCGGATTTCATAACGGCTTGACCGGGATGGATTTTATTTTGCCGTAGCCGGGTTTTGTGTAGGCGCAAGTTCTCTCTTGCGGCCGCCAGAGGGTCTCATCCTGTTGCAGGCTTTGCACTTCTGATGGCGATTCTTTCTCATTGATTCTCATTTTTTATCACTTGGTATCGATCCGCTATCGCGGGCTCTCGGTTGTGCCGGATTTCGGCCTTTGGCCTCTATCCGGCCTACGAGGTGCGGGGTGCGGGGGGAAGCTGAGTATAACCCGGCGCGGAGGGGTGTAGCGCAAGTTCCGGCGGTCTTTTTTACAGCGCGTTGATGCGCCTGCGGATTTTGTTTCCGCAGGGCGCGCTTTTCGATGCACACGCCGGGCGCCAGCTTTCCTGGGCCCGGCTTGCGCCGTGTCTTGCGACGCGTTACGCCGCCGGCGGCTTCTTCCGCCGGATGCGCGGCCAGATCAGGCGTAGCCAGATCCACAGCAAGGCGCCGATCAGCAGCAGCCAGGGCAGGCCGAAGGCAAAGGCCGTGATGACCGTGGCGGTTGCCTGGGCGAGGTTTGCGAAGAACTCCGTGAACGCGCGGCTGATGGAGCTGCCGCCCTGTGTGACGGCGTCGCGCTTCGTTTCATAACTCACCGCAAGTTGGCTCATATCGACGCGCTGGCGAAGCGCGGCAAGAGTGGAATTCAGCGAGTCGATCTCGCCGTTGACGCGGGCCAGTTCGCGCTCGGTCTCGAGGATTTCGCCGAGATTGCCCGGACGGTCGGCCAAGAGTTGCTGCAGCCTGCCTTGCAAGGTCTCCAGCGCCTGCAGGCGGGCACCGGTGTCGATGATCGAGACGGTCAGGTCTTCGGTCGTGGTCTGACGGTTGGAGATTTCGCCGCGCGCTGCCTTGGCTTCCGCTTCGACCCCGCTCAGGAAGGTTTCGATCCAGGCCGGCGTGGCGCGTACGTTGAGATAGCCCGAGCTCTCGCCCTCTGCATAGGAATAGAGATTGGAATTGGTCACGATACAGACTGCCGGCCCGGCAGCGCTGCAAGCCGCAATGTGGCTTTGCAGTGTCGGCTCGATCGCTTTCAGCGGCAGACGCATGCCCACAGAATGCGAGTAGGCGATGTATTGCACGCCGCCCGGCGCCTCGGGCGGGGCTTCGCCGCCCGCCGCATCTTCAGCGCCTACCATCTTCTCCAGCATCTCCGGCGCGGGCGGCGCCATGGCCGGGCTCGACTCGTAAGCGCGATCTGAGGCGCCGCAGGCGGCCAGCAGGATGGCTGACGCAGCGGCGGCAAGCGAAACTCGGAATTTCATGGATGTGGTCCTCCCCGGAATACTCTGGAGTATCAGGCTGATTCTGTGAATCAGCGTGATAATCCAGATCTTTGTTATGTCGCGGCGTTCTCCCGAAAACCGGTTCCCACTTTTCGGAACGCCGCTCTAGTGCGCACTCACGCACCAACGCCCTGAAAATGGCAATAGGGCGCCGCTTTCAGGGGGAGTTGAGGCCATTCAGGGCCGGAAGGAAATCCGGCGCTCGCCCGCTTCGAGGGCGCGTTGCGCGTGGTGGGCGAAATCGACGAGCAGGGAGCGTGTCTCGCGCGGGTCGATGATCTCTTCGGCCAGAAAGCTCTCCGCGGTGCGGAAGGGCGAGCGGATCGCTTCGAACTTCTTGTAGAGCGCCGCTTTCAGCTCTTCGGGGTTTTCCGCCTCGGACAATTCCTTGCGGAAGGCCGCCTCGATCCCGCCCGCCATCGGCAGCGAGCCCCAGTCGCCGCTCGGCCAGCAATAGCGCCACTTGGTCTTCGACTGGTTCATCATCGCCGAACCTGCCAGCCCGTAAGCCTTGCGGATGACGATCGAACAGACCGGCACATCAGCCTGGTAAACTGCTGTCATCGCCCGCACGCCGGCGCGGGTGACGCCGGCCGTCTCCGCTTTCACGCCCACGGCGAAACCGGGGCAATCAACGAAATGGATGACCGGCAGGTGGAAAGTCGAGCACAGGTCCATGTGCCGGGTGACCTTGTCGCAGACATCTGCGGTCCAGGCGCCATCGAGAAAGAAGGGATCGCCAGCCATGATGCCGACCGCATAGCCGTCGATGCGTGCGAGTCCCGTGACAATGCCACGTCCCCAGTCATGACCAATCTCGAAGAAGCTTCCCCGGTCCGTGGTCGCCTCGATGATCCTGCGCGGCTTGTAGGGCGTGCGGCCATCGGTCGGCACGAGGGAGATGAGGCTCTCTTCTTTCCGCTTCGGATCGTCCGTAGGCTGAATTCGTTCCGGCAGATGGTGCACCGAAGGGGGCAGGTAGGACAGGAAAGACCGGGCCGCCGCGAAGGCGTCCGCTTCACTGTCGACGACATTGTCCACCGTGCCGTTCTGTCCCTGGATCTTCCAGCCGCCGAGTTCCTCCTTGGTGACATTCTCGCCGAGGGCAATCGCCACGGGCGGACCGGCCACGAAGACCTGGCTGAGGTCCTTGACCATGATCGAGAAATGGCTCGCCGCGACCCGCCCGGCCCCCATGCCCGCGCAAGGTCCGAGTGCCAGCGACACGAAGGGGACTTGTGAGAGCCCGGTCACGATTTCGTTCCAGCCTGGCGTCTCGGGAATATAGGTGCGCGGATCCTTCTCGAGAGATTTGACCGATCCGCCGCCGCCCGTTCCGTCGATCATCTGGACCAGCGGCATCCGGTATTCGGTCGCCATCTTGATCATCTGGACCATCTTCTGCCAGATCGAGGCATCCGACGCCCCGCCGCGCACGGTGAAGTCATCGGCCAGAATCACCACCGGCCGGCCCTCGAGCCTTGCCCGCCCGGTCACCGACGTGGAGGGGGTAAAGCCCGAAAGTTCGTCGTCTGCGCCGTAGGTCGCCTTGCCGGCAATCTTGCCGATCTCGTGGAAACTGCCGGGATCGGCGAGGAAGGCGACGCGCTCCCGCACGGTCAGTTTGCCGCGCCCGCGCTGGCGTTCGACGGGTTCTTCCCCGCCCATATGCTCGGCCAGACGCTCGCGCCGGCGCAGCTCTTCAATCGATTTTTCCCAACTCATGGCTGACAGGTGATCGCCTTGCCGCCGCGCCCGTCAACGGGAATCTTCTTGCTCCGCGCGCCCCGGTTTGCTTTATCCCCCTCCAGACCCAATTCCCAAGGAGGAACACCCGGATGGATCTCGCACAACTGACTGCCCGCGCTTCGGAAGCCCTTTCCGGCGGCAGCGATTTCAAGAAAAAGGTGAAGTTCGATTTCGGCACCGTCGGCAAACTGCTGATCGACGGCGCCAGCGGCAAGGTCGACAACTCGGATGACGCGGCGGATGCCACCATCTCGGTCAACTGGGACGACTTCACCAAGATCGCCTCGGGCGCCATGGACCCGACGATGGCCTTCATGCAGGGCAAGCTCAAAGTGGCCGGCGACATGTCGGTTGCCATGCAGCTGCAGAGCCTGATGAAAAAGCTCGCCGGCTGATCCGGCCTGCCCAAAGGCATTGACCTGAGAGGCCGCCCGGAGACACCTTCGGGCGGCTTTTCCTTTTCGGGACGTGATCCATGGCTGACGCGCCGGTAAGACAATCGGGTTTCGTGACCCTGAAGGGCAATCCGGCGCCCGAAGGCGCCGCCGTCGTCTGGTTCAAGGGCGAAGGCGGCCGCGAGTTGCGCGCCTGCGCCGCGCCCGCCCTGTCTGCCACCAAGCCGCGGGGCACCGTGATTGTCTGTCCGGGCCGCACCGAGTTCATCGAGAAGTATTTCGAGGTCGGCCGCGAACTCCAGAAGATGGGCTTCGCGATCCTGATCCTCGACTGGCCCGGCCAGGGCCTCTCCGACCGTCTGCTCGGCGATAGCAAGAAGGGTCATGTAGACCGGTTCGAGACGTTCATGGGCGCGCTCGCGAACGGTCTCGAAGAATTGCAGGACAGGCTTCCCCGCCCGCACGTGGCGCTCGCCCACTCGATGGGGGGCGCCATCGCGTTGGCGGCCATTGCGCAGGACCTGGTGACGGTCGAGGCAGCGGCCTTCGTGGCACCGATGTGGGGGCTGAAGTCCAAGTTCTTCGGGATGAGCTATCTCGTCTGGGCCATGCGGGCGACCGGGCGCGCGGGCGACTACGCCATCCAGCCGGGACCGCCGGAAAGGTTCGAGACCAACATCGTCACGCATGACAAGCGCCGGTGGGAACTGCAGCGCGACCTCATCAACGCGGCGCCGGATCTGGAGCTGGGCCCGGTGACCTGGGGCTGGCTTGGCGCTTCGCTGGATATCCTGGCGACCTTCACCAAGCCCAAGGCGCTCTCGAAGGTGACAATTCCGGTATTCGTGGCCTCGGCGTCGGAAGAGAAACTCGTCGACAATGCCAGTCATGTGGAAATCTGCCGCCGCCTGAAAGACTGCGATCACATCACGGTCGAGGGCGCCATGCACGAGATCCTCATGGAGAGCGACGACCGGCGGGCGGAATTCTGGTCGGGTTTCCAGCGGCTTCTGAAGCGCGCCGGAATCTGACCGTCAGTCTACAGATAAAAAATAACGGAGGAACGAAATGGCGCTGATTTCACTGTCCCGCATTGTGGAGCACTGGACAGGTGTCCAGCCCGCCCGCACCGCGCTCGTCCATGAAGGCGCGAGCCTGACCTGGGGCGAACTGGAGGCGCGCACCAACCGCCTTGCGCGCGCCTATCAGGCCCTCGGCGTCAAGAAGGACGACTTCGTGACGATCGCGCTGCCCAATGGCATCGAGTTTTTCGAAGCCTGCCTGGCGACATGGAAAGCGGGCGCCACGCCGCAGCCGGTGTCCTCGCGCCTGCCGAAGTTCGAGCGCGACCAGATCGTGGAAGTCGGCGCGCCGAGCCTGGTGGTGGGCGTTGAGCCCGGCGAGTATGCGCCGGTGCCTTGTATACCTGTAGGCTACAAGCCTGACAGCGCGCTGCCCAACACACCGCTGCCGGAGGTGACCTCCGTCAGCTACAAGGCGATGACCTCGGGCGGCTCGACCGGCCGGCCCAAGTTGATCGTATCGAAGGCGCCGGCCGCCGCCGACCCGGATGTGACGCTGCTTGAAATCCCGCAGCAGGGCTGCATGCTGATTCCCGGCCCGCTCTATCACAACGGCCCCTTCCTCTGGGCGATGACGGCGCTGTTCAAGGGCTGCACCGTGGTCGTCACCACGCGCTTCGACGCGGAGGAAACGCTGCGCCTGATCGAGGCGCACAAGGTGGATGTCGTCTACATGGTGCCGACGATGATGCGGCGCATCTGGGCGCTGCCGGAAGAGGTCCGTACGCGGTACGATCTCGCCAGCCTCAAGGCGCTCTGGCACCTCGCCGCGCCGTGTCCGCCCTGGCTGAAGGAATGCTTCATCGAATGGCTTGGCCCCGAGGTGATCTGGGAACTCTATGGCGGCACCGAAGGGCAGGGGTCCACCACCATTCAGGGTACGGAATGGTTGAAACACAAGGGCTCGGTCGGCAAGCCGGTCGAGACCGGCGAGATGAAAGTGGTGGGCGAAGACGGTGAGACGCTGCCGCCCGGCAAGGTCGGCGAGGTGTTCATCCGTCCGCTTGCCGGCGCGGGCACGACCTATCATTACATCGGCGCCGAAGCGAAATCGATCGATGGCGGCTGGGAAAGCCTTGGCGACATGGGCTGGATGGACGCCGACGGGTTTCTCTATCTCACCGACCGGTTATCCGACATGATCCTCGTCGGCGGCGCGAATATTTATCCGGCCGAAGTCGAAGCCGCTCTCGATGCTTTCCCCGGCGTGCGCTCCTCCGCCGTGATCGGCCTGCCGGACGAGGACATGGGCGCGCGGCTACACGCAGTGATCGACCGGCCGGAAGGTCCCGCCGATCCGAAAGCTCTGGAGGCGCACCTTTCCGAACGCCTCGTCCGCTACAAGGTGCCCAAGAGTTTCGAGTATGTGGACGAGCCCGTCCGCGACGATGCCGGCAAGGTGCGGCGCAAGGCCCTCAGGGAAGCCCGCCTGACCACCTCTTGACTTCCCCTAGGGCGCGGCCCGCCTCGTGCCGCAAACAAGGGAGACACGTCCATGAAAGTTGCAGCCGTCAAGAAGCCCGGAGGCCTCGGAAACCTCGTCATCGAGAACCGCCCCGATCCGAAACCGAAAGCCGGTGAAGTGCTGGTGCGCGTACGCGCCAGTTCGCTGAACTATCACGACTTCATCGTCGCCCTCGGCGGCATTCCGACGCCCGATGGCCGCATCCCGATGTCGGACGGCGCCGGCGAAGTCGTCGCCGTCGGCGAAGGCGTCACGAAGTGGAAGACGGGCGACAAGGTCATCTCGCTTTTCTTCCCGAACTGGCAGTCGGGCCAGGTCGAAGCGGCAGGCTTTGCCAGTGTCCCGGGCGACGGCGCGGACGGCTTTGGCTGCGAGCTGTATGCCGGTCCCGAGACCGCTTTCACCCGCATGCCGAAAGGCTGGACGTTCGACGAGGCCGCGACACTCCCCTGCGCGGCGCTGACCGCCTGGCGCGGCATGTATGTCGAGACCCGCACCAAGCCGGGTGACTGGGTCCTCGTGCAAGGCACCGGCGGCGTCTCGATCTTCGCGCTGCAGTTTGCCAAGGCGACCGGCGCGCGCGTCATCGCGACATCCTCTTCCGAAGCGAAAATGGAAAAGTTGCGGGCCCTCGGCGCCGATCATGTGATCAACTATAAGGGAACGCCGGACTGGGGCAAAAAGGCCTTTGAGCTGACCGGCGGGCGCGGTGTGGACGAAGTCGTCGAAATCGGCGGCCCGGGCACCATGGCCCAGTCGATCAATGCCTGCCGTCCGGGCGGCCACATCTCGCTGATCGGCGTGCTCACCGGCGTCTCCGGCGAAGTGCCGACGGCGGCGCTCTTCTCGCGCAACATCACCCTGTCCGGCATCACGGTCGGCTCGCGCCGCCAGCAGGAAGACATGGTGGACGCCATTGATGCGACCGGCTTCAAACCGGTCATCGACAGCCGCTATCCGCTCGACCAGATCGCCGCTGCCTTCGCCCACCAGGCCAGCCAGCAGCATTTCGGCAAGATCGTCCTGACAATCTAGGTCCGCGCCCTCAGCGAAACCGAGGCACGCGCCCGCCTATTCGGCGGGCGCGTTTGCCTGTGCGGCGGCCTTGTCTGACAGCGCGATGATGCTGTCGCCATCTGCCGTGTCCGGATCACCGTTTTTACGGTGGATCGCGACGACCACACCTGACAGGGCAAGAATGGCAATCAGGTTGGGGACGGCCATCGAGGCGTTGGCAATATCGCCCATCATCCAGACGATGTTCACCTGCGCGATCGCACCGATGAAGATGATGCCGCACCAGATGAAGCGGAACGGTTTGGTCGCCCATTCGCCGATCAGGAAGGTCACGGCCTGCTCGGCATAGTAGGACCAGCCGATGATCGTCGTGAAGGCGAACAGCGTCAGGCAGAGCGTGACGATCCAGCCGCCAACCGGGCCCGGGAGGGCGTCCGTAAAGGCGCGGTTGGTAAGCGTTGCGGGGTTCGCACCTTCAGCCATCCAGAGGTGGCTCGTGGTTTCGGTGAGGCCCGCCGCCACCATTTCCGGCTTGGCGAGGAACTGCGCCGAAGTCGCGAACGTGCCTTCCGCCGTGATGATCACCAGCGCCGTCATCGTGCAGATGATCAGCGTATCCACGAACACGCCGATCATCGCGATCTCGCCCTGGCGCGCCGGGTTCTTCATCTGCGACGCGGCGTGCGCGATCGGGGCAGACCCCTGTCCGGCCTCGTTGGAGAACAGGCCGCGCGCCACGCCGAAACGGATAGCGGACAGCACGGCGTAGCCGGCGAGGCCTCCGACCGCCTGCTGCAACCCGAAGGCCGACGCAAAGATCATGCTGAAGGCATCCGGAATTTCCTGCGCGTTGAGCGCCAGCACAACGAGGCACATGACGACGTAAATCACCGCCATCGCCGGGACGAGTTTTTCGGCCACGCTGCCGATCGACTTGATGCCGCCGATGATCACGATGAAGACGAGGATCGACATGACGAGGCCGATCACCCAGGTCGGTACATCAATACCGAACGGCTGCATCTCCGCCACAACGTTCTGCGTGATTCCATTCGCTTGGATCATGCCGCCCGTCGCGGTCGCGGAGATGATCGTGCCAATACAGAAGAAGATGGCCAGCCACTTCCAATGCTTTCCGAGGCCATTGGTGATGTAATACATCGGGCCGCCGTTCAGGCGTCCATACTCGTCGCGCTCGCGGTACTTGATCGCCAGCGAGCTTTCCGCAAACGCCAGCGCCATGCCGAAAATGGCGGTGATCCACATCCAGAACACCGCGCCGGGACCGCCCAGCGTGATCGCCGTCGCCACGCCGACGATGTTGCCGGTGCCGACCTGACCCGACAGGGCGGTGGTCAGTGCCTGGAAAGGCGTGATGGCGCTCGGGTCGCCATTGCCCTTGCGGCCGGCCCACACTTCACCGATCGCCGGGCCAAGGCGGCGCAGGGGGCGGAAACCGATGCGCACCATGAAATAGAGGCCCGCGCCGAGCAGCAGGACGACCAGCGGTGCCACGGGAAGGATCTGTACTCCGTTCCACTCGCCCCCCCAGAGGAAGTTGCTGACATTCGTGACGCCCGCTTCAAAGCTGGTCAGAAGTTCGGTGAACATGTTTAAGGGCCTCCCCGGCGCCGAAAGTGTCAATTTGGGGGCACCCTAGCCCGGTTTCTCCGCCTGTGAAGGCGTTCATTGCCGTGGGCCCGTCAGATGGAGGAAGGTTCTTTCAGCCTGCCGCCTTTTGAGGCATAAGCCGCTCGATGACCGCGACCCCCGACGCCAAGCCTCTGAAGGGCCTGTTTATCAGGACCTATGGCTGCCAGATGAATGTCTACGACTCCGAGCGCATCCGCGATGTGCTGAAGCCGCTCGGCTATGCGCCGGTCGATGCGCCCGAAGGCGCAGACCTGGTGGTGATCAACACCTGCCATATCCGCGAGAAGGCGACCGAGAAGGTCTATTCCGAACTCGGCAAGCTGAAGCAGATGAAACTCGCCTCCGGCGGGAAAATGACCATCGCGGTCGCCGGCTGCGTCGCGCAGGCCGAAGGCGCGGAGATCATCCGGCGCCAGCCTGCCGTCGATCTCGTGCTGGGCCCGCAGGCCTATCACAAGCTGCCGGAAATGATCGCCCGCGCCAGCCGCGCGGTTGGTGACCGGCTGGAGACCGCGTTCGACACGGTCGCGAAGTTTGACGCCCTGCCCAAGACGCGCGAGCCCGATGGCCCGGCCGCGTTCGTGTCCGTGCAGGAAGGGTGCGACAAGTTCTGCACGTTCTGTGTCGTGCCCTATACGCGCGGCGCCGAAATTTCCCGGAACGTGGACGATATTGTCTCGGAAATTCGCGACCTCGCCTCCAAGGGCGTGCGGGAAGTCTCCCTGCTCGGCCAGAACGTCAATGCCTTCCACGGCGCTGCCCCGCGCCTCGAGGGCGGCGCCGACTGGACGCTCGGACAACTCGTCCGCCACATCGCCAGGATCGGCGGCATCGAGCGCATCCGCTATACCACCAGCCATCCGCGCGACATGGATGATGACCTGATTGCCGCGCACGGCGATACGCCGGCGATGATGCCTTTCCTGCACCTGCCGGTTCAGTCCGGTTCCGACCGCATCCTCAAGGCGATGAACCGGGGCCATACCGCCGATCATTATCGGGACATCATCGCCCGCGTCCGCAAGGCTCGGCCGGATATCGCCATCGCAACGGACTTCATCGTCGGCTTTCCCGGCGAGAGCGATGCGGATTTCGAGGCCACGATGCAGCTTGTGCGCGATATCGGCTTCGCGGTGGCCTATTCGTTCAAGTATTCCTCACGCCCGGGGACACCGGCGGCGGAAATGCACGGTCATCTCTCCGAGACGGTGAAAGACGAACGCCTGCAGGCTTTGCAGTCCCTGCTGCGGGACCAGCAGACGGCTTTCAATGAGGCCCAGATCGGCAAGACGCTCTCCGTTCTCGTCACCGGCAAAGGCCGCAATCCAGGCCAGATGCACGGCCGCTCACCTTACCTTCAGGCGCTTCATTTCGATGGAACCGACGCGCTGATCAATACGTTGGTGGACGTGAAGATCGTTTCAGCCAGTCTGAATTCCGTTGCCGGTGAACGCGTGCGCGCGCATGAGCCCGCCGCGTGAGCGCCAAACGTCCCCCCGCCGGTGCGCAGAATTCCGGTTCCGTGAGCCGCGTTTATACCGTCAATCAGGCCGAACGGCTGCGCGACTTGTGTGGGCCGCATCATCGCAATCTCGCACTTCTTGAGTCCCGCCTGAAATCCTTTGGCCTGCGCGCCGAGAGCATGGGCGGCGGAATCCGTCTCGATGGCGCGGAGGAGGGCGTGTCCCTCGCCGAGGCAGCCCTGGCCGAGTTCGAGCGACGGTTGCGCAATGGCGCCGAGCCGACGGAAATGGAACTGGAAGGCGCGCTGCAGGCCGCCCAATCGCCCTCGCAATCCTTCTCCGGCCTGAAGGGGCTGCGCAAGCCTGTCACCGCGATGACGCGCGGCCAGGCCAAGTATATCGAACTGCTCGCCCAGCCCGAAAACGCGCTGGTCTTCGGCGTCGGCCCGGCCGGTACCGGCAAGACCTTTCTCGCGGTCGCGACGGGTGTCGCCGAATTGCAGGCGGGCCTTCGCCAGCGGCTGATCGTGACGCGTCCGGCAGTCGAGGCGGGCGAGAAGCTCGGCTTCCTGCCTGGCACGCTGGAAGAAAAGGTCGATCCCTACATGCTGCCGATCTGGGACGCCCTGCGCGAACTGATGGGGCAGGAGCAGATGGAGCGCCGCATGCTGCGCGGCGAGATCGAAGTTGCGCCGATCGCGTTCATGCGCGGGCGCACGCTGAAGAATGCCTTTGTCATCGTTGACGAAGCGCAGAACACCACCGTCGCCCAGATGAAGATGGTGCTGACGCGTCTCGGCCGGGACAGCCGCATGGTGGTCACCGGCGACCCCGACCAGGTTGACCTTCCGGGCACCCAGTCTTCCGGACTGAAACACGCCCTGCGCATCCTCGAGAATGTCGAAGGTATCGCCGCCCACCGGCTGACGGCCGCTGACGTCGTGCGCCATGGCCTCGTCAGCCGCATCATCGACGCCTATGCGGCGGCAGGCGAAAGCTGAGCGCCGCCATGATCGATGTCGCCTTGATCGTCGAAGGGGAGGCCTGGTCCGCCCTGGGGGATCTTGATGCCTTGAGCCGCCGTGCCTTTGCCGCCGCCGCACGGCAGGCGCCGGCGGAAGGCCTTGTCTCCCTGCTGCTGACCGATGACGGCGAACTGCGCCAGCTGAACCGGGATTTCCGCGGCAAGGACAAGCCGACCGACGTGTTGTCCTTTCCGGCCCTGCCGATGGACCGCCCGCTGCTCGGCGACATTGCGGTCGCCCACGGCGTCGCTGCACGGGACGCCGCCGAACAAGGCAAGGCGATGCCCGAACACCTGACGCACCTGCTGATCCACGGCTACCTGCACCTGCTCGGACACGACCATGAAACGCCGGAAGAAGCGGCGCAGATGGAAACCCTCGAGATCAGCGCGCTTGCCTCCCTCGGCATAGCCAATCCATACCTGCTCTGCGACACAGGCTCCCCATGAGTGATTCTGACCCTTCCGATCCGTCCGGACGATTACGCGGCCTCTTCGGCTTCCGGCGCAAACCTGCGCCGCAACCGGAGACCGGCAATGCGGCCTCGGTTGCCGAAAGCGCGCCGCAGGTCATGCGCCTTCGGGTCGCCGAATTCGAGCAGCTGCGCGTCTATGATGTCATGGTGCCGCGCGCCGAAATTCAGGCGGTCGAGGCGGGTACCGATTTCCCGGACCTGCTCCGCTTCTTCGCCGAAGTGACCCATTCGCGCCTGCCGGTCTTCCGCGAGACCCTCGATGATCCGATCGGGTTCGTGCACATCAAGGACGTGGTCAGCGAACTGGCCAAGGACGAGACGCTGCCGAAGCGGCCGCTGGAGCGCCTGCACCGCGAAGTCCTGTACGTCCCGCCCTCGATGAAGCTGACCGACCTGCTGGTAAAGATGCAGGCGACCCGCATCCATCTCGCGCTCGTCGTCGACGAATACGGCGGTACCGATGGCCTCCTGACACTTGAAGACCTCGTCGAAGTGATCGTCGGCGATATCGAAGACGAGCATGATGATGACGAGCCGCTCTTCATCCGCCGCAGCGCCCGTCTCTGGGAAGCTGATGCGCGCATGGAAATCGACGAGTTCGCCGAAGAATCCGGTGTCGACCTGGGCCTCGCCGACAGCGACGCCGAGATCGATACGCTCGGCGGCGTCGCTGTGGCGCTCGCCGGCAAGGTTCCGCTGCGCGGCGAAGTCCTGCGGCATCCCGGCGGGGCCGAACTTGAAATCATGGAAGCCGATTCCCGGCGTATCCGGCGCCTGAAGCTCCGCCTGCCCGAGCCGCCCGCATCCCCGCCTCCCGAGGAGTAGAGTTCGAATGTCAGAACCTGTCCGCAGCCACGGCTTCACGGCTTTGGGGCCCCTTCATGAGTCGCTGGCGCGCCTCAATGGGTGGAAAGCCGCGGCCGCCGCCGCCTTCTTCGGCGCGCTGGCCGCCTTCGCGTTTGCGCCGTTTCACTTCAGCGCCGTGCTGGCGATTTCCTTCACCGCGCTCGTCTGGATGATTGACGGCGCCCGGGCACACCGCCGCTGGGGCCGCCAGGTGGCGCTCCGGGGGTGGGCCTTCGGCTCCGGCTTCTTCCTCGTCAGCATGCACTGGACGGCGATGCCGTTCCTCGTGAACCCCGAACAGCACCTCGCCTTTATCTGGTTGCCGCTGATTGTCCTGCCCGCCGGTATGGGTTTGATCTGGGGCGCCTGCGCCGCGATGGCCGGCGCCTTCTGGTCCGCTTCACCCTCGCGCATCTTCGTTTTTGCGGCCTTCTTCGCGCTCGCCGAATGGGTGCGCGGCCATCTGTTCGGCGGATTTCCCTGGAACCTGCCGGGCACGACGTGGATTCCGGGCGGCGCCCTCTCTCAGGCGGCCTCGCTCGGCGGTGTCTACTGGCTCACCCTGCTCACCGTCTTCGTGATGGCGGCGCCGGCCGCGCTCGTCGACACGCGCGACGCGCGCGGTCTCGGCCTGCGCATGGCGCCGTCTTTCGCCGCCGTCGTCGCGCTCGCCTTCGGCTGGGCCTGGGGCGCCGAGCGCACGGCCGCGCCCTCCCCGATGACTGACCAGCAGGTCGTGATCATGGATGCCGGCGTGCCGCAGGCCGACTGGGACCGGATGGAGCCCGGCGCGGTGCTGGTCGAATATGTCCGTATGCTGACATATCCCGACAGCCGGCCCGGCGACATCGTGATCTGGCCGGAAGGCGCTGTGCCCGGCTTCCTGCTTCAGGAGTCGGACTCGCTCGACGCGATCTCCTCCTATATCGGCGAGCGCAAGCTGATCGTCGGGGCCACACGCTATGAATGGTTCTCCGAAGACACGCCCGTTTACTATAACAGTCTCGCGGTCCTCGATGCCTCGGCCAACAATACCGGCCCCATCGCGCTGTACGACAAGCACCGCCTGGTCCCGTTCGGCGAACTGGCCGCTGTCGATTTCATCCCGTTTGGCCGGGAGTTTGCCGCGCTGCTTCCGCCGACCACCCAGCGCCTTGCTGCGTCCGGTTTTCGTCCCGGGGGAGGGGCGACGGCGGTCGACACTGCGCAGATTCCTCCCTTCGTCGCGTTGATCTGCTATGAAGGCCTGTTCCCGGAAATCACCCGCAAGGCGAACGAGACCGACCGGGCACAATGGATTGTATTGATCTCGAACGACGCCTGGTTCGGCGCCGGCATGGGTCCTGCGCAGCACTACGCCCAGAACCGCTACCGCGCGATCGAGACCGGCCTGCCGCTGGTGCGCGCCGCCAACCGGGGCGCCTCCGGCATCGTTGACGGGTATGGCCGCGAGACAATGCGCACGCTGCCTGCCGAAACCGCACCGGAAGGTTGGGCGACGACCTATGGCCGCGACCGCGTTCCGGAACCAGCGCCCGTCACGGTCTTCCAGACCCGCCTCGGCGCCGGCCTATTCTGGTTCAGCCTCTGCCTATTTGCCCTACTGGCCTTCCTTAGCTGGAGGCGTTAAGTGCGTCTGACGCCCGCCAGGACAGCGCGAGGGGTTGGAGCATGACGGACAGCAAACTTCCGAGCGGGATCGACCGTGTGGTTGGCCAGCGCATCCGTTGGCGTCGCCGCGAACTCAAGCTGACACAGGAACGTCTTGGCGAACTGCTGGAGCTGACTTTCCAGCAGGTTCAGAAATACGAGAAGGGCGTCAACCGCGTCTCGGCGGGCCGTCTGTATGAAATTGCCGGCGTGCTCGGTGTGCCGATCAGTTATTTCTTTGACGGCGCCGAAGAATTCCTCGGCGCCGAGCAGTCCGAGTTCGCCGAAGACGAAGACGAACCCCACGCGCCGGTCATGACACCCGAAATGCTGGAACTCATTTCCGCGTTCCAGAAGATTGAAGATATCTCGCTGCGCAAGTCGTTGCTGAACACGGTGCGCGCTGCCGCGTCCGCCTTCGACAACCGCTCCGGCCAGGATTGATCCGGTTTCGTCATGAGCGCGCCTGAACAGGATGGTTTGAGGGATCGCCCGATCCGCACGTTCGGGCGCACCGGCGGGCGCCCGCTGTCGCCGCGCCAGCAACAGTTGATCGAAACCCGGCTCGGCCACTGGCGTCTGCCGCAACCCTCCGCGCCGGAATTTCAGCCCCTCAGCCTCTTTCCGTCCGCGCGTGCCGTCTGGCTGGAGATCGGTTTCGGCGGCGGCGAACATCTCGTGGCCCAGGCGGCCGCGAACCCGGAGACCGGCTTTATCGGGTGCGAGCCCTTCGTCGAGGGCGTCGCCAAGGCTATCGCGGGGATCGAGGACAACGCGCTCACCAATGTCCGTCTGTGGCCGGATGATGCGCGCCTCCTGCTGGAGGCTTTCGCGCCCGCTTCCGTCGAACGTGTCTTCATCCTGTTTCCTGATCCCTGGCCGAAACGGCGTCAGCAGAAACGCCGTCTCGTGCAGCCGGATTTCGTGGCCGGGCTTGCCCGTATCCTCGCCCCCGGCGGGCGGCTGCGTTTTGCGACCGATGTCGCGAGCTATGCCGATGAGGCGCTGCTCGCCTTTCTGGGGAATGATGCCTTCGCGTGGACCGCCGCACGCGCCGATGACTGGCGCTGTCCGCCCGCGGATCATGTGACGACGCGTTACGAAGCCAAGAAGCTCGGCGATTGTGCCCCGATCTGGTACGATTTTCTGCGTATCTGAGCCTGTGGATAATCTTGACATTTCAGGTCGATTATGGCCTTTTTTGTCGCATCGAAACCGGTCGGTCTGAATATCAAGACCCCGTCAGACCGACGGCAATGACTTTCCCTCCCCCGCTTTCGATGGGCACCGGCATGGCGCATCCCGCGCTTGTCGCGGCCCGGAACGGTAAAGGAAGGCCAGTATGGCAACCGGAAAAGTAAAGTGGTTCAACGACCAAAAAGGCTTTGGCTTCATCAAGCCGGATGAGGGCGGCGCCGACGTGTTCGTCCACATTTCTGCTGTCGAGCGGTCGGGCCTGCGCACGCTGGCCGAGAACCAGTCGATCCAGTATGAACTGCACAAGGACGAGCGCCGCGGCAAGACCTCGGCCGTGGACCTCAAAATCCTCTAGGTCATTCGCCCCCTTGCGGGGTGAGGACGCGGCGGCCCGGGCAACCTGGCCGCCGTTTGTGTTTTGTTCAGCCACCCCCTCGACACGCGCCTCATTCGAGACTATCTAGCCGCCAAGTCGAAATATATCGGCGGCGGGTCCGGAAACGGGTCCGCCGTTTTTCTTTATCCGGATTTGCCCCGCCCCTCATGATCGCCCTGACCGAACAGGAACGCCGCCTGCTGGACATCATCCGCCCTGTTGCGGACCGTCTCGGTATGGAAGTCGTGCGTCTGCGCGTCTCGGGCGGCCGGCGGCCGCACCTGCAGGTGATGGCCGAGAAGGCCGGGGGCGCGCCGACGGATGTCGAGGACTGCGCCCGTCTCAGCCGCGCGATGGGCCCGGTCCTGGAAGAGGCCGACCCGATCACCGAGGCCTATATCCTGGAAGTGTCCACGCCCGGCATCGACCGGCCGCTGACCCGCCCCGGCGATTTCGCCCGCTGGATCGGCCACGCCGCCCGCATCGAACTTGCCCGGCCGATTGACGGGCGCCGCCGGTTCACCGGCACAATCGTCGGCGAAGGCGAGGACGGGGTCCATATCGAGATCGACGACGAGACCGAACTGGTCGCCGGCGTTCATGAGATGAGCCGGGCGACCCTCGTGCTGACGGATGAACTAATCGAAGCCGCCCGCGCCGCCGGCAATCTGCCGCCGCAGCCGGATGAAGATGAAGACATGCTCGCCGATTTCGAGATCGACGAGTCCGAAGACGACACAGATGAAGAAGAGACAGGAGATCTCCAATGACCACCGTAGGCGTGTCCGCCAACCGGCTTGAAATCCTGCAGATCGCGAAAGCGGTCGCGGAAGAGAAATCGATCGACCAGCGCATCGTGATCGAAGCGATGCAGGAGGCCATCGAAAAGGCCGCCAAGGCCAAGTACGGCCAGGAGCACGACATCCGTGCCCGGATCGACCCCGCGACCGGCGAACAGACGCTGTGGCGCGTGCAGACGGTTGTCGCAGATGACAGCCTCGAAGACGAAGCCAAGCAGCTGCGTCTCACCGAGGCCAAGCGGATCGATGCCGCGCTGGTTATCGGCAGTGAACTGACGGAAGAGCTGCCGCCCTTCGACTTCGGACGCGTCGCCGCCCAGACGGCCAAGCAGGTGATCACGCAGAAAGTGCGCGATGCCGAACGCGAACGTCAGTACAATGAATATAAAGACCGTGTCGGCGAGGTCATCAACGGCATCGTCAAGCGCGTCGAGTATGGTCACGTCATCGTCGATCTTGGCCGCGCCGAGGGCATCATCCGCCGCAATGACGGTATCCCGCGCGAGAATTTCCAGCCGAACGACCGCGTCCGCGCTTATCTCTACAAGGTCAGCCGTGAGCTGAAGGGCCCGCAGATCTTCCTGTCGCGCGCGGCGCCGGACTTCATGCGCAAGCTGTTCGCCCAGGAAGTGCCGGAAGTCTACGAAGGCGTCATCCAGATCAAGGCCTGCGCCCGTGACCCCGGTTCGCGCGCCAAGATCGGCGTGATCTCGAACGACTCGTCCATTGATCCCGTCGGTGCCTGCGTCGGTATGCGCGGTGCGCGCGTGCAGGCGGTGGTCGGCGAGCTTTCGGGCGAGAAGATCGACATCATTCCGTGGAACTATGACGCCGCCACGTTCATCGTGAACGCGCTGCAGCCGGCGGAAGTCTCGAAAGTGGTGCTTGATGAAGACGAGCGCCGCGTCGAGGTCGTCGTGGCCGACGACCCGTTCCCGCTGGCCATTGGCCGCCGCGGCCAGAACGTCCGTCTCGCCTCGCAACTCACCGGCTGGCAGATCGACCTGATCACCGAGTCGGCGGACTCCGAGCGCTACCAGAAGGAATTCCAGGAGCGTACGGCGCTGTTCATGAAAGCTCTGGATGCGGACGAAACGCTCGCCCAGCTGCTCGCGTCCGAAGGCTTCGAATCGGTTGAGGAGATCGCCTTCGTCGCGCCGGAAGACTTCATCACCATCGAAGGCTTTGACAAGGACGTTGCCGAAGAGCTGCAGGAACGCGCGCGCGACTTCCTCGAACAGCTGGCGACAGAGAACGATACCAAGCGCCGCGAACTTGGCGTCGAGGATGACGTGATGGAGCTGGACAGCATGACGGCGTCCTTCGCCGTGAAACTTGGTGAGCAGGGCGTCAAGACGGTTGAAGACGTCGCCGGCCTCGTGCCGGACGATCTCACCGGCTACCGCGAGCCCGGTCCGGACGGCAAACCGGTTTGGGTGGAAGGCATCCTGAAGAAGGGCGAAATGCGCAAGGACGACGCCCAGATGTTCATCATGAAGGCACGCGTCATCGCAGGCTGGATCGAGCAGGAAGCCGTCGACGCGCTGATCGCGCAACAGGCGGGTGACGAAGTCGCGCCGGAGCTGACCGAGGAGGAGCGCGCGCTCCTCGCTCTCGGCGAGCTTGGCAACAATGATGATGACGAGGAAGCCCTGGCTGAGGAGCTGGGCATTGATCTGGCAGACCTGCAGATGGAGGGCGGCGATGAAGAAGCCGTACCCGAACAGTGAACCGGGTCTGATCCCCGACAATGAAGAAGACGCGGACGGCGATGCTTCGGCATCGCCGGAGCGTCAGTGCGCCGTCACGCGCGAGCGCCTCCCGAAGGAGGCGATGATCCGATTTGTTCTGTCGCCTGACAATCTTGTCACGCCGGACATCGCCGCCCGCCTGCCGGGCAGGGGCGTCTGGGTTGCAGCGGAGCGGCGTCATGTCGATACCGCGGCCGCCAAGGGTGCCTTTGCACGCGGCTTCAAGAGCGCGGTGACGGTTCCCGAAGGGCTGTCGGATCTGACCGAGCGCCTCCTCGTGAAACGCTGCGTTGATCTGCTCGGCCTCGCCCGCAAGGCAGGCCTCGCGATCCAGGGGCATGACCAGGTGCGCGACGCGTTGCGCGGCAAGGAGCCCGCCTTTCTCCTCGAAGCCAGCGACGGCGCAGAGGATGGGCGCAACAAGGTGTATTTTCTCGCCAAAGCCCTATATAGCGGCGTGAAAGTAGCCGGGGCGCTCAGCTCGCAGGAATTGGGCATGGCTTTCGGGCGCGACCGTGTGATACACGGCCTCGTCCGCCGGGGCGCCATCGCGAAGAATTGGGAGGTCGCCTACCGGCGCCTGACCGGATTTCGCGCTGCTCCCGAACTTCACTGGTTCCCTGAACCGGATCGGTAACGGAATCTGCCGGGACGCATGGGCGTCCGGGCTCAGAATATGATATGTAGGACGAATGAGCGATAACAACGATCAAGGCAATTCCGGCGGGCGCAAGCCGCTGACCGTCGTGCGTAAGTCCGCCGGCACAGTGAAGCAGAGCTTCAGCCACGGCCGCTCCAAACAGGTAGTGGTCGAGACGAAGAAACGCCGGCCGGTGACGGCAGGCGGCACGCCGGCGGCTGGCCAGGCGGCAGATGCGCCAACCCCCGTCTCGGAATCGATGGAGGCGAAACTTGTCGCGCTAGCGTCGAAGCTGGGCATTACCGTTGCCGAGCTGAAAGCCCGTCAGAAGGTGTTGGAGCGCCGCAAGACCGAAGAGTCCGCGCGCGCCGAAGACCAGCAGAAGGAGAAGGCCTCTCAGGACCGTCTGCGCACCGAACAGGAGCGCAAGGCCCAGGAAGGCCGCGACCGCGACGGCGCGGAAGTGCAACGCAAGGCCGAGGAAGAGGCCCGCAAGATCGCCGAAGCGGCGCCGAAAGAGCATGCGGTCGAACGGCCCACCAAGGCGCGCCCGCGCGCCGAGGCCGCCTCGCCTGCAGCCGCCATTCCGGTTGAAGAAGAAGATGCCGGCCGCGTCAAACGCGGCGGCGGCGGCAAACCGGTCAAGGATGACCGCGGCGCCGGCGACCGTGCCCGTGAAGCCGCTGCCCGCAGCCGCGACACCGGTGCGCGCCGCCAGGGCAAGCTGACGATTGCGTCCGCCCTCGGCGACGATGCCGACCGACAGCGCTCCCTCGCCTCTGTCCGCCGCGCGCGCGAGCGCGAACGCGAACGCAAGATGGGCGGCGCCGGAGATCGCGACAAGGTTTCGATCGAAGTCACGCTTCCCGAAACCATCACGCTGCAGGATCTTGCCGGCCGCATGAACGAACGCGTCGCCGACGTCGTGAAGTTCATGATCAAGGAAGGCCAGATGCTGCGCGGCAACGATATCGTTGACGCCGACACGGCCGAACTGATCGCATCTGAATTCGGGCACACGGTGAAACGTGTGTCGGAAGCCGACGTGGAAATCGGCCTCGAAGGCCTCGCCGACGACGATACCGATCTGCAACCGCGCGCCCCGATTGTGACGATCATGGGCCACGTTGACCACGGCAAGACCTCGCTGCTCGACGCGCTTCGCAAGACCGATGTGGTCTCGGGCGAAGCCGGCGGCATCACCCAGCATATCGGCGCCTACCAGGTTCAGCTGAAATCGGGCGAGCGGATTACCTTCCTCGACACGCCCGGCCACGCGGCCTTCACGGCGATGCGCGCCCGCGGCGCCAACGCCACGGATATCGCCATCCTCGTTGTGGCTGCCAATGACTCGGTCATGCCGCAGACGATTGAGTCCATCAATCACGCCAAGGCGGCCGGCGTCCCGATCATCGTGGCCGTTACCAAGACCGACCTCTATGATGCCAATGCGGACAAGGTGCTTACAGACCTCCTGCAGCACGACATCCAGGTTGAATCGATGGGCGGCGTGACGATCGCGGTCAAGGTTTCGGCCAAGACCGGCGAAGGTCTCGACGAACTCACCGACGCGATCTCGCTGCAGGCCGAAGTGCTCGAACTGAAAGCCAACCCGAACCGCGAAGCCGACGGCGTCGTGATCGAATCCAAACTCGACAAGGGCCGCGGCCCGGTCGCCACCGTGCTGATCAAGCGCGGCACCCTGAAGCGCGGCGACATCGTCGTGGCCGGCGCCCAGTGGGGCAAGGTCCGCGCCCTCGTTGACGAGCGCGGCCAGCAGCTGGACGGCGCAGGCCCCTCGCTTCCGGTCGAAGTGCTCGGCATGGACGGCGCGCCGGATCCGGGGGAGCCGTTGGTGGTCGTCGACAGCGAAGCGCGTGCCCGCGAGATCACGGAATACCGTATCCGGACGAAGCGTCAGGTGTCCGGCGGAGCAGGGGCTGCGGCCCGTGCCTCGCTCGATCAGCTGCTGCTGCGTCTCAAGGACGGCACCGTGGAAACCCGCGAACTGCCGATCGTTCTCAAGGCCGATGTCCAGGGCTCCGTCGAGGCGATCTCGATGTCGCTCGACAAGATCTCGACCGACGAAGTCCGCGCCAAGGTCATCCATGGCGCCGTCGGCGGAATTTCGGAATCCGATGTCCTGCTGGCCCGCTCGTCGAATGCGCCGATCTTTGCGTTCAACGTCCGCGCCAACAAGCAGGCGCGCGACCTCGCAGAGCGCGAAGGCGTGGAAATCCGCTACTATTCGGTGATCTACGACCTGCTCGACGACGTCAAATCGACCCTGTCGGGCATGCTCGCGCCGGAGAAGCGCGAAACCTTCCTTGGCTATGCAGACATCCTCGAAGTCTTCAACATCACGAAGGTCGGTAAGGTTGCCGGCTGCCGGATTTCCGAAGGCAAGGTGCTGCGGGGCTGCGGCGTGCGCCTGCTGCGCGACAACGTCGTCATCCACGAAGGCAAGCTCAAGACGCTCAAGCGCTTCAAGGACGAAGTGTCCGAAGTGGCGTCCGGCATGGAATGCGGCATGGCCTTTGAACGGTACGAAGACATTCGCACCGGCGACAAGATCGAATGCTTCCAGGTAGAGGAAATCGCAAGGACGCTCGCCTAGTCTGGCCGCATGAGCGAACCCCTGGCGGTATCCGGCCGGCTGACAAGCCGTGATCTCAAGCGGCTGGTCCGGGTCAGCCGGACCGGCACAATCGGGCCGACCGCGCTTTACTATGCGGGCGTGACCGCGCCGATCATTTCGGCCAGCGTGGCCCTGCTGGCGAAGGATCTGGGGCGCTCGCTCGGCTGGGACACGCTGCTGCAATTCCTGGTCTCGGCCAATCTGGCTGCCTTTGCGGGCGTTGCGTGGTATCTCATCTTCATGCGCTGGTCTTATCGCAACCGCCCCGGGCGCGGCACCGAACTCAGTCTCGACACGCAGGTGACGGCGACGGAGGAATGCCTTTCCGTCCGCCGCGGTCCGGTTGAAACCCGCGTCGGGTGGTCCGGAATCCGCAAGGTGACCGCAGGGCCGGGGCATCTCGCGGTCTTCATCGAGGGCGCCGACACGCTGATCATCCCGAACGTCTGGTTCGGCAATGACCCGGCGCGCCGGACCGCCTTCACCGAATTTGTCACTTCAAGGGTAAGCCACTGATGGCCAAGAAACCTTCGACCCCCGGTCTTCCGTCGCAGCGCCAGTTGCGCGCCGGAGAGATTATCCGCCATGCCCTCGCCGATGTCATCGCGCGGGAAGACCTGCGCGATCCGGAACTCAACGGCGTGCTGGTCACGGTGGGCGAAGTGCGTTGTTCGCCGGACCTGCGCCGCGCCAAGGTCTACGTCACCCCGCTGGGCGACGATTCCGAAGAAGGCCGCGCCCGCCTCGCCGGCGCGTTGAACCGTGCGGCCGCTTTCCTGCGCGGGCGTCTGGGGCGCGAGATCGACCTGAAGTTCACGCCGGAGCTGCACTTCATCGCCGACAAGTCCTATGACGAGGCCACCGCCATCGACAAGCTGCTGTCTGATCCGCGCGTCCGCCGCGACGTCGAGGGCTGAGCGCGGCGGCGCATTTGCCGCGTTTCTGCCTTGATGCTTTGTCATTTGACAGGTCTTCGCCCAGTATCGACACGAACACTGCGCAAGAAGCCGGGGAACCAGGGCATGCAACGCCAGACCATTGACGAGGAAGGTGCCCGCCAGGGCGAAGTCTCGGCTGCGTCCTTGCAGCTGGGTGACGACACGATCGCCATCCGCCGCATTGCGACCATGACCGTCGAGCGGCATGATTTCTTTCCCTGGGACACGCCGGCGAACCGGAAAACCCAGAGCGTCTACGCGACCGCCTGTGTCGGTTTCCTGTTCTTCGGCCTCGCCGGGTTTGCCTGGTGGGCGATCCGCCCGGCACAAGGCGACGGCGTGATCGGTCTGATGATCGGCGCCCTCCTGATGCTGCTCGGCCTGTTCCTCGGTGTGCGCGCCGCGATGATCGCGATGAAGCTGAAGAAGCAGGAGCCCTATTACCGCCTCCTGATCGGCACGTCGGATGGCCGCCAGATCCCGCTGGTCGACAACAACCGCGAAGTGCTGACCAAGATCCGCGACGTGATCCGCCACAAGCTGGATTCCGGCGACACGTCGATCACGGGTGACTTCGACCTCAACCTCGACATCGTCAACCTTCGCCTGCCGAAAGGCGCCGGCGCTGCGCCGGTGCGCCCGGCGGCGGCCGATGTTCTGGACGAAGAGGAAGACGCGCCGCCCGCCAATCCCTGACCCTGCCGGGCGCGGCCCACAGCCGCATGGATTGACGCGGACCGCCCGCAGCAGATATGCGGCGCCCTTCAGTATCAGGTCCAGACGCGCGTTCGACCCGCGCGCCCGGAGCATTTGGAGAATACCTTGTCCCGCCAGAGAAAACGCAAAGGCGAGCCTGTCACGGGCTGGCTGAACCTGTTCAAGCCCGTCGACATGACTTCGACACAGGCTGTCGCGATCATCAAGCGCCTGTTCAATGCCGAGAAGGTCGGCCATGGCGGCACGCTCGATCCGCTGGCGGACGGTATCCTTCCGGTCGCGCTGGGCGAGGCAACGAAGACCGTCCAATGGGCGATGGATTCGCAGAAGGAATACGTCTTCACCATCCGCTGGGGCATCTCCACCGCCAGTCAGGATGCCGAAGCCGAGGTGACCGCCACGTCCGACGTGCGTCCGCCGCGCGAAGAGGTCGAAGCGGCCCTGACGAAGTACATCGGCACGATAAGACAGGTCCCGCCGAAATTCTCCGCCATCAAGGTGGCGGGCGAGCGGGCTTATGACCTTGCCCGGGGCGGGGAAGTGTTCGAGCTGGAAGCGCGCGAGGTCGATGTCCACGCCGCCAAGGTGATCGGTATGCCGGATGCGGATCATTCGGTGATCCATGTTGTCTCCGGCAAAGGCTTCTACGTCCGCGCCATGGCGCGTGACATGGCCGCCGACCTCGGTGCGGAGGGGCATATCAGCCAGTTGCGGCGCACACGCGTCGGTGCGTTTGATGCCGCCGGGGCGGTGTCGGTTGCAGACCTTCAGGCGCTGGCCGATGACCGGGACGCGCTGTTCGCAAACTTGAAGCCGCTGCACGCCGTGCTGAATGCGATGCCCCATCTTCAGGTTACCGCGAACGATGCCGGCAATTTGCGGCAGGGACGCACGATCATGCTGCTGCCGCATGTCATCGAAGGCTGGCGCGCCGGGCGCACGGAGGATGACGACCGGATGGCGCTGGCGATTGCGGGCGATGATGCGGTGGCGCTCGGCGAAGTTCGGGCCGGGCATTTCGAACCGGTGCGGGTGTTTGCGGTTTAGGTTTTGTCCGTGTCCGGCCATTTGAGCGCCCAGGAATAAAGCGCGATCAGGACCCCGCGCAGCGCGAGGCCCTTTTCCGTGAGAACGTACCGGGGGCGGGCGTCCCCGGCCTCCTTCAGCTTTTCCAGAATACCGTGCTGCACCAGCTCCTTGAGCCGCTCATCCAGCAACCGGTCACTCAGGCCTGGAATGACCGCAGCAATTTCGGCGAAACGTGAGCGTCCGTTGAAAATCGCATAGATGATCGCACCCGTCCATTTGCGGCCAACCAGTTCGGATGCCGCGTGGAATTCGGGGCTGAACGGGCCATGCCCAAACCCTGGATTTTTCATCTCGACTCTTTCCTGGGCAGGCCATCAAACCAGCGTCTCTGGAATCATCAACAGACTAGACCGGAAGGCCATTGACTAACTAAAAGTAAGTCTTAGTTGTATCCTCAGCACAAAGGATCAGCACATGAACATCAATGAACTTACAATCGAAAACTCGGTTCTCTGCCTGATCGACCATCAGCCCTGGGTCGCTTTCCCCATTCACTCCATCGCTCCGGAAATGCTCACCAACAATGTCACCGCTCTGGCGCGAACCGCAGCCGCCGTCGGTGTACCGGTGATCCTGACGACCATCAACGCCGAAGGCGGCCCCTTGAGGGACCCTCTCTTTTCATCCGTCACAGCTGCCGTCCCGGACGTTCAGCCGATTGACCGTCACGTGACCAACGCCTGGGCCGACGCGCAGTTCAGGGCGGCGGTGGAAGACACGGGGCGGCGCAAGCTGGTGATGGCGGGGCTCTGGACGGAAGTGTGCCTTGCCCAGACCGCCCTGTCCGCCCTGAAGGCCGGCTATGACGTCTACTTCGTCGCGGACGCATCCGGGGGCCTCTCGCCCGAAGCGCATGACCGCGCCTGCCAGCGCATGATCCAGGCCGGCGCGCGTCCCATGACATGGTTCGCTGTGCTGGCGGAATGGTGCCCGGACAATCAGGACCCGGTTTACCAGAAAACTTTTCCCGTCGCGCTCGACCATGGCGGCGGCGTTGCGTGGGCGGTGCAATACGTCATGGCAAATCTCCCGCGCACGGCCTGAGCCCGTCAGAGCGTCGCCATGTCGATGACGAAGCGGTACTTCACGTCGCCTTTGACCACGCGGTCATAGGCGGGGTTCACGTCCTTCATGTCGATCAGTTCGATATCGCAGACGATGTTATGCTCCGCGCAGAAATCGAGCATCTCCTGCGTCTCCGCGATACCGCCGATGCCGGAACCCGCGATGCTGCGGCGGTTGGCCAGCAGCAGGCCGCCATGCATTTCTTCCAGCGGCTCGATCGCGCCGACGATGACCATGGTGCCATTGCGCGCGAGCAGGCCGAGATAGGGATTGAGGTCGTGCTTCACCGGCACGGTGTTGAGCAGGAAATCGAAACTGCCCCGGTGGGCTTTCATTTGTTCACGGTCATTCGAGACCAGCACATCGGAGACGCCGAGGCGGCGGGCATCCGCGCCCTTCTCCGGCGAGGTGGTGATCATCACGGTCTCGCAGCCCATCGCCACGGCGAACTTGATGCCCATATGGCCAAGCCCGCCGAGACCGATGACGCCGACCTTGTCGCCTTTCGAGACGGCCCAGTGTTTCAGCGGCGACCAGCTGGTGATGCCGGCGCAGAGCAGGGGCGCGGCAGCGGCGGGGTCGAGCTTCTCGGAGATCTTCAACACGAAACTGTCGCGCACGACGATCTGTTTGGAATAGCCGCCATAGGTCGGCCCGCCGATCACCGGTTCGGTGCCGCCATAGGTGCCGACGGAGCCCTTCTCGCAATACTGCTCGTCGCCGTCATGGCAGGCGGGGCATTTGAGGCAGGCGTCCACCAGGCAGCCAACGCCGACAAGATCGCCGACCTTGTGCTTCGTCACCTTCGGGCCGATGGCGCTGACGCGGCCGACAATCTCGTGGCCCGGTACGAAGGGATATTTGGCGCGGCCCCATTCGTTGCGGGCCGAGTGGATGTCGCTATGGCAGATGCCGCAATGGGTGATGTCGATGAGGACGTCATCGGGCTGCAGGTCGCGGCGGGTGATCTCGAAGGGCTTCAGGGGGTCGGTGGGGCCCTCAGTGGCATAGGCGGCGACTTGCATGGTGTTGTCTCTCCCGGGTTTATCCCAACGTTTCACCGGGGCGAGGGGAAGTCCAGAGGCGGGCGGGGTGCGCGCCCCTCTGCCATGGGAGTTTAGGGTAATTTGGCTATGTTTTTCATGGATCCGTGGGCGGAGGTGTTGCGGAAGGTTTGGGGGCGGATTTCATAATGGCTTGACGGGGTTGGGTTTTATTTTTTTGCGTCCCCGTTTTTGTAGGCGCAAGTCCTCCCGCTGCGTTCACAGGCGGCCTCAGCCTGTTGCAGGCTTTGTATTCCGGATGTCGATTCTTTCTCATTGATTCTCATTCTTTATCACTTGGTATCGAACGGCTATCGGCTGCTCTCGGGGTGTCGGATTTCGGCCTGGGGCCTTTGTCCGACCTACGGTGTGGGGGGGAGCTGAGTGTAACCCCGCGCGCAGGGGTGTGGCGCAAGGTTTCCGGAGAAATCTTTCATTCGCTTGAGGCGGCTCAGGATTTTGTTTCCGGAGGGGGCGGATTTGGTTGCACAAGCCGAGCTGCCACCTCCCCGGTGCCTATCCTTCGACTTCGCTCAGGATGAGCTGCATCAAGGACGCGCGGTGCGGGTCATTTGCCCGCCGCTCCAAGGCAAGGGCTCAGCCCGTCTTGCCCGCCTCCAGCACTGCGCGCGTGACGCGCAGGATGCGGCTCGCGATGCGCACCTCGATGTAGAAGGAGATCAGCGCGACGACGAGCAGCAGCATCGAGACGACAAACAGGAGCGAGACGGCGGCCGCGACCGGCACGGCGATCAGCTGGCCGGTGAACAGCAGGATGATGACGAGGCAGATCATCAGCGCGGCCAGGGTGCAGAGGCCGATGGCGCGGTGGATGTGCACCATGCGCCGGTCCAGCACGCCGAGTTCGGTATGGTGGAGGCGGCGGGATGTCTCGTCATCCTTGGCGAGGCCCTCCTCCAGCGCCCGCCAGCGGTCCACGACACGGGCGAGGCGGTTCGCCATCACGTTCAGCAGCGCGCCGATGCCGGCCAGCGTGAACACCGGCGCGATGGCCAGCTGGATGATGTGGGCAATGTCGGAGGGGAGGGGCGTGATTTCGGGCATGGGGAGGGTCCGGGGCGATTCTTTGCGGACTCTACCCGGTTTGCCGCCGGAATCACCCCAAGCCCTTCCCATTCCCCCCCATTTGAGTCATAAGCCCGTTTTTGGGGTGGAAGCTTGTCTTCTGACCCTGCTGGACGACATCCCGGCCGTGGCCACCTGTACAGGTCCGCTCCCAAAAAAACCCCGCCAATTCAGGCGATTAATGAACCCAGCGCCTGCGGGCGTGTTGCAAGAAGGCATATCCGATGTCGATTACCGCTGAACACAAGCAAGAGCTTATCAAGAAGTTCGCCACGAAACCGGGCGATACGGGCTCGCCGGAAGTCCAGGTTGCGATCCTCACGGCCCGCATCAATGGCCTGACGGACCACTTCAAGGCCAACAAGAAAGACAACCATTCCCGCCGGGGCCTGCTGACCATGGTCGCCACCCGCCGGAAGCTCCTTGATTACGTCAAGGGCAAGGATGAGGCGCGCTACACCGCTCTCATCACGGAACTCGGCATCCGCCGCTAGTTCCAAAACAAGCCCGCCAGGCAATAGGGCCATGGCGGGCTTTTCGTATGTGAAAGAAAGACAGACATGTTCAATACACACTCCGTGTCGCTGGATTGGGCCGGCCGCACACTCACGATCGAGACGGGCCATGTGGCGCGTCAGGCTGACGGCGCCGTCATGGTTACCTATGGCGACACCACGCTGCTCGCGACCGCCGTTTTCGCAAAATCGGCCAAGCCGGGTCAGGACTTCTTCCCGCTGACCGTCAACTACCAGGAAAAATACTTCGCAGCCGGACGCATCCCCGGCGGCTTCTTCAAGCGTGAAGGCCGCCCGACCGAGAAAGAGACGCTGACCTCGCGCCTCATCGACCGTCCGATCCGCCCGCTGTTCGTCAAGGGCTTCAAGAACGAAGTCCAGGTGATCATCACCGTCCTCTCGTATGACCTCGAGAACGATGCCGACGTGATCGGCATGATCGGCGCGTCCGCCGCGCTCGTGCTCTCCGGCGCCCCGTTCATGGGCCCGATTGCGGCGAGCCGCGTCGGCTATATCAATGGCCAGTATGTCATCAACCCGACGGTGGCCGAACTCGAAGATTCCGAGCTTGACCTCGTCCTCGCCGGCACGTCCGACGCGGTGATGATGGTGGAATCGGAAGCCTATGAGCTTTCGGAAGAAATCATGCTCGGCGCCGTTGTCGCCGGTCATGACGCGATGCAGCCGGTGATCGATGCGATCATCTCGCTCGCCGAGAAAGCCGCCAACGCGCCGTTCGAATACGAAGCCGAAGACAATTCCGCCGCCGTGAAAGCGATCGAGAAGATCGTCGGCAAGGACCTGTCGAAAGCCTACAAGATCACCGCCAAGGGCGAGCGTTATGCTGCCGTCGGCGCGGCCCGTGATACGGCCAAGGCGAAACTCGTCGGCACGGAAGATGCGCCGGGCGAGATGTCCGGTGAGCTGTTCAAGACGGCGTTCAAGGAAGCCGAAGCTTCAGTGGTGCGCGGCGACATCCTGAAAACGGGTGAGCGTATCGACGGTCGCAAGCTAGACCAGATCCGTCCGATCGTGGCCGAGGCAGGCTTCCTGCCGCGCACGCACGGCTCGGCCCTGTTCACGCGCGGCGAGACGCAGGCGATCTGCGTCACGACGCTCGGAACCTCCGATGACGAACAATATATCGAAGGCCTGGACGGCACGCGCAAAGAAAAGTTCATGCTGCACTACAACTTCCCTCCGTACTCGGTCGGGGAAACGGGCCGCCTCGGCGGCGCCGGACGCCGCGAAATCGGTCACGGCAAGCTGGCCTGGCGCGCGCTTCAGGCCGTCCTGCCGAAGCATGAGGACTTTCCGTACACGATCCGTCTCGTCTCCGAGATCACCGAGTCCAACGGCTCGTCCTCGATGGCCACGGTCTGCGGTTGCTCCCTCGCCATGATGGACGCGGGCGTGCCAATCACGCGGCCGGTTTCCGGTATCGCGATGGGCCTGATCCTCGAAGGCAGCGAGTTCGCTGTTCTCTCCGACATCCTGGGTGATGAAGATCACCTCGGCGACATGGACTTCAAGGTGGCCGGTACGGAGAAGGGGATCACCTCGCTCCAGATGGACATCAAGGTGGCCGGTATCACGCGCGAGATCATGGGCAAGGCCCTCGATCAGGCGAAAGGTGGCCGTCACCACATCCTCGGCGAAATGGCGAAGGGGCTTTCCTCGGCACGCGGAAAGCTGGCTGAAACGGCGCCGCAGATGGAGATCCTGAAAGTCCCGGTCGACAAGATCCGTGACGTGATCGGTTCCGGCGGCAAGGTCATCCGCGGCATCGTCGACCAGACGGGCGCCAAGGTGAACATCGAGGATGACGGCACGGTGCAGATCTCTGCGCTGGACCGCAAGTCCATCGACGCCGCCATCAAGATGATCCGCGGCATCACCGCGGAAGCCGAAGTCGGCGCCATCTACGAAGGCAAGGTCGTGTCGATGAAAGACTTCGGCGTGTTCGTGAACTTCTTCGGTCCGAAGGACGGCCTCGTCCACGTCTCGCAGATGGCCAACAAGCGCATCGGCCACCCGAAAGAGATGGTCAAAGAGGGCGACAAGGTCTGGGTGAAACTGATGGGCCTCGACGAGAAGGGCAAGGTTCGCCTCTCGATGAAGGTCGTCGACCAGGAGACCGGCAAGGAAATCGAAGGCGCGGACGCCGGCGAGTAATCGCCCCGCAGCTTCAAGAAATCGGAAGGGCCGCTCCTTGTGGGGCGGCCCTTTTTCATGGGAAAGCCATTTGCGGGTAAAAGGGCGTGTGTGATGTCGAAGAAAAAAGCGTTCCTGATCGCCATGTCCGGCGGCTCCGGCTCCGGCAAGTCTACGCTCGCGGTGGCACTGCTGGACCGGCTTGGGCCTGGCAAGGCGGTGATGTTCGGCGAGGACGCCTATTACCTGCCGATGAGTTTCTACGGCGCCCCGAAAAGCGAGGACGAGCGCCACGCGCTGGTGAAGGGCATCAACTATGATGACCCGAAATCGAAAGAGGTGGATCACCTCGTCTCGGACCTGAAGGCGCTGAAGGCCGGCGAGGCGGTGGACCAGCCGATCTATGATTACGAACTGCATGACCGATCGAAAAAGACGCGGCGCATCGAGTCCGCGCCGGTCCTGATCCTCGAGGGTATCCACGCGCTGTCGATGCCGAAGATCCGCTCGCTCATCGACCTGTCGGTCTATGTCGATACGCCGGACGACCTGCGCCTCGCGCGCCGCATCCGCCGCGACGTGATCGAGCGGGGCCGCACGGTGGATTCGGTGCTGATGCAGTATATGTCGACGGTGCGTGCTGCGCATTACCGCTTTACCTATCCGGCGATGTTCGAGGCCGACCTCGTGATCGCGGACGAGGGTGTGCCCGCTTACGGCGACGTGAAGCCGTCGGCCGAGGCGATTGACCGGATGATGGCGCCGGTGCTGACGCGCCTGCAGACCGCCGGTGTGATCTGACCGGTGAAAGCCTTCGCGAAGCATGCTAGGCATGGCTTCGCATGCGCGGCTTTCTGGTCCTTGTCCTGATGGTTTTTGCGGTCGCGCCGGCGCTTGCCTGCGACCTCGACACAATGGGCCGCCCGGCCGATGTGGCGGGCTATGTCGAGCGCGGCAGTGCCTGTCTTGCCGCGCCGCCCGAGGGCTTCGCCTTTGACGCGGCGCTGGAGGCGGGCTTCCTGAAGCGCGTGAACGCCGAGCGGCGCGCGGCCGGGCTCGCGCCGGTGCAGGTCCGCACCGAACTTCGCAGCGCGGCGCGTTTTCACTCCCTCGACATGGCGGTCAATTCCTTCTTCGGCCATGAAAGCCTTGACGGGCGTGCCAGCGATGACCGCATCGCCGCCTTTGACCGCACCGCGCTGGCCGATTTCTCCGCCGAGAACGTCGCCACCGTGTCGAAATCCTCCGGCCGGATGGACCCGGACTTTGCGCTGGACCGGCTGCACCAGAACCTGATGAACAGCCCCGGCCACCGGGTGAACATCCTGCACCCCAAGGCGACGCATGTGGCGTTCGGTGTGGTGCGCACGAAGGGCGGCGTCTGGGTCACCCAGCTGTTCCTGCGCCTCTCCGGTACGCTGCCGGAAGCCGCGCCGCTGCGTCTGTCGGAGACCTCGCGCCTGCGCGCGCCGAAGGGCTTGGAGGGGTGGACCTTCGTGCGGTTTGATCTGGTCACGGAGGCAGGCGATCCCGTCCCTGCCGTGCGCCTGCCGCCGGAGAAAGCCGACGCGCGCCTCGCCGCCTACGCCACCCAGCCCGGCGAGGACCGGCTGTCGTTCTACTGGATACGTTTCCTCGGGCCGGCGGTGACGGTCACGCCTTGAGGCGGCGCGCGGCCGAAGCGCCGCGGGCTTCGGCTTGCTTGAGCCAGGCATCGATCTTGGCCGCATTGGCCGACTTCACCGTGCCGACCTGCAGGGTACGGACGGGTTTGATACCGGCGAATTTCAGCACGAGATTCTCCACCTGCAGCTTGGCCGGGCGGCCATAGGAAAGCTGGTCGAACCAGGCCGGGCCGTCCGACGTCATAAGCACGTCGGCCGACCGCCCGGTCAGCAGCTTGTCCCACCAGGGATCCTTCTCGTGATAGCGCATCGCGAAGCCCGGCAGGTAGGCGCGGTCGATCACGCCCTTCATCTTCGCTGGCATGCCGCCCCACCATTGCGGATAGGCCCAGCAGAGATGGATCGCCCACAGAATGTTTGCCCGCCACTCTTCGAGGCAGGGCTCCAGCGTCTTGCGCGCGTGGTAGCCGTCCTGCAGGTCCGGATCGAAAACCATGTCCGACAGGTGCATCCGGCGGGTCTCGGCGCCGTGCGCCGTCGCGCCGCGCTCATACGCGTCCGCCATGCCATGGCTCAGCGAGGTTTCTCGGGGATGGCCGACCCAGAGGAAGATGCGTGCGGTCATGGGGTCTCTCCGAAATGCACTTGTGCGGCCTGGGCGATATACGCGCTTGCCTGATCCCATTCCATCCAGCCGTCCAGCCCGTCGCCGAGTTCCCACTCGAAGCGGTGATCTTCCACGGCCGCGTCCGGCGTAGACCCGAAGCCGACGCTCAGCACACCGTGCCGGTAGCGCACATAGAGACAGGTGCCGTCCGTCAGCGTCCCCGCCCATTGCGCCGGGCAGGCGAGGCAGGTCTTTTCGAGCGATTGCAGGGCCGGGATCATCTTGCGGCTTTCCGGTTCAGTCGATGTGATCAATCCCGTCGCCGGTAATGGCGACCCAGGCATGCTTGCGGTTTTCGTAGACGGAATAAATGGGGGCAGGGAAGGACGGGTCCGCGAAGGCGCCGACGGCGACGGCGGTGAGGCCGGGCAGATCTTCGGACGTGCAGGATAGGGTGGAGCCACAATCCGGGCAGAAGCGGAACGTCGTGCGCTGGCCGCTGTCGCCCATCGCCGCCCATTCTTTCGCCGCGCCCTCCAGCGAGACGTCCGCGTCGCTCCAGCGCGCCTGCGCCGCGAAGGCGCTGCCGGAGCGCTTCTGGCAGTTCAGGCAATGGCAGACGGACACGCGCACCGGCTCGCCGGCGCAGGTCGCTCTCAACTGCCCGCAGCGACAGGTAGCGGTGCGCGTTGTCCTGGGATGGCCCCTCCGGTGTTTCGTTCCGAGATTAACCGAAGGGGCCACGGCCCGCTAGCAATTGTCCGGCTGGGACCGCACGAGCCGCAAGCCGCGCCGCGTGATGCGGTAGGGCTTGCCGGCGCTCGAGGCGATGGTGCCCCGGCGTTTCAGCTTGCGGAAAAGGTCGAGCCTCAGGCCGGTATAGCGCCAGCCCTCGCGGGTGAAGCAATCGGCCTCGATGATCTTGGCGCCATCATTGTGCTGAACTTCAATCCATCCGCCTTGCGCCAACAGGTGCAGCACACGCTGCTCCTCGCGTGAAATATCCATTGTGTGTGAGTGTCCGGCTTCGCGCCTTGCTCTCGGAGCAGCGGGCGCACAAAACGTGTCCGGCGCGCGATCCCGTTCAGGGGAAGGCGCCGGGGCGTCGCTCTTGTCGGCCTGCCTTGCACGGAATGCTCCGTGCACGCACGGCAGGCCCTCTAGCGGGACTCGGACAGGTTGAGGGACATAGGCGCTCCGGTTAGGCGCGTCTTGTCGCGTGAAGGCGCGGAGAGGTCAAGCCCTGATGGAATCGTCAGGGTCCGGCCTATTCTTCGTCCCCCGCATCCGGAACGCCGACGACGTGGAAGCCCGCATCGACGTGGATCACTTCGCCGGCGATGGAGCGGCCGAGCGGGGAGAGGAGGTAGAGCGCGCAGCCCGCGACGCCTTCCATGCTGGTGTCTTCCTTCAGGAGCGACCAGCTGCGGCCCGTGCCCATCAGGCTCTTGCCGCCCTTGATGCCGGCGAGAGACAGCGTGCGCATGGCGCCGGCGGAGATCGCGTTGACGCGGATGCCTTGCGGGCCAAGGTCGCGCGCGGCGTAGCGGGTGGAGGCTTCGAGCGCCGCTTTCGCGACGCCCATCACGTTGTACGAGGGCACGGTGCGCTCGGCGCCGAGATAGGTCATGCAGATGATCGAGCCGCCATCCGGCATGATTTCGGAAGCGCGGCGGGCGCAGTCGATAAAGCTGTACACGGAGATATCCATGGCGCGGCGGAAGCCCTCGCGCGTGGTGTTCGCCACCATCGAACCCTGCAGCTCTTCCTTGCCGGCGAAGGCAATCGAGTGAACGAGGAAGTCGATCTTTCCCCACTTGGCCTTGATGGCAGCGAAGGCGGCGTCCATCGAGGCGTCATCGGTCACGTCGGCGGAAATCATCGTGTCCATGCCGATCGACTCGACCAGCGGGCGGACGCGCCGCTCCAGATTTTCGCCCTGGTAGGTGAACGCGATTTCGGCGCCTTGCGCGGCCAGCTGGGTCGAGATTCCCCAGGCGATCGAGTTCTGGTTCGCGACGCCCATGACGATGCCGCGCTTGCCCTTCATCAGGTCGCCCTTGGGCATGTTCCAGTCATCGGCCATCGCGGGCTCCCTTGATTGATCTTGCGGTGCTAGCCGAGGGCTAGGCGGGCCTGCGGGGCACGTCAAGTTTCCGGCATGCTTCCTGCTAACTCAGGGCGTCACAACGGGCTATCACGCCCTCACGCGCTCCGGGAGCCGACATGCGTATCGCCATCGCCATCTTCGTGATCGTCGCGATCTTCCTTGAGCCGGTCTGGGCCGACGTCGCCCGAGCGAACGGTTTCTGAACTCGCCTGCGAGGCGAATTCAGTCCATAGCTTGGGGCCCCTCCATACGCCGTTTTATGGACGGTTTCCGGGGGGAATCTACGCGTCTTTTTCGAGGTTCTTGAGGCCGACTTTCATGTCGAGCGCGGTATAGACGTGCTCGCCGTCGACATAAACACGGCCATCGGCGATGCCGAGGTTCAGCTTGCCGCGGCGCACCCGCTTGATGTCGATCTCGTAGCGCACCAGCTTCTTGTCCGGCGTGATCTCGCCGGTGAACTTCACTTCGCCGACGCCGAGGGCGCGGCCCTTGCCGGGCGAGCCTGACCAGCCGAGCCAGTAGCCGACGGCCTGCCACATGGCGTCGAGGCCGAGGCAGCCGGGCATCACCGGGTCACCCGGGAAATGGCATTTGAAGAACCAGAGGTCCGGGGTGATATCGAGTTCGCCCACTACATGGCCCTTGCCGAAGGGGCCGCCATCGACGCTGATCTCGGTGATCCGGTCCATCATCAGCATCGGCGGCTCGGGCAATTGGGCGTTCCCGGGGCCGAAATAGCCGCCTTTGCCGCTGAGCAGCAGGTCTTCCTTCGAATAGGAGGACTGGGGGGTGTGAAAATCGTGCGGACCGGGCATCGGCTCTATCCTGTGAAAGGCGCTGAAACAGGCGCCTTCCCACCGCCAGACGCGGGTAAAGTCAACCTTTTGTGGCGGTTGCGCCCCAGAGTTGATCGCGCGGGGCCCAGCCCCGGTAATCGCCGGCGGTAATCTGGCACATGGCGGCGTCGCAGGTACCCAGCTGCACCAGCACGCCCGCGCCGACGGCTGCCACGTCCTTGCTGTCCTGCGCGCGGCCGGCTTTCAGCACCAGATCGCCGGTCGTCAGGGCGTTCTGCTGACCCGCCAGCTGGGTTTTCTTGATCCAGACCTCGTCGCCGTCGGGGTCGCGCACATAGCGCCAGTCGCCGCTTTCCTTCACGATCAGTACCGGCAGGCCCTTGCGGGCATATTCCCACTGAACCTTGTAGTCTTCGCTCGGCCCTTTGCGGCCGTTTACCTTCTCGTGCTTCAGCGTTTCGAACCGGGGCACGGGCTTGCCGGAAAACCGGCTGATCATGACCTCGCCAGCCGCTTCAGCCGACACAGGCAGCGCGCCAGGACCGGCCATGAGAAAGGCAAGTGCAAGAAATGCCCGTTTCATGTGCAACGATCCTCAATTTCTGGGAGACGTCACTCTACAACGCCCTACATGAATCCGAGGTAAAACTGCGGGTCATTGGCGCGGCGCGCCTGCTCTGGTAAGCGGCAATGACAACAAGAAGGTTCTACGGGAGTCCCATGCCGGCATCGAAGCTTAAAGTCGTCGTCACTCGCAAGCTGCCGGCTCCGGTCGAGCTGCGGATGAAAGAGCTGTTCGATGCTCGCCTGAACGAGGCTGACATCCCCCTGACGCAGGAACAGCTCGCCGAGGCCATGCAGACCGCCGATGTGCTGGTACCGACGGTCACCGACCGGATCGACGGGCGTCTCATGGCCCGCGCCGGCCAGCAGCTGCGCCTGATCGCCCAGTTCGGGGCAGGGGTGGACAATATCGACGTCGCCAGCGCCGTGCAGCGCGGCATCACCGTCACCAACACGCCGGGCGTGCTGACCGACGACACGGCGGATGTGGCGATGGCGCTGATCCTCGCCGTGCCGCGCCGCCTGCACGAGGGCGTGCAGATCATGGAAAGCGGCAAGTTCGATGGCTGGACGCCGACCTGGATGATGGGCCGCCGCCTCTCCGGCAAGCGCCTCGGCATCATCGGCATGGGCCGCATCGGCCAGGCGGTCGCGCGCCGCGCCAAGGCCTTCGGCATGCAAATCCACTACCACAACCGCAAACCGGTCGGCCCGCGCATCGAGGAAGGCCTCGAGGCGACCTATTGGGATTCGCTGGACCAGATGCTGGCGCGGATGGACATCGTCTCGGTCAACTGCCCGCACACGCCGGCGACCTTCCACCTGATCAACGCCCGCCGCCTCGCGCTGATGAAGCCGGACGCCTACATCATCAACACGGCGCGCGGCGAAGTGATCGACGAAGCAGCGCTTGCCCGCGCCATTCGCGGCGGCAAGCTGGCCGGCGCCGGTCTCGACGTGTTCGAGCGCGAACCGTCGGTGAACCCGGACCTGATCGGCCTGCCCAACGTGCTGCTGCTGCCGCACATGGGCTCCTCCACGATCGAGGGACGCACCGAGATGGGCGAGAAGGTGATCATCAACATCAAGACCTTCGCCGACGGCCACCGCCCGCCTGACCGCGTGATTCCCGCTATTCTCTAGTTCGTTGTCTCGGGAATAGTCTCGAGGGCGACGTCCTGCACACCGTAAACGCGGGTGCTGAGGAAGGCGCGCAGGTCGCCTGCGGACAGTTCGGCAATCTCTTCCTGCGGCAAGTGTCCGACCCCGGGATACAGCATCAGCTGTGCGCCGGGGATCGCGGCGGCGAATTGTTCGCCGTGCTGGTACGGGATCAGGTTGTCGCGCTCGCCGTGCATGACCAGCGTCGGCGCCGTGATGCCCGCCAGCAGTTCGGCGGTCGCCTCGCGCCGGGTCTCGCCCTGGCCGGAGACGAGTTCGAGCAAGGCTTCGCGGTGACAGGGCGCCCGCGCAAGGCTGGCATAGCGCTCCACCATCTCGTCGGTGACGAAACCCGGATCGCCGAAACTGTCTTCCAGCCCGCCGCGGATCAGCGAGGAGAGATCGAGATCCTTCATCACCCGGCGCGCCAGGTCGACTTCAAGGAGGCGGAAGACCAGCGGGCGTTCTTCGCTTTCCACGCCGGTGCGCGGCCAGCCGGCTGCGTCCACCAGCACCAGCCCGTCGAGCCGCTGGGGGAAGGCGAGCGCATAGTTCCAGGCCGCCGCACCGCCCATCGAGTTTCCGGCGAGCGTGAACTTTTCGATTTCGAGCGTATTGGCCACGCGGTTGATCGTCTCGACAAATTGCGCCGGGCCGATTTCCGCATTGTCGATGCAACGCGAGAGGCCGTGGCCAGGAAGGTCGATACTGATCACGCGGTAATCGCGTTTGAGATTGTCGACCCATGGCTCCCAGGTGTGCAGCGAGGCGGAGAAGCCGTGCACGAGAATGATCACCTTGGCGTCGCGCGGGCCGACATCCCGGAAGTGAACGCGCATGTCGTCACCGAAAGCGAGATAGCGGCTATCGGTATTGGCATAGATCGTTTCAAGCTGTTCGTAAGGAATGTCATCGCGGCGCAGCGTCATCCAACCGGCGAAGAGGATTACACCCAGGGTTAGGAGGACGGCGAGGAAGCGTCGGAACATGGCAGCGCGAACTTTCAAACTCGAATCTGGGCGGAGATAACGCCCTCGGATGGCGCGGTGTCAAACTCTCAGTTCAGGCATTACATATTGGACACTGCAGATCGCGCCGCAGATTGATCGTCCGCATGCGGCCTTCCAGACCGTCGATAAGCAGCAGGCGGCCAACGAGAGGCTCGCCTGCGCCGGTGATCAGCTTGATCACTTCCAGCGCCATGGCCGAACCTGTCATGCCTGTCACCGCGCCTACCACGCCCACCTCGTCGCAGGCCTCGGCCGCAGGCGGCGCTTCCGGCACCCAGCACTGGTAGCACGGCGCGTCCGCCACCACGCCAGAGGCGAACACGCTGACCTGTCCCGCCCAGCCGCTTGCGGCGCCGGAGACGAGCGGGCGGCGCGTGGCATGCGCGAGGCGGTTCAGCGCAAACCGCGTCGCAAAGTTGTCGGAGGCGTCCACCAGGATGTTGCCTGCGGGCGCGTCACCGTCTGTGAAGCGCCGGGCGTGCGCAGTGATCGTCAGTGCAGGATCAATTGAGCGCAGGCGCGCCGCGAGGATACCGGCTTTTCGGCTGCCCGTGTCGCTGTCGGCAAACTGTATCTGACGCTGCAGGTTTGATCGCTCTACCGTGTCGTCGTCCCACAGCTCGATATGCCCGACGCCTGCCGCTGCAAGATACAGCGCGCAAGGCCCGCCCAGCGCGCCGGCGCCGATGACGGACACGGACGCTGCGCGCAGTTTCTGCACGCCGGGTCCGCCGATCTCCTTCAGCAGGATGTGGCGCTTGTGGCGCTCGATATCCTCCGGTGCGAGGCTCATTGCGCGCCTCGCAGCGCCGTCGAGGACAGGGCGTTGCCGGGCGCTCTCAAGTATACCCAAGCGGGTAGGGCGAGGCCCGGCAGCGTGCCGGCATCGCGCTCGGCAATGCGCGCATCTCCAAATTGCCGCGTGAAGGGCAGCGCGCGCGTGAGGCGCGTGCCCGGCCGGGAGATGATGGCGATGGGTATGAGGCCCGCGATGACCTGCCAGTCCTTCCAGAGATGGAAGCTTGCCGCGCTGTCGGCGCCCATCAGCCAGACGAAGTGCGCTTCCGGTTCCATCTCTTGCAGGGCGCGTAGTGTATCGACGGTGTAAGTGAGCCCAAGCTGTTGCTCGATATCGCTCACGAACATCCCAGGCGCGCCGGCCACCGAGCGTGCGGACGCCAGGCGTGTCTCGAATGATCCGTGTTCGGACTTCAGCGGATTGCCGCGCGCCACAATCCACCAGACAGCATCGAGGCGCAGGCGCTTCAGGGCAATGGCCGCGACATGCAGGTGGCCGTCATGCGCGGGATTGAAACTGCCGCCGAGAAGGCCGATGCGGCGGCCGGCTGCCGGACCGGGCAGGTGCGCGCGTTTCAAGGGCGAACCTGTCCGGTGCCGCGCACGGCATACTTGTAGGTTGTCAGCTGCTCGGCGCCGACGGGACCGCGCGCATGGATGCGGCCGGTGGCGATGCCGATCTCGGCCCCGAAGCCGAACTCGCCGCCATCGGCAAACTGGGTCGAGGCATTGTGCAGCACGATGGCGCTGTCCACACGGGCGAGGAAGGCCTCGGCGTTGGCCGTATCCTCGGTGATGATCGCGTCGGTGTGGCCGGATGACCAGCGCGCGATATGGGCGAGCGCGCCTTCGAGACCGTCGACCACGGCGACCGACAGGATCGGCGCGAGGTATTCCGTCGCCCAGTCTTCTTCCGTAGCCGGAGTGATATGCGGCAGCAGCGCGCGGCTGCGGCGGTCGCCGCGCAGTTCGCAGCCGGCGGCTTCCAGCGCGGCAGCTATCACCGGCAGCAGTGTGGCCGCCACCGCGACATCGATCAGCAATGTCTCGGTCGAACCGCAGACGCCGGTGCGCCGCATCTTGGCGTTGACGACTATGGCGACCGCTTTGGCGGGATCGGCGGCGCCGTCCACATAGGTATGGCAGAGGCCTTCGAGGTGGCCGATCACCGGCACGCGGGCCTCGGCCTGCACGCGCTCGACCAGGCTGCGCCCGCCGCGCGGCACGATCACGTCCAGCGCGCCGCCGAGGCCTGCGAGCATGTGGCCGACCGCATCGCGGCTCGTCGTCTCGACGAGCTGGATCGCATCGGCGGGCAGACCTTCCTGCGCGAGCGCGGCGCGCATGGCGCCGGCGAGGGCGCGGGAGGAGTGGATGCTTTCCGAGCCGCCGCGCAAGATGGCGGCATTGCCGGAGCGCAGGCAGAGCGCACCCGCATCGGCGGTCACGTTCGGGCGGCTTTCGTAGATGATGCCGATCACGCCGAGCGGCACGGCGACGCGCGCAATGTCGAGACCATTGGGGCGCGTCCAGCGGGCGAGCTCGCGGCCCACCGGATCGGGCAGGGCGGCGACGGTTTCAACGCCGGTGGCCATCGCTTCGATGCGGCCTGCGTCCAGTGCGAGCCGGTCGAGCATCGAGGGGGACAGGCCCTTGGTTGTGGCGGCGGCCATATCCTCGGCGTTTGCTTTAAGGATCTCCGGCGCGGCAACGCGGAGGGCGGCCGCGATGGCAGTGAGGCCGCGTGTCCGGTCCGCCGCGGTCATCAGGCCGAGCGCGCGAGAGGCCGCCCGGGCGCGCGCGCCCATGGCGTGCATCTGCTCGGCGAGGACAGCGTCGGGGGGCGGGGCGGCAAGGGTCATGACAGGCAGGGATGTGCCGCAAATGGGCGCCTGCCGCAAGGTTTGGCTCAGGGCAGCTGGTTCAGGAATTCGAACGCCGCCCCCGCGACCGGCTTCATGCGGTCGTCATTGCTGGCGACGGCGTTGATGTAGACGGACTGGGTGAAGGCCTTGAGGTTATGCAACTTCGTGAGCGCGGCTTCGGATTTGAACGGGTTCTCGCGCAAGGGATCTTCCGGTGGCCAGAGGCTGAGCAACCAGGCGCTCCATTCCTCTGCGGTGAAGGTCTCCTTGAAGGCGAGGTAGGTGACCGGCGCGGCGAGGCGTTCGCTTTCGCCAAACACATAGGCATGGTCAGGCGTGCCGACCTTGAGGGCGATGGCCGCCAGGATCGCCCCGGCCTGCGGCTTGGTCAGTTCAGGATTGAGCGACAGCTGCATCAGCAGGTCCGCCGTATGCGCGACGCCGTGGCGCCAGCCTTCGGTTTCCGAATAGCCGCGATAATCCTTAAGCGAAGAGAGATAAGTGTGGGCAGCAGAGATCAGATTGCTGCGCTCGGTCTCGCTCATCCAGGGTTCGATCCGGTCGGTGCGGGCAACTTCGGCGAGGGCGAGGGCGGCAAACGGGCCGCGAAACCCGTTGGGGTCATCGCCCGCGCCCGCGAGGCGCGCGAGCAGGTCTGCCTTCAGGGGGCGGAGGGTTTCGGCGTTCTGTCCGTCGCCCCGCAGGATGAGGGAGAGAATTTCGAAGGCATATCCGTCGCGCACCGCCGGATCGGGGCTTTCGAGACAGGCCGGCAAAGTGTTCAGGATTTCGCGGCGCCTGACCGCGTCCAGCGCCATGTAGGCAGCGTCGCGCGCCGCGCTTTCCGCAGACAGGGCAGGGTTGACCGCGCATCGCAACGCAGGCGCAGACGGCGGCGATGAAGGCTCTTCAATGGCCGGCGCCGCTCGCTCAACAGGCGCCGATGTACAGCCTGCAAGTATCAGCGCGGCGGCGTACATCAGTCCACGGTGCATCTCGAGGTCCCTACTGCTCACTCAGCACAATGCGGAAACCGTACTGGCGGTCGCGCGTGGATACGGGAAGGCGCGCCCGGTTGGCCGCGCGGTGAGCGGCCGGGCTGCTCTTGATCGACCCGCCGCGCACGACGCGCCGGCTGCAATCGCCGGAGGTTACGGCGCCGCCATCCAGGGGCGCGTCGGTATAGCCATTGACGTAGCAGTCCTCCACCCATTCACCGGCATTGCCCAGCATGCCCTGCAGACCGAACATGTTCTCCGGCAGGCTGGCAGCCTCGCGCAGCTTGTCGCGCGGCGCGTTGGCCGCGTCGAATTTTGTACCCCACCAGTAGGCGGTGTCGGTTCCTCCGCGTGCGGCATATTCCCATTCTGCTTCAGTCGGCAGGCGGTAGGCCTGGCCCGTTTCGGCCGACAACCATTTTACATACGCGGATGCATCCCGCCATGAAACGGCGGTGACTGGCATCGCCTCGCTGACCGGCGCGCCGGGCCGATAGCCATTGCAGCCCCCCGCTTCGATGCAGGCAATCCAGTCCGCATAGGTGATCTCGGTCTTGCTGATCGCGAACGGCTTCAGCGTGACCTCCCGAACCGGGCCTTCTATCGGTTCGCGGCCGGATTCGGTGACGGGCGAGCCCATCTGGAACGTACCGCCGGGCAGCGCGACCATTGCAGGACACAGATCGCAAACCGGCGCAGGCGGGGCTTCCGGCTCGGGCGGCACTTCGACAGGCAATCCGGTTTCCGGGACAGGCGTCTGCGCTGCGGCGAGTTCCACTGCTGGAATGACAGGCGCAGAGACCACCGGTGCGGGCGCGGCTGCAGAGGCATCGGCCATTCCGGCGAGGCGGGGCTCCTCGTCTGCGTTCGGCAGCAATTGGGAGACGGCCCAACCGGCGAGCACGATCGCCACAAGTCCGCCGATCATGACGGGTACGGAGGATGCAGGTTTCTTCGCCGGGGCAGACGCGGCGGGTTTGACCGGCGCTGATGGGACGCGCGCCGCCGCCGGGGCCGGCTTCGGCGGTGGGGGCGCAGCCGCTTTGGGGGGCGGTGCAGGTGCGGGCGGCGGAGGCGCCGGCGCAACCGCCAGCGGTGCGGCAGCGCGCGCCGCTGCTCGGGCAAGCGCGGCGATCCGATTGCGGGCAAGGTCGGAATAATGACCGTCCGGATAGCGTCTCAGGTAGGCTTCGAAGTCAGCCTTGTCGTCGCTGTCTTTCACGGAGGACCAGAAAGTCAGCTCCATCGTGTTGTCGGCGGCCTGTCCCTGGGCGGGCGGCGGTGCAGCGGCTGGCGCCGGCTGCGGCGCAGCGTGCTCGGCAGCGCGGCGAATGTCGAGGACAAATTCCTTCCAGCGCGGATCGCTCCGGTCGCCTTCCCATCCGACCAGATCGGCGGACTGGGTCAACTCGAACATGATCGGCCGGTCGACATTCTCCATCATCGCCGGAACGAGCACGGACGTGCGCTGGCCGAGCGTCGCCTCTGCGCGCACCCATTTCGATTTTACCGAAACGGCGGACCACAGCACGATGACAACATCGGCATCGCGCAGCATGCCTTCGGTCACTTCGTCATAGGTTTGCCCGGCGCGAAGGACCTTGTCCCACCAGACGGAAAAGCCCTCGGCGATCAATGCTTCGGCCACGATCTGCGCCTTTGGCCTGTCTGCCCGGCTGTAGGAAAGGAATATGTCTGCCATCGTCTTGTCCCCACGCCGCGTTCATGGCTGCTCGCATGCGAGGCGAACGTTTGCACAGAATCGGCCATTGCCAAAGGGGCTGCAGGAAGCCCCCAGCGCCCGGCCGCCTGAGAGGGGCTGACAGGTTCCGGAAATGCCGTAAGTTCAACCGCAAAGATTGTGGAGGAAGCGATGATCGACATTGAGGCGATGCCTTACCTGGCAGACATTCCGCGCGTGCAGGCGGAGCGGCGCCCGAAGGAGGCCGCGCTCTGGTTCGAGGGCGAGGCGACCAGCTATGGCGATCTCGAGACCCGCACCAACCAGGTGGCCAACGGCCTCCTTGCGCTCGGCATCCAGCCGGGGGACCGGATCGGCTATCTCGCGAAGAATACGGACGTCTATTACGAGATGCTGTTCGGGGCGGCGAAGGCCCGCGCGGTGATGAACGGCGTCAACACGCGCCTCGCCCCGCCGGAGGTGAAATTCATCCTGTCGGACGCGCGCGCCAAGGTGTTGTTCGTCGGCAAGGAATTCTACGCCCTGATCGACCAGTTCAAAGCCGAGCTGCCGGATCTGAAACGCATCATCACGCTGGACGGCGACCGCGAGGACTGGGACTTCTATCCCTCGTGGCGCGCGTCGAAACCTGTCGCTAATCCGGCTCTCGCCGTGCGCGGCGATGATGATGTGATCCAGCTGTATACGTCCGGCACCACCGGCCTGCCGAAAGGCGTGCAGCTGACCAATGACAATTACCGCGCCTTCTTCACGCAGGCCGGCATGCTCGAATGGTCGAGCTATGATGCGGGCGAGGCGGTGATGAACGCGATGCCGCAATTCCATGTGGCGGGTGTGAACGTCGGTGTCCTCGCCACGCTGCAGGGCGCCAAGACGGTTATCTTGCGCGAGATCGATCCGCAGCTGATCTTGAAGCTGATCCCGGAGCACAGGATTGCGCATGCCTTCTGGGTGCCGGCGGTGATCCTGATGCTGACGCAGCAGAAAAATATCCGCGAGGTCGATTTCTCGGCGCTGAAGCAGGTATTCTATGGGGCTTCGCCGATCTCAGAAGCGCTGCTGCGCGAGGCGGTGGATATCATGGATGCGCGCTTCACGCAGCTTTACGGCCTGACCGAAACGGTGGGCGCGGGCACCTTCCTGCCGCCCGAAGCGCACGATCCCGCCTGGGGCAAGCTGCGCTCCTGCGGCGTGCCTTGGCCGGGCGCCGTGGTGCGCGTCGTGGACGGGGAGGGCAAGTCCGTCCCGACCGGTGAGGTGGGCGAGATCGTCATCAAGTCCGGCTTCGTGATGAAGGGCTACTGGAACCGCGCGGAGGCGACGCAGGACGCCGTGCGGGGCGGCTTCTTCCATACGGGCGACGCGGGCTACTTCGACGAGGACGGCTTCCTCTATATCCACGACCGGGTGAAGGACATGATCGTCTCGGGCGGCGAGAACGTGTATCCGGCCGAGGTCGAGAACGCGATCTTCGGCGCGCCGGGTGTGGCGGATGTTGCGGTCATTGGCGTGCCGGACGAGAAGTGGGGCGAGGCGGTGAAGGCCATCGTGGTGAAAAAACCAGGCGAGGAGCCGACGGCCGAAAGCATCATCGCCTGGGCGAAGGAGCGCATTGCGGCTTACAAGGCGCCGAAGTCGGTCGATTTCATCGACGCCCTGCCGCGCAATCCTTCCGGCAAGATCCTCCGCAAGGACCTGCGAGAGCCTTACTGGAAGGGCATGACGCGCCGGGTGGGATAAGGCCGCGTCGGAAAATTTGCGGCCGGGTGCATCCGGAGCGGCTTGCCGGTGCATCTACGATGCAGCGATGAGGAGAAGCCGCATGACCAGATCCCCATTTCTAACACTCGGCACTGCCGTGCTTGCGATGCTTGCGGCGGCCTGCGCGACACCGGTCGCGCCTGAGAGCGAAGCCGGGGCCGCGCCGGCGTTCACGCAGCAGGACGCCAAGGACATTGTCGCCATGCTGGGCGAGATCAACACGCCGAACGGCGTCAACGAGGCGATTACGGCCCGTATCGGCGGTATCGACCAGGCGTTGACGATCCACGGCAAGGACAAGGCGAACCCCATCCTCATCGTCGTGCACGGCGGGCCGGGCACGCCGGAAATGGCCATGAGCTGGACCTGCGCGGCTGGGAAGATTATTTCACCGTCGTGCAATGGGACCAGCGCGGCACCGGCAAGACCTACCGCCTGAATGATGCAGCGGAAGTCGAAGGCACCTTCTCCATCGACCGCATGCGCGGTGACCTGATCGAAGTCATCGACTTCGTCCGGGCTCGGCTCGGGCAGGAAAAGGTCATCCTGCTGGGACACTCCTGGGGTACTGTGATCGGTCTGCAAGCTGCCCTGGAGAGGCCGGACGCGGTTTCGGTCTACATAGCCAGCGGCCAGGTGGTGAACATGCACCGCAATGAGCAGGTCGGGTATGAGGGCACGCTTGCGGCCGCGAAGGCGGACGGCAATGCGGAGGCGATAGCCGACCTCGAGGCGCTGGCGCCTTATCCGGGCCCCGGCCCACTGACGATCGAGCGCATCGGCGCCCAGCGCAACTGGCTGATCCATTATGGTGGAACGGCTGCCTACCGCAGCAACATGGATCCCTGGTTCCGCGCCATCAAGCTTGCGCCGGAATATTCCGAGGACGACCGCAAATCGTATGATACGGGCGGTCTCGCCGCGCTGTCGGCGCTGTTGCCGGAATTGACGGACGTTGATTTCGACGGTGTCACCGAAAGTCCGGTGCCGGTCTTCATGCTGCTCGGCCGCGATGATCTCAACACACCGTCATCGATCGCGGCAGCGTGGATGGACAAGCTGTCAGCGCCGGTCAAGGCGACCTACTGGTTCGAGCATTCGGCGCACCTGTCCTACATGGAGGAGCCGGGCGCGACGCTCATCACGCTGGTAAACTGCATCCGTCCGTATGCTGTCGAACCAGACATAGAAGCGGCACGCGCAAGAGTGCCGGCTTCGTGCAGCGCCGGTGCGCCGGACTAGTCAGTCCGGCGGCGATCAGTTCGCCAGCTTCATCCAGTCGCGGGCGGCCTGAAGCGCCATCTTGATTTCGGCGGAGCTGAGCATCTCGGCCATGTCCTGGCGCTGGGCCTTGGCCTCCTCATGGCCGCGCGCGGCAGCGAGGTTGAACCATTTGTGCGCTTCCACGAGATTGATCTCGGTGCCCGTGCCGGTCGCGAAGGCGAGGCCTGCGCGGTAGAGATCGTCGGGCAGGGAGTGGGCGCCAATCAGCGCGCCGGGCTCCACGGGGATATCTGAATAAGCCATTGTAGTTCTTCCTTTGACACCTGCGCAGCGGGCCGGGATTTTCCCTTTGTCCGGCTGCAAAACCATTCACCTGCCAGACCATCCGGCAACGGATCAAAGGTGACCTGAAGGGATTGGCGCTTGGTTAATTTGCGGTTTGCCAAGCGGCGGCTGTGTGAAGGATTGGGCGCCCGGTGTTAGGATCTGCGCCGTGAGCGGATCTTTCAGTCCATCCCCGGGTAGCGGCGGAACGCTGGAAGCGTGTGGATGTGCGCCATCCATCCGGGTTGCTCGGCGGTCTGTACCTGCGCGCCGGGCGGAAAGGCGGAGGGGTCATCCAGCGTGACCGACTGCACGTCGACCAGGCCGGGCAGGAAGGTCTCGTTCACATAGAACAGGCCGGTGCCGCACTGGCTGCAGAAGCGGCGGAAACTGTCGCCGGAGGAGTTGATCGTCGCGGGTGTGCCCTTGGTGATCTTGAGGTTGCCGGCCGGCATCACGGCCCAGGCCACCATCGGTGCGCCGGCGCTCAACTGGCAATCCCGGCAATGGCAGATCGAGACACGGTCCGGCGCGCTGCCCAGTTCATACCGGATTGCACCGCATCGGCAGCCGCCTGTGATGGACATGGACTTCTCCCAAATTGTTCATGTTTTGTTCAAAATGCCATTGCCCGCAGCGAGAGTCAAAATGAAAATCCCCGCAGGCCTGTCGGCTCACGGGGATTTCCTCAATTTACTTTAGCCTACCCTGAAATCAGGCGGCGATCTTCTTCTTGGCCAGCGACTTGGCGAGTTTTTCCATCGCCTTGACCTTGTCGATGTTCTCGACGGCGGCCAGTTCGCGGGCCATCCGGTCCAGCGCGCTCTCATAGAGCTGGCGCTCGGAGTAGGACTGTTCCGGCTGGTCATCGCCGCGGTGCAGGTCGCGCACGACCTCCGCGATCGAGATCAGGTCGCCCGAATTGATCTTCGCTTCGTATTCCTGGGCGCGGCGCGACCACATGGTGCGCTTGATGCGGGCCTTGCCGCCGAGTGTTTTCAGGGCGTCATCGACGAGCTTCGAGCCGGCCAGGGCGCGCATGCCCGAGGCTTCGGCGCGGTTGGTCGGCACACGCAGGATCATCTTGTCCTGGTCGAAGGCAACGACGTAGACTTCGAGCGCCATGCCGGCGACCGTCTGCTTCTCGACAGCCGTGATGCGGCCGACGCCGTGAGCCGGGTAGACAACGCTTTGCCCGACCTCGAACGCCAAAGTCCGAGTCTCTGCTTTTTTCGCCATTCTGAATTGACCCTTTTTCTACACACACGAAAGCGACGTCTTCCAGGCCCAGTGCCCTTATTGAGGTACTGAGTTAGGAATTCCCGCTTCTCTTGGATTATTGATCAGGATCAAGTGATAGCACGATTTTGGCGCATTTACAACAGTTCCGCGCAGGCTGGCGCGAAATGTAAACGTTTTGGAATCAAGCGCCTCGTTAACGTTTGAGGCACCTTGGAAGCTGTAGCGGCCGCACGGCGAATCGCTTCCGAAGGCCGCCTCAGTCGCCCGATCCGGGGTTCGGGCTGAAGTATTTTTCCAGCTTGCCGATCTCCTGTGCGAATTTTTCGCGGTCCTCCGGCGGGGCCTTCAGGCGGGTGATATTGGGCCAGACTTTCGCATATTCGGTGTTCAGCTTCAGCCACTTGCTGTCCGGATCGTCCTCGGTATCCGGTTTGATCGCCTCCACGGGGCATTCCGGCTCGCAGACGCCGCAATCGATACACTCGTCCGGGTGGATGACGAGCATGTTCTCGCCTTCGTAGAAACAGTCGACCGGGCATACCTCGACACAGTCCATGTATTTGCAGCGGATGCAGGCATCGACGACGATATAGGTCATGGGCGGGCAAGTCTCGTTGGGAGGGGATCAATCAGGCCAGCCAATTGGCGGCGAGGGCTCGCCCTGTCAATGTCATGGGCTCAATCGGGCGTTCAGTTTCGCTCAAGCGCCGCTCAAAAGGCGCGCTTCGGCCCGCTGGCGGGCCTGCGCCCGGCTCACATCATCGACATGCAGCAACCCGGCGACATGGCGCACATAGGTCTCCTCGACGTCCGACCGCTCGCCGTCTGCCAGGATCACCCGGTAGATGGCCTCGACTACCTTGACCCGGTCTGAGAGGGCCAGCTTCTTCGCATGCTTGGTGAACTGGTGGCTGCCGACGGCTTCCTCGGCCAGCGTTTCCGCCTCGGCCAGCACGGCGTCAGCCTTGGCGGCGTCAAAGTCGAACGATTCCAGCAGGATCTCGGCGATCATGTCGCTTTCGATGTTGACGTAGACGCCGTCCACCAGCGCCGCCTCGACCAGCAGGGCGCCGACGGCCACTTCTGCCGGCATCGGCAATTCGGCCGGCGTTTTCGGGGTGAACAGCTTCTTCAGCGACTTCATCATGGCTTGGGCTCCAGCGGCCGATAGAGCGTCCGCGCCTCTTCGGCCGGCCCCCGGCGCGCACCGAGGCCCAGCACTTCGACGCTGAGAATATCTGCGCCTTTCCCGAATGTCACGATGTCGCCTACCGCGAGGGCTGCCCCCGGCTTGTCGGTGCGCCGGGTCAGGCCGCCTTGCGAGAGCCGGAGGCCGGACTTGCGGACATAGGCGGTGGAGAGCGCCCGCGTGCGGAAGAATCGGGCCCGCCAGAGCCAGACATCTGCGCGCACCGACGTGTCACCGCCGATGTCTGGCGTCATCTGCCCAACTCTGGCGTCATCTGAACGGGCGGTACCGGAAGGCTCCGGGCGCGCGGGAAGCTTCGGTTTTCGGCGGCCGCTGTTTGGGCGGACGGGCAGGCTTCACCGGTTTGGGCGGCGGCAGCAGCGCGGCAAGCGCCGCGAACGGGCTGTCCGGATCGATCGGCTTGCTGCGCCGTTCCGGCTGCTGCGGCGGGCCCGGTCTGCGATGGTCAGGGCGGCGATCCGGCCGGCCTTCGGATCTGCCGTCTGACCTCTGGTCCGGCCTCTGGTCAGGGCGGCCTTCTACGCGGCCTTCCGGCCTATCCTTCGGGCGACGGTCGTGGCGGGGCGCGCCTTCCGGCTTCGGCGCGGCAGCGTCGGCGCGGGGCGGGCGGGGGGCCGGGCGGTCCTCCGCATCCGGACGGGCGCGCGCCACATAGCGCCACAGCGTCACGGCGCCGGTCTCGGGATTTTTCTCGGCCGGGGCGATGCCGAAGCCCTTCAGCACCGCGGGCCAGTCGTCGGCGGGGCAGGAGATCACGGACGCCAGGTCAATCGGGATTTCGAACACGGCCTTCGCCGCGTCCTTGCGCCGCTTGGCCAGTTCCCAGCCGAGACGTTCGGCAAGGTCAGCGCGCACGGCGCGGCGGCCGAAGCGGAGATAGCCGTTGGCGGCCAGTGCCGGTTCCGGCCAGGTTCCGTCCAGCCCGAACGAGCCGGCCCCTTCCGGAGCCAGCGGATATTCGGTGGCGGATTCCACCGCTTTCAGGATCGCGATCATCCGCTGTGCGGCCGGTTTCTGCGCGTCCGGCGCATAGGCGGCAACACGGCCCACGCGGATGCCAGCGGCCTTCAGCGCCTCGCGCTGTTCGGGATTGAGGCGCGGGGCGGAGTCGTCCGTACGCAGATCTATCGCGGCGCCGCTTTCGAGGATGCGGAAGGCGAGCCCGCGCAGCAGGCCTTCCAGCGCCTCGCCGGATTTCGCAAAGGCAAGTTTCGCATGCGTCGGCAGCACGCGGCCGATTTCGCCGCGCACCCATTCCTCGATCCGCGCCAACGCCGGCTGGCGCTCGGAGGCTTCGGCTTCCACTGCGCCGATCAGTTCGGTGCGCGGCGTCATCCATTGCGCGCCTTTGCCGAGGCGGGCGACGGGCGCGTCCTTGTATTCTATCTCGGCGGCTTCGGTCAGCTTGAAGGCCTCCGCCGGGGCCGAGGCAATCTCGGCAAGCCGGGCGGTGAGCATCGGACGGATGGCGGCGAGCGCGGCGCCGCGCACGGCCTTACCTTCAAGGGTGCGCGCATCGACGACCGGCTCGAAGCTCAGCCCGCGCAGGCGGCCCACGAGATGGCCTTCCACGGTCACGTCGCCTTCCGGCGTCAGGTCGGTCACGAGTGCATCTTCTTTCCTCAGGCTTGCGAGCAGGGCCGTGGTTCGCCTGTCCACGAAACGGGCCGTCAGCGCAAGGTGTAGCGCGTCTGACAGGGAGTCTTCAATCTCCCGGGTTTTCTGTTGCCAATATGTAGGATTCTCCAGCCAGTCCTCGCGGTTGGCGGCATAGGTCCAGGTGCGGATGGCGGCGAGGCGCTGCTGCAGCTGGTTGATATCGCCGCGCGTTGAATTGAGATCATCCATCCGGCGGCGCAGGCCTTCGTCGGAGAGACGCGCATCGGGATCGGCGAGAGTTTCGGCGAGGCCGAGCACCAGACGACCATGGCCATCAGGGCCGGCCTTGCGGAAGTCCGGCAGGCGGGCGAGGTCCCACAGGCGGCGGACCTTGCGCTCGCCGGTGACGTTCGGACCGATGGCGCCGTCTTCGCTCATCCGCCTGAGGACCCACTCATCCAATGCGCGCGGATTGTGGATCAGCACGGGTTTGCCCGAGGGGCGCTCCAGCGAGCGGATCAGGGATTTCAGGCTCGCATAGTCGAGCGCCGAATTCCTCCACTGGACCGCATCGACCGGATCGAACCGGTGGCCTTCGATGGCTTTCCATTCCTCTTCCTGGAAGGGCGGGCAGCTGCCGGTCTCGCCGAATTCGCCATCGGTGCGGAAGCGTCCGGCGCGCCCCGCAATTTGCGCGCACTCAGCGAGTGTCAGCGCGCGGTGGCGGCGGCCATCATACTTGGTGCGCGAGGCGAACACGACGCGGTCGACGTCAAGGTTCAGCCCCATGCCGATGGCATCGGTGGCGACAATATAATCGACTTCGCGGGACTGGTAGAGTGCGACCTGCGCATTACGGGTGCGCGGGCTGAGCGCGCCCATCACGACCGCCGCGCCGCCTTTCTGGCGGCGAAGGAGTTCGGCGATGGCGTAGACTTCCTCGGCGCTGAAGGCGACGATGGCGGTGCGTTTCGGCAGCTTGGTGATCTTGGCGTGGCCGGCATAGCGCAGCTCCGAGAAGCGCGGACGCGGCTCGGTCTCGACGCCGAGCTTGAGGTCCTTCAGCAGGCCCCGCATCGTGTCGGCGCCCAGCAGCAGCGTTTCGTGAACGCCGCGCATGTGCAGGATACGGTCGGTGAACACGTGGCCGCGGTCATCATCTTCGGCGAGCTGGATCTCGTCGATGGCGACGAAGTCGGCGCGCACGTCGACCGGCATCGATTCCACGGTGCAGACGAAGTAGCGCGCGGTCGGTGGGCAGATGCGTTCCTCGCCGGTCAGCAGCGCCGCGTAGGCATAGCCCTTGGCGGCCACGACCCGGTCATAGACCTCGCGGGCGAGCAGGCGCAGCGGCAGGCCGATCATGCCGGTGCCATGCGCGAGCATCCGCTCGATCGCGTAGTGGGTCTTGCCGGTATTGGTGGGGCCGAGGATGGCCTTGAGGGTGGTCATGTTCAGGGAAGGGGTGGGGACGGGGCGGGCTTAAGTCAAGCGCGGCCAGCGGTGAGCCGGCGGATCATGCCGTGCTCGTGCGGGCGGAAGGCCGGGGGCAGGATGGTGGCACCGTCATAGAGGGCCCCGGTGAGGACGAGCTGCTCGCCGTCCGACCAGCGGCAATCGGCGCCGCAGAGATTGGCCCCCGAGAGGTTTGCCTGGCGCAGCGAGGCGCCGGAGAAATCCGCGCCGATCAGGCAAGCGCCCGAGAGGTCCGCGCCTTTCAGCGAGGCATGGCGCAGGGACGCGCCGCGCAGATGGGCTTGGCGGAAGGAGGCCGACATCAGCCGCGCATGGTCGAACCGGGCGCCCTCAAGGTTGGCCCAGTCGAGGCAGGCGGCGCGCAGTTCGCAGTCCCGGAACACGGCGCCGGAGAGGTCGCGGCCGCTGAAGTCGGCGCGCAGGAAATCCTGCTGCTCGATCTGCGCACCGCGCAGCTCGGCCAGGCCAAGTTCCATGACCCGTTCAGATCCCAGATAGCGGATCGCAATCACACCCAGCTCCCATTCCCGAACGTCAGGTTGAAGTGATTGGCGGTCCGGCGCAACCGTCCGGGTGCGGGTTTCCGTTTGACCCGGATATGCCCGTCCGATACCGGATGGACGGTGTTTCGGAAGGCATTGCGCCCGTGATTGTCTATCGCTCCCTCCTGTTCGTTCCCGGTGCCCGGTCTGACCGGTTCGGCAAGGCGGTGGCCGCCGCCGCCGACGCCGTGATCATCGACCTCGAGGACGCGGTGCTGCCGGCGGACAAGGACCGGGCGCGCAGCGAGACGCTGACCTGGCTCGGCGCCTGGCGCGGGCGCCATCTGGGACTGCGGATCAATTCGCCGCGCACTGCGTTCGGCTGCGCCGACCTCGCGGCGCTCGCCGGGTCGTCGGCGGCGGCGCGGGCGGATTTCATCATCGTCCCGAAGGCGGACACGGCGGTCGATCTCGAGATCGTCGCCGAAGCGCTGGGGCGGAAGATTCCGCTGATCCCGATCATCGAGAGCGGGCGGGCCCTGTCGAATGCGTTCGGGATCGCGCGGCAGGCGACCGGCGGTGTGCTGTTCGGCGGGGTGGATTATTCCGCCAGCCTTGGCGCGGACCTTTCCGACTGGGACGCGATGCTCACCGCGCGCGGCACGATCGCGGCCGCCTGCGGCGCGGCGGGTGTGCCCGCCTATGACGTGCCCTATCTCGATACGTCGGACACGGAGGGTCTGGCCGCCTCGACCCGCAGGGCGAAGGCGATGGGCTTTTCTGGACGCGCCTGCATCCATCCGGATCAGGTCGCAGCGGTGAACACCGCCTATTCGCCGAGCGAAGCCGAGATTGCCGATGCCCGCGCCATCCTCGCCGCGATGGAAGCGGCGGGCGGCGGCGTGGCGCTGCACAAGGGCAAGATGATCGACCGCCCGGTGATCCTCGCCGCCGAGCGCCTGCTCGCGAGCGTTCGCACCACCTGAAACCGGGAGCCTGATCATGTCCTCCGTACACGTCTCACCCGTGGCCCATGTTCGCGGTGGCCGGGCGGCGCCTGAAGACGACAATTGGGGCGAGGAGCGCGCAGTCATTGTTCTTGAAGAGGCCTTTCCGCCGGAGGCGCTGTTCGGTCTTGATGCCTTCAGCCATGCCGAGATCGTATTTCAGTTTCACCTTGTGCCCGATGCGAAGATCGAAACGGGCGCGCGCCGCCCGCGCGGGAACCCAGACTGGCCGCTCGTCGGGATATTCGCTCAGCGCGGCAAGAATCGGCCCAACCGGATCGGCGTCACAGTCTGCCGGATCGTTTCGGTGTCGGGCCGTGAGATCAAAGTCGAAGGTCTGGATGCCACCGACGGCACGCCCGTGCTCGACATCAAGCCGGTGATGCGGGAGTTTCTGCCGCGCGGCGAGGTTCGCCAGCCGGACTGGTCGCGCGAACTCATGAAAGATTATTGGTAGACTTGAAGGACACCGGCCATGGCCGACACGATTGTGCATTCCGAAGCCGATGAGCGCCAGATGCTGGACGCCATTTCGAAGTGGATCAACACGAAGGTCGCGCCTGTGGCGCTGAAGCTCGAGCATGACAATGAATGGCCGGCCGAGCTCGTCGCCGACATGACGGAACTCGGCCTGTTCGGCGCGCTGGTGCATCCGGACTATGGCGGGCTTGGGCTTTCGGCGACGACGTATACGCGCATCGTCTCGCTGATTTCGGAAGAGTGGATGAGCCTGACGGGCATCTTCAACACGCATATGATGATGGCGATCATCGTGCAGAAATACGGGACCGATGCGCAGAAGGCCTACTGGCTGCCGAAGTTTGCGAGCGGCGAGATGCGCGGCGGGCTGGGCCTGACGGAACCGGATGCCGGAAGCGACCTTCAAGGCATCCGCACCCTCGCCAAGCGCAAGGGCGACACATACGTCGTGAACGGAACAAAGACGTGGATCTCGAATGCGATCGAGGGGCACTGTGTGGCGCTTCTGGTGAAGACGGACCCCGACGCCGTGTCGCGTCACCGGGGCATGTCCATGCTGATCGTGCCGAAGATCGATCCGGAGACGCGGGCGCCGCTGAAGGGTGTGCGCAACGGGAAAAAGCTCGGCAAGCTGGGCTACAAGGGCATCGATTCGGGCGAGTTCATTTTCGAGGACTATGAATGCGATGCGAGCCTCTGCCTCGTCGGTGGCAAGGAGGGCGAGGGCTTCTACATGGCAACCGGTGGGCTTGAGCTGGGGCGGATCAATATTGCGGCGCGCGGCGTCGGCATTGCGCGCCGGGCGCTGCGGGAGTCGGTGGCCTATTCGCAGGTGCGCAAGACGATGGGCAAGCCGATCTGCGAGCATCAGGCGATTCAGCTGAAGCTCGGCGAGATGGCGGCGAAGACTCGCGCCGCGGAACTGCTGACCGAGGATGCGGCGCGGGCTTATGATTCGGGCGAGCGCGTCGACATGGAGGCCGGCATGGCGAAATGGTTTGCCTCCGAGACGGCGCTGGAAGTGGCGACCGAGGCGATGCGGATCCATGGCGGCTATGGCTATTCGACCGAGTATGTGCTCGAGCGGCTTTACCGCGACGCGCCGCTTCTCTGTATCGGCGAGGGAACCAATGAGCTCCAGCGGATTATTATAGCCAAGCAGCTCATAAAGAGGAATCCCGCCTGATGTTCCGACTCCTGACGATCGCCTTCGCATCACTCGCCCTCGCCGCTTGCGTGGCCGGGCCGTCTGGCCGCGCCGAAGATGCGCCGCCGCTGGAGGCGGTCGCGTCCGTCGAGGTCGAACGCTATATGGGACTCTGGTACGAGATCGCGCGCTATCCGACGAGTTTCCAGAAGGATTGCGAAGGCACGACCGCTGAATACACGCTGCGCGAAGATGGCTGCGTCGATGTGGTCAACACCTGCCGCTTCGGCACCGAGGACGGCGAGCCGCGCTCGGCGGAGGCGGTCGCCCGCGTCATGGACGGCTCGAGCGGCGCGCGTATCTTCGTCAACTTTGCGCCGGTCCCGCTGCCGGCGGGGCGGGGCAATTACTGGATTCTGTATCTCGACGAGGGCTATCAGCATGCGGTTATTGGCGAGCCCTCGGGCCGCTTCCTCTGGTTCCTGTCGCGCACGCCGGCGGTGACGCCGGAGGTGCGGGCCGAGCTGGACGCGGCAGCGGTGGCGGCCGGGTATGACCTCAGCTTGCTGAAGGAAACGCAGCAACGCTGAGTTTGTGGTCTCCTTTCCGGTTGAGGACTGGTTTCGCCTCAAGCCCCTAACCTCCTGCTGCCGCAGGCGGTGAGAGGTGAGGGGCTTTCTTTCAGCCGCCAGCATCCGGACCGGCGTAAGCCGTCCGGGTACGGAGGGTGGAGCCGAGCGCGGCGGACGCCCGCAGGCATCCGGGAAAGAAAGTGTAGTGCGGCGTGGACGCCCCGCGTCCGCTGCGCTTTTGTTGAGACGGAAAAACGAGCCAGAACAAGGAAGTCTGGGCCCCGGCTTTCGGCCGGATGAGCGGCAAACTATTTTCGGGGATGGGGGCGAAGGGGGCCGGAACGTGGGCGTAGGGGCCGGGCTTATACAACGTGTTGGCGCGGCGTTAGCTAGGTTTTCAGCAGCACTTCGACTTCAGCGCGGGTGGGCAGGCTCGGTTGGGCGCCGGGCTTTGTGCAGGTGGCGGCGCCGGCGGTGACGGCGAAGGTGAGGGCGGCGGTCTCATCCAGGCCTTCGATCAGGGCGCAGGTGAGGGCGGCGAAGAAGGTGTCGCCGGCACCGACCGTGTCGACGACGCGGACCTGCGGGGGTTTTGCGGAGGCGATCCGTGTGCCGCCTTTCCAGAGCTCGGCGCCGTCGCTGCCGAGCGAGATGGCGACGAGGCGGCCGGGGGCGTGGAGCGCGGCGCCGTAGAAGGCGGCCTCGGTTTCGTTGACGACGAGAAGGTCTGCCTCCGCCAGCAGTTCATCCGGCACCGGCAGGGCGGGAGCAAGGTTCAACGCGACGAGGCCGGTGGCGCGTTTGGCGGCGGCGAGGAGGGCGGGGATGGGGACCTCAAGGACGCCGAGCATGTGCTTGATGGGGTCACCTTCGACATCGCTGGCGGAGAGCGCATTGTTCGCCCCCGGACAGACCACGATCAGGTTCTCGCCTTCGGGGGAGACGGCGATCAGGGCGACGCCGGTGGTCTGGCCATTGAGGTAGTGCGTGGCGGAGAGATCGACGCCGGCTTCGCGCAGGAGTTTGAGCGCCTCTTCGGCCATGTCGTCATTTCCGACGGCAGCAACGAGGCGGACCTTGTGGCCGAGGCGGGCAGCGGCGAGGGCCTGGTTGGCGCCCTTGCCGCCCGGGTAGCGCGCGAGGCGGGCGCCGGTCACGGTTTCGCCGGGATGCGGGAGCGGCGCGCCGGAGGCGACGAGATCGAGATTGACGGAGCCGACAACGGTGATCATGCGCGGGATTTCAAAAGAGATTCGATGACGGCGAAGAAGGCATCGGCATCGGCGGCGGTGACCCAGTGGTGTGGACCGCGCTTCGTGTCCTTGACCTTGGTGCGGCCAAACTGGTCGCCAGGGCGGGTGACAACGCTGACGCGGCAGGGCTTCACCTCGAAGATGTCCGGCGCCAGCAGATAGACCACC
>JBBSAZ010000002.1:0-41964 GCA_038251755.1 Caulobacterales bacterium
CCAGCTGGTCGGCGATGTAATGCGCCGTCGTTTGCCCATCCACGGTCGCGTTCAGCCCCAGGATCACCTCGCGCACGCCGCCCGCCTCGATCCGGCGCACCAGCGCTGCAATGCCAAGGTCGCCCGGTCCGATGCCGTCAATCGCCGAGAGCACGCCGCCAAGAACGTGATAACGGCCCCGGTACGCCCCACCGCGTTCAAGCGCCCAGAGGTCCGGCACATCTTCCACCACGCAGATCAGCGTGTCGTCGCGCCCCGGCAACTGGCACACGGCGCAGGGCTGCACGGTGTCATAGTTTCCGCAGGTCTCGCATTTCTGGATTTTCGCGCCCGCCTCCGCCATCGCCTCGGCCAGCGGCTTCAGCAGCTGCTCGTTGCGCTTCAGCAGATGCAGCGCCACACGCCGCGCCGAGCGCGGGCCGAGCCCGGGCAGCTTCGCGATCAGTTCGATCAGGCGCAGGAGTTCAGGGCCGGCAGAGCGTTGGGACATGGGCGCGCTTTGTGCCCGAGTCCGGGCGATGTGTCACCCGGGGTCCTTCCGCTCCCCGTCCTTTGGGGAGATTCCATAGGCCTCCAGCAGTTTCCACACGTGCGCCGGCACCATGTTCTTCAGTTTCGCGGGCTCTTCCCGGCGCAGGTGGATCACCGTCTCGGCCGCTTTCATCTCCAGCCGGGTGCGCGCAAATTCGAGACCTTTGGGCCCGATGCGCGGCTGCAGGAAGGACACGATGGGCCGCACCCAGTTCGGCATCGACCGCAGCGGCAATCCGCCCGCCGCCAGTTCCACATTCTTGATGAACGCCGCCACATGCGGCGCGCGTTTGCCTTTCGATCCCGGCTCAGCGGTGACAAGCGCATCGCCGAGAAGACTAACCAGTTCCTCGCCGCGTTCGTTGCGCACGATCAGCCATTGCTCGCCCTCGCCGCCCATATAGCCGACCGTCAGATCACTGAGGGCATTCGTATAGTCGACGCAGGTGCGGCAGGTCAGCGGAAAGAAATCGCGCGGGAGTTTGGAAATCGGCAGCGAGAGAAATGGGATCAGCTTTTTCCGGCCATCATCAAAGCGCAACTCGACCCTGAAATCGGCGCGGAACTCCAGATAGGAAATCGTCTCCGGCGCGGGATCCAGAAGCTTGAGGAAGTCGTGGAAATTCTCCGTGGTCGTATTGTCGGAGCAGGGGGTGCCGATGACATAAAGCTTCTCGAGGCCATACTCCGCCTCCAGCGCGCGCAGGGCATAGACCTGACAGGGAATGCCGATCAACGCGATACGTTTGAACCCGCGTGCCGCCACGTCTTCCATCAGCGCAATCAGCGGCGAATAGCCCATCCGCATGCCCCGGCACTGCGCTATGTCTTCGGCGCGTGTCACGATCACCGGCTTAGGCTTCCACCGGTCATCCGGATCCGGCGCCACCGCCAGCACGGCGTCGACCTTTCCGGTCGCCAGCAACCGCTCACCCAGAGTCGTTGCAATCCCGGTCCACTGCGCGCCCTCCTTCGCAGGCTCCAGCCGCGCCCGCAGCATCCGGCGGAACACGCCGAAATGCGTTTCATCCGCCGTCTGATCATTCCTTGCGCGGCCATGCAGGCGCAGTTCCTGGCCCGGATAGTCCGGCTGGATGAACTGGCAGGCCCGCCCGCAGGCCTTGGCGTCCGCCATCCGCGAGACGCCGCAATCGGTACAAAGCCCGCGCGGCTCGGGCGGGCGAAGGGGAGGGGTGTAGGGCGCTTGTGTCATCGAGGGTGAACTATAAGGCCGCCCCGCGCCAAGTCACGCGCCTTAGAAGGGCAGCTTGAACCCCGGCATCAGCCCGCCAAATCCGGCGGTCGCGCTGCGCATCGCATCTTCCATGGCCTGATCGAGACGGCGGCGTGCGTCCGAATGCGCGGCCTTGATCAGGTCCTCGACGATCTCCGGGTCATCGCCCATCAGGCTCCTGTCGATGCTGACCGAAATCAGTTCGCCCTTACCCTTCAGCTTGACGCGGACGAGGCCGGCGCCGGCCACGCCATCGGCTTCGGTCGCCTCGATCTTGGCCTGTACCTCGGCCATCTTCGCCTGCATGGCCTGGGCCTGCTGCATGATCTGGGCAAGGTCTTTCATCGGGTCACTCCGTCACGCCGGGCGGCGCGTTCTGATGTCGATCACATTGCCCTCGGGCGCCGGATTTTCAAGCGGCGCGGTGTCATCCGTCACGTCGAGGATCACCGCGCCGGGAATGGCGTTGAGCGTCGCGGCGATGAAGGGATGCTCCTTCGCCGCCGCAATCCGCTCAGCCTTCTCGCGCCGCTCGCGCTCGCGCAGCGATTCGGCGTCGGTCTCGGATTCGGTGATCTGCCAGTCGAGGCTGGTTTCGTTGTCGAGGAAGATTTTCAGGCGGCCCGCGAGTCCGGGCGGTGCGCCGGGCGCGAGCGCGTAGCTCAGATGGCCGGCGCTGACGGAAGCGAACCGGATGAAGCGCTCGGTATCCACCTGAAGGCCTACTTCGCGGGCTTCTGTCAGGGCGCGGACGATATCGGCAAAGCTGGAAATCCCGCCGGAGGCAGCCGGCGCAGGCTCAAGGGGCGCGTCAGGCTTTCCCGGCGAGCGGGCGCCTTCGGCAATCATCCGGGCCGCTTCCTCCGGGGACGGAAGACTGGACGCAGCGGCAAGACGCAGCACGACCATATTCAGCGCCGTCGCCGGATCAGGCGCCACCTGCAGGTCGCCGTATCCGGACAGCAATATCTGCCAGGTCCGGGCGGCCTGCGCGGGCGTCAGCCGCTGCGCAATCGCGCGCGTGCGGCTGGCCCAGTCGGCGGGGCCGGCCATCACCCAGCCGTCACCGGTCGCCTGCGCAATCGAAACGTCGGCCGCAATATCCATCAGGTCCTTCAGCACGACCGCCGGGTCAGCGCCGCCGGAGACCTGATCCTTCAGTTCGGCCAGCGCGCCTTTGGGGTCGGACGTGACCGCCTTTTCAAAGACGTCATACAGCCGCGTCCGGTCGCCCAGGCCCAGCATGTCGCGCACCGCCGCGCCGGATACGGCGCCGTCCGTTGTCTGAACAATCGCCTGATCGAGCAGCGAGAGCGCATCGCGCACCGAACCTTCGGCGGCGCGCGCGACGAGGGCGAGCGCTTCCTCGGAAACCTTCGCCTTCTCCTGCTTCGCAATTCCCGCAAGGTGCTGCGCCAGCAGCGGCGTGTCGAGGCGCTTGAGATCAAACCGCTGGCAACGCGAGAGCACCGTCACGGGAACTTTGCGGATCTCTGTCGTTGCAAAGATGAACTTCAGGTGCGGCGGCGGCTCTTCCAGCGTCTTCAGCAGCGCGTTGAAGCTCGCCGTCGACAGCATGTGCACTTCGTCGATGATGTAGACCTTGTAGCGCGCCGAAACCGGTCCGTACCGGGACGAATCGAGCAGGTCGCGCATGTCGGCCACACCGGTGCGCGAAGCCGCGTCGAGCTCCAGCACATCCGGGTGCCGGCTCGCCATGATCGCGTCGCAATGCACGCCCGGCGGGTCGAGGTGGATGCTCGGCCCGGAGGCGGCCTCGCCCTTCTTGCCCTTGCCCTTCGGCGCATCCTTCGCCTCGAAGTTCAGCGCGCGCGCGAGCAGGCGGGCCGTCGTTGTCTTGCCGATGCCGCGCACGCCGGTCAGCATGAAGCCATGCGCGATCCGGCCCGTCTCGAACGCATTCGAGAGTGTCCGCACCATCGCTTCCTGGCCGATCAGGTCCTCGAAGCGGCGCGGGCGGTATTTCCGGGCCAGCACTTCATATGCGCCCGCCCGCGCATGCGCCGCGTCCCCGAAAAGGGCGCCGGAGGCATCATCGCCTGTGGAGGAATCGTCAGCGCTCATTACGGGCGGGACACTAGCCGGGCAGGGGCGCGGGAGCAAATGGGGGTTGGCATTGTGCCTCGCCCCTCCCTAACCCTCCCCAAGATGGGGAGGGGGCCGGTCGCCTTGCGAGGTGAGGTAAACTTTCAAAACAGCCTGAACTGTCCCCTCCTCGCGCAAAGCGTGGGGAGGGCTAGGGTGGGGCCCTTCGCAAGGAAAACCCTACTCCGCCGGAACGCTCTCCGCGGCTTTCTTCCGGCGTTCGTCGAAGCGGCCCCAGACGCCGTCATCGCCGTGCCAGTCGCCCTTGGTCGCGCCCTTGGAGTATTCGGTGGCGCGTTGTTCAAAGAAGTTGGCGTGCTCGACCCCGTTGAGGATTTCCGACAGCCAGGGCAGCGGGTGCTTGTCGATGCCGTAGATCGGCTCGAGCTTCAGCTGGTTGAGGCGCCAGTCGGCGATATAGCGGATATAGTTCTTGATGTCGGCCGGTGTCATGCCTTCGACCGGGCCCATCTCGAAGGCGAGGTCGATGAACTTGTCTTCCAGCGCAATCACGGTGCGGCAGCACTCGCGGATCTTTTCGCGCAGCTCATCCGTCATCACCCCGGTTTCGGCGCAGAAGGCGTGGAACAGCTTGATCATGCCTTCGCAGTGCAGGCTCTCGTCGCGGATCGACCAGGTCACGATCTGGCCCATGCCCTTCATCTTGTTGAAGCGCGGGAAGTTCATCAGCATCGCGAAGGAGGCAAACAGCTGCAACCCTTCCGTGAACGCGCCGAACACCGCCATCGACACCGCGATATCCTCGTTCGTCTCGCAGCCGAACTGGCCGAGATAGTCGTGCTTGGCCGACATCTCCTTGTATTCCATGAAGGCGGAGAATTCCGAATCCGGCATGCCGATCGTCTCCAGCAGCAGCGCATAGGCCGCCACGTGGATCGTCTCCATATTGGAGAAGGACGATAGCATCATCGACACTTCCACCGGTTTGAACAGCGGCATGTAGTTGGTCATGTAATTGGCGCCGACTTCGACATCCGACTGGGTGAAGAAGCGGAAAATCTGGGTCAGCAGGTTGCGCTCGGCGTCCGAGAGTTTGACCGCCCAGTCCTTGCAATCCTCGCCGAGGGGCACTTCCTCCGGCATCCAGTGGACCTGCTGCTGCTTCTTCCAGAACTCATAGGCCCAAGGATAGCGGAACGGCTTGTAGGCATGGCTCGGGGTGAGCAGGCCGGGAAGATTCGGGTTGCCGTCAGCCATGGATAACTCCTTCAAATGCGGGCGCCGTCTATAGCGCCTAGACACCATATATAGTGCTTAAAAACCGTTAACGCCGCAAGATGTGCGCGATGCCGCACCCGCGAATTGCACAACAAGCGGTCGCCTGTGGAGGGAATCTGCCGCGCTCGTCAGGCCTTGCCCGGCCCTCTGGGCGCTCCGGCGGGCTTCAGGCCCAAGCGGTGGAGGGCGGCCTGGCAGAGTTCGAGGTCGACCTGTGTCCAGGCGAGGAAGGCGACGCGCTCGATTTTCGTGTCGGCCGAGTGGAGCAGGTACTGGTGGGCGGCGTGGATCAGGCCCTGCACGCGTTCATGCGGCGATTCCCCGGCAGACCGTGTGCCGAACAGGGGAATCAGAACGGATCGGAGCGTCGACTTGGCGTTCATCTTGGCGCCGATGCCGGTATTGTGGGCGTCCACGGCGGCGAGCGCATTGGTCACGCATTTGCGGTAAGCGCCGATCAGCTGGTAGCCGCGCCCCGGCTCGCCCTGGTGGGCGGCCACGTGGACGAGCAGCTTCACCTTGTTGTTGCGGGCCAGCGCCCCGGCGCTCGTCAGCATCGTGGTGGCCGGCTCGATTCCCGTGCGGTGGTTCTGGCCGACCTTGTTGCGCAGAAGGCGTGTGATCGCATCGTCGCGCACGAAGCCGTGCCGGTCGCGGCGCGAGCCGAGATAGCGGATCGTGGCGGAGATGGAGCTGTCATGCAGGCGCGCCAGTTCCATGCGGCTGTTCTCGGGGTTCACCCAGACGTCGATGTCATCCACATCGGCAATGTCGCCGGTGACGATCTCGATCTGGCGGGCGGCTTTCGGGCCGGTCATGCCGGCGAGGCCGAGCTTGTAGATATGATACCGGCGCTCCGGGAGCGGACGATCCGGCAGGCGGATATTGATGCCGGGGATCAGCGAGTGGACGATCGAATCCGTTGCCCGGTTGTCGAGGCTGTTCTTGATATGTGTGCGCAGGAGCGCGCGGCAATCGGCCAGGATCTGCGCGCGGGCCGGTGCGCCTTCGGGCGGCAGTTCGTAGTCCAGTGCGCGCACGCCGGTGATGTTGAAATCCTCGCCGGTTCCGGAGTGACACATCACGACCGTGCCCGCGCGCCGCGCCGCCTGGCGGATGCCGAGCTCGAAGAAGATGTCCGGCGAACCGAGCGAGATGTCGGCGATCACGACATCGGAATCGATGATGTTCTCGACCATTTCGCGGTGGATCAGGCCGGAACGGCTGACCCGGTCGGAGCGGATACAGTCGAGGTCAAGGTCCTCGGCGACCGGCTGGATGATCTCGTGGAACACCGCGTCGAAGTCGATCACCGGCCCGTCCGGTGTGCTCGGCGCCGCGTAGGGGAGGATGACGAAACAGCGCCGCCCGGTCTGACGCGCTTCAAATTCCGCGGGCTTCTCCGCGACCTGTGCCTTGCCTTCGAACGCCATTGTCACTTGCCCCGCAGCCTTCCGCCTCGCCGAAATCTGACGAAACTATGGCGCCTTGAAACTGGCAAGGCAGGGTCTTGCGCCTTTCGCGGCTCTATGGGGCAGGGCAAGGCTAAAGCCCTGAATCCTGTAGGAAATGGTACAGATTATAAATGCGTAAGGTTGCCGGCATCCAGCCCCGCTGCTCAAAATCCGCGCGCCCCCGCTCGGGCAGGGGCCGGGTCAGGCGCGCGCCTCATCAGATCCCCGCCTGCGCGGGGATGGGCGAGGGGCCGCGTTACTCGTTCACTTTCCGCGCCGGCACCGGCGGTGAGCAAATGTCCAGCTGGTTCACCGGCGGCGCGATGAAGGCGGCGATTCCGGAATAGTCCCGCTTGGACTCTTTCAGGGCGGCCCAGTCGGCGGAGGCGGTATCCATCACTTCATAGGCGGGGCGTTCGGCCTCCGGGAGGCTTGAGGCGAATTTGGCGGAGGTGATGACGTTGTATTCGTTCTTCGAGCGGCGGTACTGCGACATCTGGTAGGCGAGGGGTTCGTCCTCACCGAACAGGGCGTTCGTCTCTTCTTCCGTGAGCGGATCAACGCGTGGCAGGCGGTGGATATGTTCCATGCCGGCGATGACGCGGCCGAAGATGGTATAGTTGCGGTCAAGGTAGCGACGCGGCTGGAGGGGAATGTAGATTTCGGTGTTGCCGGTGTCCGGCGCGTCATCCCGCGCCATGCCTAGGGCGCCGGGGCAGTTCATCAGCCATTCCTGCGTCCCGTCGCGGCCAACGGCGAAGCCCGCGCGGTGTCCGGCTTCAGGCGCGAACAGGTCGCCGTTGCCCAGCGGTGTGAAGCCATCGGCAGAAACCGCGCGTTCGGCTTCGAAGGGCACCGGCTGCCAGGCTTTCGAGGCCATCTCGAACTCGCGCCCGGCCTGGGCGACGTGGCCGTCGATGACGCGGTAGAAATACTCGCCGTCATAGAAGCCCTCGGCGAGGAGTTCGCGCAGCCGCGCGACATGCACCGGGGCGGCTTCGGGGAACAGCTCGATCGCGACCGTGCCTGTCGGCACTTCCATCAGGATCAGGTTTTCCGGCGCGACGGCGCGCCAGGCGGGCACGTCTGAAACCGCCGGCAAGGCGGGCGCTGCGGCAAGGGAAGCGGGAACGCTGCCACAGGCAGCGAGGGCGAGCGCGGTAAGGGCAAGGGCGCGTTTCATGGGCGAACTGTTCTCCGGAGCGCAGGCGGCGTCAATGCCGGACTCATTGCTTAGGCCCGGTGTGCGGCATAATCTGGGCGGCATGAAACACATCGCCGTCACCCGCCCGCCCCTACCGAAACTGCCGATGCAGGGCGGGTGTCATTGCGGCGCGGTACGCTATGCGGTCACCGCAAAGCCGAAGGCGGTCAACGCCTGCCATTGCGATGATTGCAAGCGTCTCTCGGGCGGACCGTTCGGCCTGTTTCTGCACGTGGCGAAAGACGCGCTGGACATCAGCGGCGGCGCCCGTGACACGTTCCGGCGGACGGGCGGCAGCGGAAACAGGATCAACATCGAACGCTGCGCGGCGTGCGGCACGCGGATGTGGCACCTGCCGGAAGTGGCGCCGGACCTTGTCATCCTCTGCGCCGGGACGCTGGACGACAGCACCTGGGCGATTGCGACCTCGCATATCTGGACCGAATATGCGGCCGCCGACGCGGTGGCGGCGGAGGACGCGCTGGTGGTGGAAAGCTTCCAGACGACGCGTCCCGCGCTGTGGGCGCGGTTCAGCGAGATTTATCCGGCAGGCACTGAAGGAGACCCCGCATGAAAACGCACGACTATACAGCCACGGTTGCCTGGACCGGAAACCGGGGAGAGGGCACGGCGCACTACAAGGCCTACGACCGGACCTGGCAGGTGGAGACGCCCGGCAAGCCGGTGATCGCGTGCTCGAATGATCCGCTGCTTGGCGGCGACCCGTCGCGCCCCAATCCGGAGGACATGCTGCTGTCCTCGCTCTCCGCGTGTCACATGCTCTGGTACCTGCACTATGCCAGCGATGCGGGCATTGTGGTGCATGACTACCGGGATGAGCCTGTCGGCGTGGGTGAGGCAGGACCGGGCGGCGCGGGGCGTTTTCTTTCGGCGACGCTCAGGCCCGTGATCAAGTTGGCGCGCGGGGCGGACCTTGTGAAGGCCGAGGACATTCACCAACAGATCCACAAGGTCTGTTTCATCGCGCGGTCGGTAAACTTCCCGGTTTCCTACGCGCCGCGCTTCATCGAGGTGTGAGCCGCGCAGCCAGTGCCGCGAGACCGGCGCGCCAGGCATTGGCGAGGTGGCCTTGCGTCGCCTGAAGCGGGAAGCCATGGCGGGCGACATGCTCCTGCGGAATGCTATCCCAGCCGCGATGGGTGACGGTGACGCGGGTGTCTTCGCCCACAGCCCGGAAGGTGACTTCGACGGAGGTGATCTGATCGGGCGTGAAGGTCGCCTGCCGCCAGGTGAAGGCGAGGCGGGCGCCGCGCTCCCAGGCAGTGACGCGGCCGATTTCGAATACCTTGCCATTCGCAAGCGTGGTTATCAGGCGTTCGCGGTTCTCGAAGCTCAGCGTCCCGTCACCGCGCGGGGTCAGCTGGAACAGGGCGCTGGGGCGCCACCAGAGGCCGATATCATCCGTGAACGCATCAAACGTCTCATCCGGCCTGGCCGGCACACGGATGGCGACAAGGACAGCGCTCACGGGCGCTTCTTCTCTATGTGCGCCTTGAAGGAGGTCAGCTGCGCAGCCCAGACTTTCTCGGTCTCGGCCAGCCAGAGTTTGAGATCGGCCATGCCGCCCTCCTTGAGCGTATAGATGCGCACGCGGGCATCGAATTCGGGATGCGCCTCCTCGACGAGGCCGCCTTGCTTCAGGATGCGCAGATGGCGGCTCATCGCGGGGGCGGGCAGGCCGAGGGCCTCGGCGAGTTCGCCCGCGCGGCGCGGCGCCTTGCCGAGGAGTTCGATGGCCCGCCGCCGGTCAGCGTCGGCGAGGGCCGTCAGCGCGGCGTCAAGATCCGGGCGGGCCTTCAAAGGCGCGTCTGTGTACGGAGGGTTCCGCCAGAGGCCTTGTCCCAGTCGGCGGCGGCCATGTCCATGACGGTGACGCCGAAGGTCCAGATATGGCCTTCGGGGTCGCGGGCGCGGTAGGTGCGGTCGCCGTAGAATTGCGTGTCCGGCTCCTGCAGAATCTCGGCCCCGGCTTTGCGGGCGCGGGCGCAATGCGCGTTAATGTCCTCGCCCTTACCGAGCTGGACGTGGACAGTCTGCGTATTCTTGCCGCCGAGATTCTTCGGGCTCTTGTGATCGGCAGACCATTCGCTGCCGACCATGATGAAGCCGGTGCCGAACGACATTTCCGAATGGGCGATTTTGTCATTTTCGTCGAGCAGCACCATGTAGGGCTCGAAGCCGAACGCCTCCTCCAGCCAGAGGAAAGCGGCATTGGGATCGACATAACAGAGAGCGCTGGCGAGGCCCTTGGGACGGTCGAATTCGGACATGCGGCATTCCTTTCTTGCGATAGGAATATTTCTAATATTATAGAAATATTATGTCAAGCAGAAAGGGCGGGCTGCAAGAAGGTTCAGTAAGCGTAGCGGCGCATCTCACGGGCGAAGCGGCCGCGGGTTTCGTCCATCTTGTCGCGGATGATGCCGGGGATGAGGAAGAGGTCCACGAGCCACCAGACGAAGCCGATAATGATAAAATATGAGAGGATTTGTAGAATGGCTGTGACCGGTTTGCCCAAATAAAAGCGGTGCGCCGAGACGAAACCGAGGAAGAACCAGAGGAAATAGGCAGCGCCTGCGCTCTTTTTCTCGTTCGCGACGCGGCTTTCGATCAGGATCTGGTCTTCGGTCGTATACATGGCAATCCCGGTTGGGCTCCTCATTCTTATCGATAAACAGATAGTCGCTTTCCCCCTCAAGTTAAAGGGGCAAAGCGAAAAATGGCCGGGCTTGCAGGCGCGGGGCCTTTGCGCTCAGGTGACCTCCTGGCGCGGGGCGGGGCACGAGGATGGGTGAGAACCGGATGACTAAACCGCTGCGGGCGCTCGATCCATCGCTCTACGGGCGGCCGGAAATTTTTGCGCTGGAACGAGAGACCGTGTTCGCGAAATCCTGGCGGCTGATCGGGCATGAGAACATGCTGAAGGCGGCGGGGGATTTCCTGACGGATGAGCTGGCGGGCCGTTCCGTGCTGGCGGTGCGCGGCACGGACGGCGCAGTGCGCGCGTTCCACAATGTCTGCCCGCACCGGGCCGGACCGCTGGCGACCGAGGCGCAGGGGCAATGCGACGGGGCGATCACCTGCGCGTATCATGGCTGGCGGTTCACCCTCGAAGGGCGGCTGCAATCGGCGCGGGATTTTGGCGCGGCGGAGGGGTTTGATCCGCGCGCGCATGGGCTGACGCCGGTGCGGCTGGAGACCTGGCGGGGGTTCCTGTTTGTCACGCTCAGCGACGCGGCCCCGCCCATTGCGCAGATGATGGCGCCGGTGGATGCATCGTGGACGGATGAACGTGTGCAGCCGTTTGTGCTGCGGCGCTCCCACACCATCAAGTGTGACTGGAAGGCCTATGTCGAGAATTATCTCGAGGGCTATCATGTGCCGCTGATCCATCCGGGGCTTGATGCGGAGATCGATTCGGCGAACTACACGGTCCACATGGAAGGCGAGATCGCGGTGCACCGCGCGCCGTCCCGCAAAGCGGACAATGTGTATTCGGGCTACTGGGCCTGGGCCTGGCCGTGGCTCGGCATCAATCTCTATGAGCACGGCGTAATGATGGAGCGTATCTCGCCGGTGGGGCCGGACGAGACGCGGCTCGACTATCTCTATTTCTTTGATCCGGCGCGCGGCGCCGAGCTCGAAGATATGCTGAAACTGTCGGATGCCGTGACGGACGAGGACGTGAAGATGTGCGAGATCGTGCACCTGAACTTGACCGGCGGAATCTACAGGGCGGGGCCGCTATCGCCCCGTCATGAAGGCGCGGTGGCGTGGTTCCAGGCGCGGCTACGGCGCGAGGCCGGTTATCCGGAGTAGGCCAGCAGAAAACGAAAAGGCGGGGGCCCTGGGAGCTCCCGCCTTCCGCGCAGGCCTTTAAGGGACGTTACATCCAGTAAGGCGCGACCTTGTAGTATTTGTAGGTCGAGTCCCGGGTCGCCTGGCCGTCATCGCGGGTCAGCGCCTTGATATCGTCGGCGGGGGCGGCCTGAAGCTGCTCCTTGGTATACGGCACGACATACCCATCTCGGTCGTCGCTATAATCGAGCGCCGACCAGGGGACTGGGTGATACTTCTCGCCCATTCCGAGGAAGCCGCCGAAGCCGACAACAGCGAACATGATCGAGTTGTCGGTCTTGTTCAGCACGACGTCTTCGACCTTGCCGATCTTCTCGCCCTGCGTGTTGTAGACGCTGGTGCCAATGGCGCGGGTGGCGCGGATGGCGGTGGTGTGTCCAGTAGTAGTAGGCATGAGATTGCTCCGATGCTTGTGTTGCAGATACAGGTACAACGCCTGCACGGCAGAGGGGTTGCGTTAATTCCGCTTCAGGAAGGCGGCGCCCTTCCAAAGTGCGCAGCGCCCTGCTAACGCCCGCGCCATGTATCAGATCACCGCAAAGGGCCCGCGCGGGCCGATCGAGACCGCTTGGGACGCGCTGGCCTGGGCCGACCCGTCGCCGGCCGGCGCCGTCGATTCCAAGGAAGATGCGCGCGGGGCCTGGCGGCTCGATGCCTTTTCCGAAACGCTGGAAGAGGCTGAGGAATGCGTCGCACTCATCACCGAGGCGGCGCCGGAACTGACCGCGCGGATCGAGGAGATCGTCGAGCGCGACTGGGTGACGCTGTCGCTGGAAGGCCTGCCGCCGGTGAATGCCGGGCGGTTCGTCGTGGTCGGCAGCCATGCGCTTGCCGCGACCTCGCCGGGCAAGACGGCGGTGCTGATCGAGGCGGGGCCGGCGTTCGGCACGGGCCATCATGGCACCACGCTCGGCTGCCTGCTGGCACTGGCGGATGTGCGCCGGCGGCGGAAGGTCGGCCGGGTGCTGGACCTCGGCACCGGCTCCGGCGTGCTGGCGATCGCGGCGCTGAAGGTCGGCGCGGAACTGGCGACGGGGAGCGACATTGACCGGGACTCGGTGTTCGTTGCGCGCGAGAACGCCCGCAAGAACAAGGTGAGCCGGTTCTTCGTTCACCATGTACGGGGGGCGAACACGCCGAACATGCGCCGGCTGGGGCCGTATGACACGGTGTTCGCGAACATCCTCATGAAGCCGCTGATCGGCCTCGCGCCGGAAATCCAGCGCCTCGCAGCGCCGGGTGCGGCGATCATTCTCTCAGGCCTTCTTCACCATCAGGCAGGCCCTGTCCGCGCGGCATTCGAGGGCCACGGCATGCTGTTCCAGCGCAAGATCAAGCGCGACGGCTGGTCGACGCTGGTGTTTGCGAAGAAGGGGTAGGACCCTCCCCGCCGCATCCCGGGGAGGGGATGGGCGGCGAGGGGATCGCACCAGCGCGTAAGGAAGGGGGAGGCGCGCCGGTCTGCGATGCGGGGCGCTGGCGCCGGACAAGCCGGGACAGCGGACGGGCCGTTTACCGCGTGGCGCGGCGGGCGAGGCGGGACTGGCGGCGCGTCAGCAGGCTGAGCTCCGAAACCGGCGAGCCGGGACGGGCCGGAAGACGCGGCGAAGCGGCCACTTCATTGACCTGAAGCGGGCGGAGGGCCTCTGCAGCCGGGATTGCGGCTGCGGGGCGAATGTTGAAGTCGAATTTCATGTTAATACCTTGTCTACCTTGTATTGCTGCGGTGCAGCATTCGTCCGTGTGCGCCCTATATAGGGTCGCGGGTAAACAAAACAGTATGGCAGGCGCGGATTTGCTATGAAACATTGCATAGCTCACTTGCTTTCCGGCGGCGCCGCACCGGGTTAAGAGAGGGACATGAGACAGACATTCGATATCAAGGGCGGGCCGCAAGACGGCCGGACCCATCTTCCGCTCCTCCGCCGTGAACTCGCTGCGCAGGGCCTCGACGGCCTCTATGTGCCGCATGACGACGAGTACCAGAATGAATACCTGCCGGACGCCAATGAGCGTCTCGCCTGGGCGACCGGGTTCACCGGTTCATTCGGGGCCGCCTTCGTGTTCACCGACACGGCGGTTCTGTTCGCCGACGGGCGCTACACCCTGCAGGCTGCGGACCAGACGGACGCGGCGCTGGTGGTCGTGGAAGGCATTCCCGATCCAGGCGCGTTCGGCTGGCTGGCGAAGCAGCAACTCAAGGACAAACGGGTCGGTTATGATCCGCGCCTGATGAGCCCGAACGATGTGGCGGCGCTGGGCGCGGCAGCGGCGAAGGCGGGATGCCTGCTGGTCGCGGTCACCGAGAACCCGATCGACAAGGCCTGGAAAGGCCGCCCGCCACAGCCGATGGAAAAGGTCGTGCCGCACGCGGTCAAGCATGCGGGCGCCTCGCATACCGACAAACTGGAAGCCGTGGGCGCGCAGCTGGCACGCGACGGGGCAGATGCCGCCGTGCTGACTTCGCCGGCCTCGCTCGCCTGGGCGTTCAATATTCGCGGCGGCGATGTGAGCTGTACGCCGCTGCCGCTGGGCCGCGCCATTCTGTATACGGACGGTTCGGCAGAGCTTTTCATCGACGAGGCGAAGACGGACGGCGCGCTGCGCCGGCATCTCGGCAATACCGTCACGCTGCGACCCTTGTCGCAGCTGGAAGACGGGCTTGGCGCCCTCTCGGGCAAGACGGTGAGCCTCGATCCGGATGTGGCCTCGGCCTGGTTCTTTGACCGCCTGGCGGCGTCGGGCGCGAAAATCCTGCGCCAGCGCGATCCCGTCGCCCTGCCGCGCGCGTGCAAGAACGCGGCGGAGATCAAGGGCACGGCGGCGGCCCATATCCGCGACGGCGTGGCGCTGACGCGCTTCCTGCACTGGCTGGATACCGAGGCGCAGAGCGGCGAGGTGACCGAGATCGACACGGTCATGAAGCTGGAGGCATTCCGCGAGGACCTCGGCAACCTGAATGACCTGTCCTTCCCGTCGATTTCCGGCGCAGGGCCGAACGGGGCGCTGCCGCACTACCGCGTCTCCACCGCGTCGAACCGGAAACTGGAACGCGGCTCTCTGTTCCTGATCGATAGCGGCGGGCAGTACCTCGACGGTACCACGGACGTGACGCGAACCGTGCCGATTGGTCAGCCCTCAGCGGACATGATCAAGCATTACACGCTGGTGCTGAAGGGGCATGTCGCGCTCGCGATGGTGCGCTTCCCGGCGGGGACGACCGGCACGCATCTCGACATTCTGGCACGCCATGCGCTGTGGCAGGCCGGGCTGGATTACCAGCATGGCACGGGTCACGGCGTCGGCGTTTATCTCGGCGTGCATGAAGGCCCGCATAGAATCGCGAAAGTGTGGAACGCCGTGCCGATGACGCCGGGGATGATCGTCTCCAACGAACCAGGCTTCTACAAGGCGGGCGAGTACGGCATCCGGATCGAGAACCTGCAATACGTGACACCTGCGGCCGATATTCCGGGCGGCGAAATCCCGATGCTGGGCTTTGAATGCCTGACCTTTGCGCCGCTCGCGCGGCGGCTGATCGACGTGAAACTGCTCTCGAAAGAGGAGCGGGTCTATGTAAACGACTACCACAAGCGCGTCTGGAAATTGCTGAGCCGGAAGCTTGAGGGCGAGGTCAAGGACTGGCTGAAGGCGGCGTGTGCCCGAATTTGAGGCAGCGGCTGATTTCCCCAAGGCAGATGCGCGCGCCGGTCTAGGTGGACAGGCGCGAGTCTCCTAACAAAGGGCAGCTTTAGGGAGGCTGTCTTGGAACTTGAAACGATGCTCGGGCGAGCAATGGACCTGTTGCCGGCGGCGTGGAGCGACGGCGCGAAGCTGGCGGCAGTCGCCGGTGTGATCGCGGTCTGTTTTGTTGTGCCGGTCGTGATGATGCTGACGGCTTTTGGCAAGAAACGAGCGCCGACAACGCCGGTGTCCAGAACCGTTTCGGGCCAACCGGCTGTGGGCAAACCGCAGGCGAAAGCGGCGGCAGGCGCAGCGCCGGACCTGGATCCGGAGGAATGGGTTTCCGGCAACGTGATCCATTATGATCGCCAGCGCGACTTTGGCTATATCCGCTGCGACCGGGTGAAAGGGCATGTCCGCTTCCAGGCGGCAGACTTCAAGCGTGCGCCGCGCGTCGGCGAGACGGTGCGCTTCAAAGGCCGGCACGGCGCACGGCGCAAGCCCGTGGCAGTCGTGGTCGAGCGGATGCCAGAGACGAAGCGGACGGGCTAGGGCGCGGTCTGTTTGACGACCCGGTGCTTGCCGCGCTTTCCGCAGACCTTGCATCGGCCCCAGGTGAGTGGGCGCCCGCCGCCCCTGTAGCGCACGCCGCCCATGTCCCAGATGGATGTAGCGTGGCCGCAGGCGGCGCAGATGATTTCCCACTGGCGCGATTCAGCCTCGGCTTCTGCGCGCCGGTGCGCCGGCAGGAAGGCGAGCAGAAATTTCTGCAGCCGTGTCATCGGCCCAGGTGTTTGCCGAGCGCCAGCAGCGGCGCGGACTGTAACTCCGGGATCGAGCCATCGGCGCGGGGGCCGATATTGATCAGCAGGTTGCCGCGCTTGGAGGTAACGTCAGTATAGAGATCAATCAGACCCTGCGCATCGAGAAAGTCTTCGGGTAGCTCGTCGGTGTTGTAACCGAAGCCGAGGCCTAGACCGCGGCAGGATTCCCACTTCTGCTCCTTGGGAATGGCTCCAAGGCCGAACTCCACGCAGCGGAAGTCACCGAACGGGGCAGGGGTCTCTTCCTGCTGGCCGCCGGCGGTGCGGGCTTTCAGCATGGCGTTGAAGCTGGCGCGGGTCTCGGAATCGCGCAGCGAGGTGAACCAGTCCGAGGTGGCGAGCCAGCGGTCGTTAGTCACCCCGTCTGGCACCGCAGCGTAGTAATAGTCGTGGAGTGCGATGACGCCCTCCACATCCGGCCAGCATATATCGTTCCAGAAGACAGACGGCTTGTAGCGGTCGATCAGTTCCTTGGCCTGTGCGAGGGCGTAGGCGCGGTAGTCCGCCTCGGTGGGCACGCAGGCGAACATATCGCCAATATTGGCAATCGGCGTATTTCGAAATGTCCAGTCGAGCCCGCCGGAATAGTAGACGCCGAAGCGCAGTCCGCGCGCGCGGACGGCGTCTGCGAGTTCGCCGGTGAAATCGCGGGCAGTGTTCCAGCCGGGGCGGTGCGGGTTCGGCACATCGGTGGGCCAGAGGCAGTAGCCGTCATGATGCTTGGTGACGAAGACGACGTAGGTCGCGCCGCAGTCGACGAAGAAGTCCGCCCAGGCGTCCGCATCGAAGCTTTCTGCGGCAACGTCGAATTCAGGGCGGAAGTCCGTGAACGGCTTGTCGCCGTACAGCGCCTTGTGTCGCGCGCGCGTGGGGCTGCCTTCGACGCGCATGGCATTCTCGTACCATTCCGAATAGGGGGTCAGCACAGCGCTCATGTCGTAAGCATCGCCGACCAGTTCATGGATGGCGCGCCCGCGCGGGGCCCAGGCGGGAATGGTGAAGATACCCCAGTGGATGAAGATGCCGAGCTGAGGTTTTGCATACCAGTCCGGGCAGGGGCGCGTTTCGCTGTCAGTCATCCTTGTCATTTCCTTTTATACCGTCGAGCGGCTCGGTGACGCTCCAGGCGAATGGGGCGAACGCGGCACGCGGCAACCCCGCCTTGCCTAGGGCAGTGGCAGTCCATTGGTTGCAGGTGTTGAATGGGCTGTAGCGGCCTCTGGCGGAGAGCAGGAGTTCACCGGGCACAGTGGTCTCGATGGGGCGGTAGGCGCCTTCGGCGTCCTTCTTCAGGCTTTTCAGGATTTCGTCGATCAGCACGGATTTCGTGTCCTGCCCGCCGCGCAGCGGCTTGCAGACGCTGCGCACATCCGAGCCGTAGACAGGCACGATCCGCATCGCGACGGGGTTCATCCCCGCCAGCGCCGAGAGGGCGCGGGTGGCGGTCAAATCCTCCGGGTACAGAACTTTGGTGAAGAAGACCGAGTCGCCCCAGCCGAACAGGAGATATGTATCGCGGGGCAGGTAGTCCGGGATCAGGCCGCGGAATTCCTTGCGCCAGTTGATCACCTCGCCGTCGAGGGGCAGGGCGATGTCGGTATGGAAGGCGGCCTCGCAGAGATAGGCGGCGGGCTTTGCGGGCGGTAGATGCGCCGTCTTGCCCGCGAGCGGCAGCGCGCCCGACAGCCAGGCTGCGCCGAGATACCAGAAGCCGCAGATCAACGCCGCTATAAGCGCCAGGGCGGCCCAGCGGAGTCCGGTGATCAGGATTCTGGCTGCCTCCACCCCGTCTCCCCTGGCCGCAATCCGCGCATGACTCAGATGAATGCAACGCGTCGCAGGTGGCAAGCAAGATTCCGTTTGTTCCGTATTTGTTCCTGTGATAAACCGGACGGCATGATGCTGTCTCTTTCCATCCGTGACTTCGTGCTCATTTCCCGGCTCGATCTTTCGCCGGGCGAAGGGTTCACCGCGCTGACCGGGGAAACCGGTGCAGGCAAATCGATCATTCTGGATGCGCTCTCGCTGGCGCTCGGCGGGCAGACGGACCGGTCGGTGATCCGGCACGGCGCGGCGCAGGCGAGCGTGGCGGCGGAGTTTGCGCCATCCGCGAGCCATCCGGTCTGGGCGCTGCTGGCGGCGCAAGGCGTCGCGGCTGAAGACGGCGAGACGCTGACGCTGAAACGCCTGGTCCGATCGGAAGGGCCCGCGCGGGCGTTCATCAACGATCAGCCGGTCAGCGCCGCGCTGCTGGCGGAGGCGGGCGAGCTGCTGGTGGAAGTGCACGGCCAGCATGCCGCCTCAAGCCTGCTCCGCCCTGCGGCGCACCGGCGCTTGCTGGATCAGTTTGCGGGCAATGAGGCGCTGCTGGCAGCCTGCGCTTCGGCGCATACCGCCCGGATGGAGGCACGGGAGGCGCGCGCCGCGCTGGAGGCCGAAGCGCAATCAGCGGCTGAGGCGCAGGCTTGGCTGCAGGAGACCGTTGCGGAGCTGAAAAAGCTTGGGCCGCAGCCGGGCGAGGCGACGCGGCTGACGGCGGAGCGCGCGCAGCTGATGCAGTCCGAGCGCGTGCTGGAGGCGGTGGCCGAGGCGACCACGGCGCTGGCGGCCGCAGATGCGGAGACGGCTCTGTCCAAGGCTTCGCGGGCGGCGGAGCGGATCTGCAGGTTACCGGGATTTGACGGCGCGACCGGCGCTTTACCGGAAGCAGCGAAGGCGGCGTGTGAGGCGATCGAACGTGCGATGATCGAAATGCGCGAAGCCGAAAGTGCGATTGCGCGGCTGGAGCGGATGCCGATTGACGCGGGCGATCTTGACGGGGTTGAGGCGCGGCTGTTTGCGCTGCGCGCCATGGGACGCAAGCTTACCTGCGACCCGGACGCGCTTAACGTACAATGGGATGCGCTGGCCGCTCGGCTGGAACTGGTCGAGGCCGGGGAAGTGGGCATTGCTGCCGCTCGCAAGGTGGAACGCGCCGCCGAGGCGCGCTGGCACAGTGCAGCCCATGCCTTGAGCGAGGCGCGCCGGGCGGCGGCGGCGCGGCTTGAAGCGGCGATTGCCGTTGAGCTTGCGCCGCTGAAACTCGGGCGGGCGACCATCCGGGTCGCACTGACGCCGCTGCCTCCGGATGAAGCCGGGGCGACAGGGGCTGAGCGCGCCGAATTTGAAGCCGAGACGAACACGGGCGCGGGTTTCGGGCCGCTGCGCAAGGTTGCATCCGGCGGCGAACTCGCGCGCGTGTCGCTGGCGCTGAAATGTGCGCTGGCGGAAGCGGGCAGCGCCGGCACGCTGATTTTCGACGAAGCGGATCAGGGGGTCGGCGGAGCGGTCGCGGCCGCCATCGGCGAACGGCTGGTGCGGCTCTCGGCGTCGCGCCAGGTTCTGGCGGTCACGCACAGTCCGCAGGTCGCAGCGGCAGCGGATGCGCATTGGCTTGTTGAAAAGTCGGCGAAGGCTGGCGGGACGCGGCTGATCACGCTAGATGCGGGGACACGGCAGGAAGAAATTGCCCGCATGTTGTCCGGCGCCGAAATCACCGATGAGGCGCGGGCCGCAGCCGGGAGGTTGTTGGAGGATGCATGAGCGGCGGTATACCTGCCAGCGCGCTGACCGAGCAGGAGGCAGCGGTAGAACTTGCGCGCCTCGCGCGGGAGATCGCGGACGCCGACGCGGCCTATTATCAGAATGACGCGCCGGCGCTGACGGACGCCGAGTATGACGCGCTGCGCTTACGCAATGCCGAAATCGAGGTGCGCTTTCCCCAGTTGAAGCGGGAGGACAGCCCGTCGCTCAAGGTCGGCGCTGAAGCCGGAGACGGCTTCGCCAAGGCGCGGCACGGCGTCCCCATGCTTTCCCTCGAGAATGCCTTTGCGGAGGAGGATGTGGCGGATTTCGCCGCGCGCATCCGCCGCTTTCTCGGTCTCGGAGAGGAGGCCGAACTCGCCCTTACCGCCGAGCCGAAGATCGACGGCCTGTCCCTCAACCTCACCTATGAGAAAGGAAAGCTCGTGCGCGCGGCGACACGCGGCGACGGGCAAACCGGCGAGGATGTGACCGCAAATGCGCGCACTTTGGGAGACATTCCGGCGAAGCTCGCGGGCGAGGACTGGCCGGTCTCGATTGAGGTTCGCGGCGAGATATACATGGCGAAGGATGACTTTGCGGCGCTGAACGCGCGCGAAGGCGCGGCGGGCCGCAAGGTGTTCGCAAACCCGCGCAACGCGGCAGCGGGGAGCTTGCGCCAACTCGATACCGAGATCACGAAATCGCGGCCCCTGCGATTCTTCGCCTATGCCTGGGGCGCGGTCAGCGAGCCTTTCGCAGACACGCAGTCCGGTGCGGTTCGAAAACTGGCCGAATGGGGCTTTGTCATAAATCCACTGATGGTCCGTGTCCTGACGGTCGAGGATATCCTTGCTAACTACCGGGAAATCGAGGCGCAGCGCGCGGGTCTGCCCTATGATATCGACGGGGTCGTCTACAAGGTTGACCGGCTCGACTGGCAGCAACGGCTGGGATTTGTCAGCCGGGCACCGCGCTGGGCGATTGCGCACAAGTTTCCGGCCGAAAAGGCGACGACGACGCTTATCGGAATCGATATTCAGGTCGGGCGGACCGGCTCGCTGACCCCGGTCGCGCGTCTGGAGCCGGTGACCGTGGGCGGCGTGGTCGTCTCTAACGCCACGCTGCACAATGAAGACGAGATCGCGCGCCTCGGCGTGAAACCTGGCGATGTCGTCGAGATCCAGCGCGCGGGCGATGTGATCCCGCAAGTGCTCCGCGTCGTCAAGGCGGGGGAGGGGCCGGGCTGGGCCATGCCGGAGGTTTGCCCGGCCTGCGGCTCGGCGGCGTTGCGCGAGATCGACGAGGCCGGCGAAGTGGACGTACGCCGGCGCTGCACGGGCGGACTGATCTGCCCGGCGCAGGCGGTCGAGCGGCTGAAGCATTTCGTCTCGCGCAAGGCGCTCGACATTGACGGCCTCGGCGCCAGGCAGATCGAGCTGTTTCATGATAAAGGCATATTAAGCACGCCGCAGGATATATTCCGTCTCCGGACGAATATTGAAGCCGCAGGCCTGCCGCTGCTGGAGGAATGGGAAGGGTTCGGCGCGGCGTCGGCGAAGAAGCTTTTTGCGGCGATCGATGCACGCCGCAAGCCCGAGTTTGCCCGCTTCCTCAACGGGCTTGGCATCCGGCATGTCGGACAGACGACATCGGGACAGTTTGCGCGCGGATTTCTCAGCTGGCAGGCTTTCTGGGACGCTGTTGCGCGCGCTGCAGAAGGGGGGGCGGGCAGCGAAGGCTACCTGGACCTGACGGGAATTGATGGCATCGGCGACGCCGCAGCCAAGGCGTTGATCCAGTTCCAGGCGGAGCCGCACAACCGCGCCATGCTGGACGCGCTGCTCGCCGAAATCGAGGTCGAGGATGAAATACCGGCCGCGACGGACAGTCCGGTCGCCGGCAAGACCGTCGTTTTCACCGGCACACTTGAGCGGATGACGCGCGACGAAGCGAAGGCGCGCGCCAGCGCGCTTGGCGCCAAGGTCGCGGGGTCAGTGTCGGCGAAGACGGATATCCTGGTGGCCGGGCCGGGCGCGGGCTCGAAACTCGCCAAGGCGGAGAGCCTCGGCGTGCGCACAATGACCGAAGCCCAGTGGCTCGAACTGATCGGAGAAATCTGATTCCCGGATAATCCGGGAGCAGATCAATTTCCGCCGGGTATAAGACGCTCCAGCAGCGTGCGGCGCTCGGAGGCGCTGACAGCTTCGACGTCGACACCTTCGTTGGTCAGCAACCGGTAGCTCATCTTGTACCAGTCGCTGTCGGGATAGTTGTATCCGAGCGTAGCGCCAGCGGCGAGCGCCTGATCCTTGAGGCCGAGAGTCAGGTAGGCCTCGACAAGGCGGTGCAGGGCTTCCGGCGCATGGTTCGTAGTCTGATAGTTTTCGACGACGTTGCGGAAACGGTTGACGGCAGACAGCGTCTGGTTCGAGCGCAGGTACCAGCGACCTACGGTCATCTCCTTGCCCGCCAGCTGGTCGTTGACCATGTCGAGCTTGACGCGGGCATCCTTGGAATACTCGCTTTCCGGAAAACGGCGGATAATGTCGTTCAGCGCAGTGCGGGCGCGTTCGGTGATCGCCTGATCGCGGCCGACATCGACAATCTGGTCAAAGTGGCAGAGCGCTGTCAGGTAATAGGCATATTCGGCTTCCGAGCCGCCCGGGTGCAGCGCGAGGTAGCGCTCGGCGGCGGCGAGGGCTGTCGTGTAGTCGCGCGTCTTGTAGGACGCATAGGCCGACATCACCATCGATTTGCGCGCCCACTCAGAATAGGGGTGTTGGCGCTCAACTTCCTCGAACAGAATGATGGCATTCTGATAGTCGCGGGAATCGAGTTCGGCAGCGGCCTGATTATAGAGTTGTTCCACGGGGCGCTCGACATAAGCGAGTTCCGTGTTGCGCCGCGTGGACTGGCAGGCGCCAAGCACCAGCGCGCAGGCGGCAATTGCCAGAGGAAGATGTGTCAGTCTGGACATGGGAAGCGGCCTGTATCTGCGGCTTTGTGCGATTTACCCTGTTTGCTTAGCGCGAATGCGCCTGCCTTTCCAAGGCCTGAATGGCAGGGTTTGCGGCGCAGGAGGCCGCCAATTCGCCGAAACGCGAAGATTGTGCTTGCCACGCTCCACAATCGCCCTACGTGTGTTTTGCTGATGTCCGCGCCGGATTCCCGGGAGCCGTGACAGGCAATCCCTGATCCGGGCAAGTGGACGAGAAGAGCTAGAATCATGACCAGCCGTAAACTGAGCGACGCGAACACAGTCGACCGCCAGGTGGGAGAGCGCATGCGCCGCCGCCGGATACTGCTTGGCCTGACGCAGGACCAGCTGGCCGACGCACTCGGCATTTCCTACCAGCAGATTCAGAAATACGAGACCGGTGCCAACCGTGTCAGCGCCGGGCGGCTCGCCCAGATCGCTGAAGTGCTGGAAGTGCAGCCCGGCTGGTTCTTCGGCGCAGCGGAGAAGAGCGAGTCGGCAGGCGGCTCGTCACGCGCGGTAATTGATCTTGTCCGCAACTTTTCCCGCATCGAAGACGAGCGCGTGCGCACTCATCTGATGGCCCTTGTCCGGTCACTGGCCGGCCGGGGTGATGAAGAAGTGGACAGTCTCGCAGCGGGCGATCTTGCCGCCGCCGACCAGAGCCTGATGGGCTAAAGCAAAGCGCGATCTGATGGGATCAGATCGCGTGCTCCAGGTTTTTGATTTATCGAAGTTGCTTGCGCTGAACCGGTGCCCGCTTGAGCGGAATTTTCCCTAGGCACAACTCAGGCCTTCACGAGAATTCATACAGCCGCGCGGACGTCTTCGCGGACCGCCTGCGTTCCCGCATCTTCCCAGCACCAGGCAGACGGCGTGGCGAGCAGCTTGCAAACCAGCTTGTTGTTAAGCCCATGGCCGGGCTGCACAGCGTCATAGTCCCCGGCAATCGGAGCGCCGGCGAGCATCAGGTCGCCCACCGCGTCGAGCATCTTGTGCCGCACGAACTCGTCCTCGATGCGGAGGCCCTCCGGGTTCATCACGCCGTCATCGCCGATAACGACGGCGTTTTCGAGCGAACCGCCCCGGGCAAGGCCCATCGAGCGCAGCATCTCGACATCGCGGGCGAAGCCGTAGGTGCGGGCAAAAGCGAGATCGCGGGCGAACATGCCGGGCGCAAGTTTCATCGCCATCTGCTGTACGCCGATATGCTGATCTTCATACTCGATGCGGGCGCGCAGTGTCAGCACGTCGCCGCTCGACGGCGACAGCGCGGCGCGTTTAGGACCTTCGCGCACTTCGATGGTTTCCAGGATGCGGATGCGCTGACGGGCTGCGCCTTGCGCTTTCTCACCGGCGAGCATCAGCAATTCATAGAATACCGAGGAAGAACCATCCATGATCGGCACTTCGGGGCCGTCGATTTCGATGCGCAGGTTGTCGATCCCGACGCCGGCGATGGCTGCGAGCAGGTGTTCAACCACGGCCACCGAGACGCCATGCTCGTTGGACAGCGTGGTGCCGAGCTGCGTGTCGGAGACCGCGTCGGCATGTGCCTGAATTTCGCCGGTGCCGGCCGGGGCGTCGATGCGGATGAAGCGGATACCAGTGTTGGCCGCGGCGGGAAGCAGCGTCAGGCGCGCGCGCGCGCCGGAGTGTACGCCGATCCCGGCGCAGCTGACCTTGCGCGAAATCGTTGTCTGCCGCGCGTGCGCCATGTGTGTTTCAGCCTTCAGCCCGGAACGCATAACCATGACAGACTAGATGGCCTGCCTGCTTGCTGCGCTCAAAACACGCGATGTTTCGGCTTGTTACAGATTAGGCCTGAAATTCGATCTAACACCCAGAAAAACAAGGACTTTAATCTACTGGAAATGTGTCGCCCGAAGGCCACACAAGCGCTCAATGATTGGCCGAGCGCCGCAGGAAGGCTGGAATCTCCAGGTCGGCGTCATCGAAGGCGGCCGGTTCCGGATGGTCGTCCGGGGAGGAGATGATCTGGGGGCTGGCGGCCGCCCCGCGCGCGCCGGGGGCTGAATCGTTCTGGCCCTGCGGCGCTGGACGGCGCCAGCCGAAAAGGTTTGCAAAGCCGGAGGACGGCGCCGCGCCGTCGCGGGATGGACGCTCCGGGGCAGGGGCGTCGGTGCGCTCCGAGAAGATTCCGGCGGCCGGGGCGACGGGGGTGGCGGCCACGCGCGGCGGAGCCACGATTTTCGGGCGGTCGTCGGCATCGGGGTCGTAGGCCGGTGCAACCGAAAGCATCTCGGCGTCTTCGGCCGCCATTGCCTCGTCTTCCAACGCGTGTGCCTGATCATCGGCGGCAAGAGCGGCGTCAACCAGGGTCGCTTCAAGCGCGCGTGGGACGATCGGCTGAACGGCGGGCAGACGGCGGGTTGCCTCGTCAAGGCCGGCGGCAACCACGGAAACCCGGATACGACCTTCGAGGCTCGCGTCGAACGCAGAGCCAAGGATGATATTCGCGTTGGGGTCGACTTCGCGGCGGATTTCGTTGGCGGCTTCGTCGAGTTCGAACAGCGTCATGTCATAGCCGCCGGTGATGTTGACCAGCACGCCTCTGGCACCCCTGATGGTGACGTCGTCAAGCAAAGGGTTGTCGATGGCACGCTTGGCGGCTTCGAGCGCGCGGGCTTCGCCGGTCGCCTCGCCCATGCCCATCAGGGCCGTACCCATGCCGCGCATGATGGCGCTGACGTCGGCAAAGTCGAGGTTGATCAAGCCCGGCATGACGATCAGGTCGGTGATGCCGCGCACGCCGGAATAGAGCACGTCGTCGGCCATGCGGAAGGCGTCGGCAAAAGTCGTCTTGTCATTGGCGATGCGGAAGAGGTTCTGGTTGGGCACGACGATCATCGTGTCGACATGGCCGCGAATCTTCGCGAGGCCTTCCTCGGCGAGGCGCATGCGGTGCGCGCCTTCGAAGCCGAACGGTTTGGTGACGACGGCGATGGTGAGGATGCCCATGTCCTGCGCTGCGCGCGCGATGATCGGCGCAGCGCCGGTGCCGGTGCCGCCGCCCATGCCGGCGGCGATGAATACCATGTGGGCGCCTTCGAGGCGGGCGCGGATATCGTCGAGGGATTCTTCTGCGGCCTTCGCGCCGATCTCGGGGCGCGCGCCGGCGCCCAAGCCGGACGTCGTGCCGAGGCCAAGCTGAAGGGTGTTTTCGGCGCGCGAACGCGACAAGGCCTGCGCATCGGTATTGGCCACGATGAACTCGACGCCCTGAAGATTTGCCTCGATCATGTTGTTGACGGCGTTGCCACCGGCTCCGCCCACGCCAAAAACGAGGATCCGCGGCTTAAGTTCCTGGGTCATTGCGCCTCAATCTGCGTCTGCATCGGCCGGGGCTGGCTTGAGCGGGCAGAATGCGCGCCTGCCGCTAAAAAACGCTTAAGTGGAGGCTGCCGGGATCAGAAATTTTCTTTCAACCAGTAGAGCACTCTCTTCAGCTGTCCCGAGCCGCCCTCCGCCTCTGTTTCCAATGACGATACGCCAGCCCGCGCAGCGTCGGTGAACCCCAACTCGGGATAGAGTAGCAGGCCAGAAGCGGTCGAAAAAGCAGGCGTTGCCAGTTGCTCGCCTAAAGTTTCGGCAAGGACCGGGCGACCGAGACGGATGGGTGTCTTGAGGATGCGGCTTGCCACTTCGCGCACCCCGGGCAGCTGGCTGGCACCGCCGGTCAGTACCACGCGCTGCGGCAGAACCGATTTCACGTCGCTGCGGGCGAGAAGGTCCAGCGTCATCTCGAAGATTTCCTCAATGCGCGGCGCAATGATCCGTGCAAGTTCGCCCCGCTCCAGCCGGGAAGCATGCAGGCGTCCGTCATCGCCGAGGCGGGGGGCCTCGATACGTTCGGCAAGGCCCGGGCCGTCAAGGTCGGCCGTGCCGTAAACGCTCTTCAGGCGTTCTGCTGCGGCAAAGGTCGTGCCGATGCCTTGCGCAATATCAGCCGTCACATGCGCCCCGCCGACAGGTACGAGGCCGAGCCAGGCGGGTGAGCCGTGCAGATACACCGAGACGGCGGTGACGCCGGAGCCGAGATCAATGCATACGGCGCCGTTCTCGATCTCGTCTTCGATGAGCGTACCGGCGCCGCTGGCGATGGCCGAGGGGACCATCTGGCGGACGCCGAGATGCGCACGGCCAACGCATTCGACGAGGTTCTTCACGATGGCGCGCGGGGCAGAAACGATCGACATCTTAACGGTCAGCACGCCCGCGATCATGCCGACTGGCTGGCGCACGCGGCCAGCGGCCTTGTCGATGGTGTAGACCACGGGCCAGGCAGAGAGGATGTCTTCCTGGCGGTGCGAAGGGGATTGGGCTGCACGCGTCAAGGCCTGGCTGTGCAGGCGGCGGACATCCTTTGCGGTGATCACGCGTTCGCTGATGTCGATGCTGGACGTAATCAGGCGTGACGAGAGTCTCGGGCCGGTGATGCCGAGGATGACTTCGGAGATGGGTTCGCCCGCTTCGCGTTCGGCGTCCTCGACGGCGAGCCGGATGGAGCGTTCCAGGCCTTCCATGTCGGTGATCGTGCCGCCGGCGAAGCCGCGTGTCTGCTGACGTCCGGCGCCGAGGATGGTCATCCGGCGCGGATTGTCCGTATCCGGACGGGCGATCAGGCAGGTGGTTTTCGAGCAGCCGATGTCCAGCGCAGCGACCGTGCCGCTGGAGCGGCCGTTGAGACGGGCGAGGCGTTTGGAAGAGAGTTCGGACATCAGGTTTTCTCGGCAGCCTCGCGGGCAGGGGCAGGTTCAACAGCGGATTCGGCAAGCCGGAGATAGACGCGGCCCTGGCTGCGCAGGTCGATCATCTCCAGGGGGCGCTGGGTCAGCGCGGTGCGCACCTGCAGCTTGGCGAGCCGCTGGATGGCAGGCTCCAGGCCCGGATCTTCCGGCAGGCGGACGGTGACGCCGTTGATGAAGCGCATGTCCCAGCGGCGCGTGCCGATCCGGGTGGCGACGGCGACGCGGCCATTGATATCGGGCGCCGAGGCCAGCGCCGAGGCCAGCTGCGGGGCGGCTTCGGGCGCGCCCTGGCCGGCAAGGCGCAGGAGGCCGGGATGGTCTTCCGCGCGGGCGCCCGGCAACAGACGCCCGAGGCCGTCGACGACCTGCCACTGGCGGCCATCATGCCAGAGGGCAACGGGATCCGCGGCGTCGGCGAGGATGACGATCTGGCCAGGCCAGAGGCGGTGGACGCGCACGTTCAGAACCTTGCTGGTGCTTTCGACGCGGCTCTTGATCAGGTGCGGATCGGCGCGAAACATGTTCTCGCCAGGTTCGATCATTGCGGCGGCGCGCACTTCGTCGGCGAGCGCAGGATTTTCTTCGAGGCCGAGGACGGAAACATCCTTCACGTCGATGCCGACGAGGCGCGAGGTGTCATCCATGAAGCCGCCGAAACGTGCCCCGATCTGCGACATGGAACCGCCCATCCAGGCGGCGGTGGCCACAAGGATCGCGACCAGCATCACAACGCCGAAAATGATGGACGACACGCGGACTTCCTCGCCCGTCGTCTCGTCGATGATCGTCGCCGGACGGCGGCGGCCCGAGGGCACGGTCTGGTTGCGATCTATCTTTGGCATGACGCGTCCTCGATCATCCAGGCCACGAGGTCCACGAAACTCATGCCCATATGCGCCGCCTGCTCTGGAACGAGCGAGGTCGGCGTCATGCCGGGCTGGGTGTTGGTTTCGAGGATCACGAGGCGGTCCTTCTTTTCATCGTACCTGAAGTCCGAGCGCGTGGCCCCGCGGCATCCCAAGGCGAGGTGAGCCGTGAGCGATGCATCCATCGCTGCCTTGGTCACATGCGCAGGCAAGTCCGCAGGGATCACATGCTGCGATCCTCCAGCCGCGTATTTTGCATCAAAATCGTAATAGTCCCTTAAGGTAGTGATCTCGGTCACGGCGAGGGCGCGGTCGCCGAGCACGGCAACGGTAAGCTCCCGGCCCGGAATGTATTCTTCGGCCATCAGGTAATCGCCGTACCGCCAGTTTGGTCCGGTCAATTCCTGCGGCGGGCCATTGGTGCCTTCGCGGACGATCAGGACGCCGAAGCTCGAGCCTTCGTTGACGGGTTTGATCACGTAGGGCGGCTTCAAGGCATGGGCTGCGGCGGCATCTGCGCGCGTCACGCGGCGGTCTTCAGCTACATCCAGACCCGCCTGCTTGTAGACGGCTTTGGACTTCAGCTTGTCCATCGCGAGGGCCGAGGCGAGTACGCCGGAATGGGAGTAGGGCAGGCCCATGATCTCGAGCAGGCCCTGGACGCAACCGTCTTCGCCCCAGGGACCATGCAGGCCGTTCAGCACGGCGTCGGGCTTCGCGTCGGTCAGCTGGCGGGACAGTTCCCGGGTTGCATCGATCTCGGTGACCTCATAGCCGGCCTGGCGCGCCGCTTCGGCCATCTGCCGGCCGGAGGAAAGAGATACGGGCCGTTCGGACGACCAGCCGCCATAAATAACTGCCACCCGTTTCATGCCTGCTCCTTCTGAGACGCGTTCTGCTCGCCGCCTCCGTCATGGAACGCTGCGGTGAACACCAGCTTAAAGAGGAGGGCGCGGCATCTGTCTGGACAGATTCCGGCAGATTACAAAAAATTATCTCCGGACGCGCGAATTAGGATTGACTACAACCATAGTCTATATTGATAAGCAGCAAATCGATAATGAAAAACGACAAACTCCAGGCGATTCTCAAAGCGCCTCGATTTTTATCAAAGAGGATCAGTTGGATATGTCCATTTATCGTTTCCTGTTCGGAACCGTCGCAGCGATTGCACCGGTTTTACCGCTTTCTGCCTATGCCCAGACTGCCGAGATAACAGCATCGTCCTCAACGGACCGGACGACTTTCACGCCTGCCGACTTTGCCCAGTTCGGCCCGCAGAATGCTCTCGACATGGTGCGCCGAGTGCCGGGCTTTGCCATTCTCAGCGATGACAGTGGCAATCGCGGCTTCGGACAGGCGCGGGGCAACGTGCTGATCGACGGGCAGCGGGTCTCGGCCAAATCAAATGGCGCCGAAGCTGCGCTCGGCCGCATCGCCGCCGCGCGGGTTGTCCGGCTCGAAGTGCTCGACGGCGCGCAAACGGATATTGCCGGTCTTTCCGGCCAGGTCGTCAACGTCGTAACGGATGGCAAGGGCGCGCTGGATGGCACCTGGCGGTACAAGTGGCGCATCCGCGAAAACCTTCCGCCGAGCTTTGACGAACTGAACGTGACGCTGTCCGGCGCCGATGGCGCCCTGAGCTGGACGTTCGAGGCGGGCAGCGGGCCGGGACGCGGTGCGAACGCCGGATGGCGCAACATCTGGGACGGCACAGGGGTGCTGATCGAACGGCGCGACGAGGATTTCACGTCGATCGAGGATGATGTGTCCGCATCCGGATCACTGGCCTGGAAGCCGGCCAGCGGCACAGTCGCGAACCTCAACGCGAGCGGGCAGTTGTTCGAAGGCAACCAGAAGCAGGTCTCAAAGACATTTCCTGTCGGCGGCCCGGAAGGCCGGCGCGTTTTCCTGGGTTCCGAAGACGAATGGAACGGCGAGGTCGGCGGCGACATCGAATTTGGCGCAGGCCCCGGACGCCTCAAGTTCATCAGCCTCGCGCGGCATGAACACAGCCCCTTTGTCGATGTGTTCCAGACCGCCAACATCGACCGTACGGGCCAATTCAACCAGCGTTTCGAACAGACGATTGATGAAGGCGAATACATCCTGCGCAGCGAGTATGCCCTGCAGACAGGGGAGGGGCGCGACTGGCAGGTTTCAGCTGAAGGCGCGTTCAATTTCCTCGAGGCGGAAAGCAGGTTGATGGAAGCGGTTGGCGGTGGCCCGCTCACGGAGATTCCGCTCGGCCTATCAAACTCGCGTGTTGAGGAACGCCGTGGCGAAGTGATCCTGACGCATGGTCGCAAGCTTAGCCCGAAAATGAATCTGCAGATTTCGGCCGGCGCCGAGTATTCGCAACTATCTCAGACGGGAGACGCCGAGAACAAGCGCACGTTCACGCGGCCCAAGGGATCCACCAGCCTGTCCTGGCAACAGAGCGATACGCTGAAGCTCGTCACCAAGATTGAACGGCGGGTTGGCCAGCTGGACTTCTTCGACTTTATTTCCTCGGTCAATCTGGAGCAGGAGAACGGTGTCGACGGCAATCCGGATATCGTTCCCAATCAGTCCTGGCGCCTGAATCTCGAGGCACAGAAGGATTTCAGGGAATGGGGAGCCTCGACCGTACGGTTGATTTTTGTTGAGCTTGAGGATGTCATTGACCAGGTGCCCATCGGGACGGGCGCTGGGCCCGGCAATATCGACAGCGGCACGCTGTTCGGAATCGAGGCTGATTCGACACTCAAGCTCGCGGAGGTTGGTTTCAAGGGCGCAGAGCTGACCTTCAACGGCCGCTATTATGATACAGAAGTCGATGATCCGCTGACGGGCCAACGCCGTTCGATAAACTCCCACCTTATCTGGGAGTGGAACATGGAACTCCGCCAGGATATTCCGAACACGGACTGGGCCTGGGGCACGATCATCGAAGGTTTCAAGTCCGAGCCATCCTACCAGCTCAACCAGATCGCGCTGGGCGGAAACGATCCGGCATTCTCGATGGTCTACCTTGAGCACAAGGACATTGCGGGCATGACCGGCACGGTCGCCCTCGGAAACCTCTTCAACCAGCGCGACACGTTCTGGCGGCAAGTCTACGCGCCGGACAGAAACGGCACTCTTGTTCGCTCCGAAGAGTACGCGCGTGCGTTCGGGCCGATTTTCACGGTCGAGCTGAAGGGCACGTTCTAGACGGTCTGTATACGGCCTATCCGGCGAACTTCCCAGCGCAGGCTGACGCCGGATGTCTCCAGCACCCGGGCGCGCACCAACTCGCCAAGCGCTTCGAGATCAGCGGCGGTGGCTTCGCCCGTGTTGATCAGGAAATTGCAATGCATCGGCGAGACCTGCGCGCCGCCGACCTGCAGGCCGCGGCATCCAGCGGCATCGATCAGCTTCCATGCCGAGCGCTGGTCAGGCGTGCCTGGTGGATCAGGATTGGCAAACGTCGAGCCGGAGGTTTTCTCGCGGATCGGCTGGGTCTCAGCGCGGCGCGCCTGCAGCGCCTCGATCCCGGCTGCAATCTCGGCGGCCTCGCTGGTGCCTGTGCCGCGGAGCACGAGGCGAGTCACGATGAAGTTTTCCGGCAGATCCGAGTGGCGGTAACTGAACTGGACAGGTGCGTGGCCCTCGCCAAACACGCACCGCTCACCGGAGCGGGTGACGCCTTCGAGGCGGACGAGCACGTCTTTCAGCTCGCGGCCGTAGCAGCCCGCGTTGGTGCGCGTAGCGCCGCCCAGCGAACCCGGAATGCCGGACAGGAACTCGAGACCGGTCATGCCGTGTTTGGCGGCGGCCTTTGCGACGGCGAGATCGAGCGCGCCGGCGCCGGCCGTCAGTTCCAGCTCGCCGGTTTTCATCACTTCGCCCCAGGCGCGGCCCATCAGACGGATGACGACGCCGGGAATCCCGCCATCGCGCACAATCAGATTTGAGCCGACGCCAAGGGCGGTGACAGGAATGGCCGGGTCCAGTGCGGCGAGGAAACCCGCAAGATCCGTTTCGTCCTCAGGCAGGAACAGAACATCGGCAGGACCGCCCACACGAAACCATGTGTAAGGCGCAAGCGCGGCGCCTTCGATCAGTTTGCCGCGCGCCGGCGGAAGGGAAGGTCGGGTCATGGCCGACAGCGGGTCGCCCGCTGCGGTCACGGTGTCAAGCGGGCCAGGTGTTCAGGCAGCAACGGTTCACGGGTTGCCGGCGCCGATCCGGTCTGGCGGCGGACCGCCTAGGGGACGACGATCGGGGCGCTCCGGCTTGGGATCGGGGGCTGACAGCTTGGCGAGCTCGATCGTCCCGTTGCCGTCTTGATAATTGGTAGCGAGCTGCGCGATGACGGCCTGGAACTCTTCGAATGTCACGATCCGGTCGAGGTTCGGGTCGAACCGGACGGGGTTGGACAAGGTGTCATCTCGCGTGGGCAGTCCGGCGGCCCAGTCCTGCTGTTCGAGGGCGACCAGTTCGCCGTCACCGTTGGCATCCGCGAGCAGGAACGCTGCGCGCGTGCCAGCGGCCAATTCTTCAGCCGAAATCCGGCCGTCACTGTTGGCATCGAAGCTGGCAAACAGTCCGCCGCCGGGCACAAGGCGGCCCAGATTGCGCTGGGCAGGTCCGGTATCCGGCTTGACCAGTCCCTGGCCAGGGAGACGAACAAGATCGTCCCCGTCATCTTCGGCCTGAGCGTAGACGGGGAGGGCTGCCAGCAGAACGGCAGCGACAAGAAGGGTCGGCAGGGTGCGGCGCATGATCGGTGCCTCCTCAGGCTTGCCCAAGGTTACCCTAGGCAGGTGTGCTGTTTATGCAACAGCCGGTTACAGCGCCCAGGGCGCTGCCTGTACCTGCCTCGCAGACCGAGAATTAACCCTGCCTTAACGCTCGCGGGGCCAATCGTTAACCAGTATAAACTTGCCAGAGTCGCGCCCCGGCAGGCGCGAGGTGCCGCGCTGGGAAAGGCGACCGTCGGATGAACGCAGAACAAGTGCCCATCATCATGGCGGTTGGCACCGCAATGCTGGCCCTTGGCGCGCTGCTGTGGGCCTTGCGGGTCTCCGACGGCGCACGGGGCGCCGCCAAGCGCTACCGAGATCTGGCGGGCGACCGGGAAACCGAAAACGCCGCCCTTAAATCTGTGTTAGGTGCGCATCCGGGCGTGATCCTCGTCTGGCAGGGCGAGGCGCTGGAAGTCGAAGGCGACGAAATCACCCCGCCGGATGTGTTTGGCTCATCGGTCGCGTTGGCGGGCCTGCTCAGCTTTACCGATGCCGCCATCTCCGACAATCCGACCGTCCGGATCGTAGAGGGCATCGCTGATCTGGAGGCGCGCGACTCGGCCGGGCAGGATACGACGCTGCGCATCCGCCTGCGCGAACTGCGCGAGCAGGGAAATCCATTCTCGCTGACCATTATCGGACCCTCGGGACGCTTCCTCGAAGCGGATGGCCGCACGGCCGGCGCACGCGCAGTCGTGTGGGTGACCGACGCGACGATCAAGGGGCTTGAAGAAAGCTCCGCCCGCGGAAAGTTCGAGGAAGCGCGCCAGGTGATCGCGCGCGATCCGACGGCGTTCCTCGACATGCTGCGCAAGGCACCGTTCCCGGCATGGCGCGTGTCTGGCATGGGCCGCCTGCAATGGGCCAACCCCGCTTACCTCGCGGCGGTGGATGTATCCAGCCTCGACCGGTTGCTTGAGGAGCAGACGACGCTCGATCAGGCCGTATCCGAACAGGCGCGCAAGACGATTTCGGACGGTCAGGAGCATGACGAGACGCGGCATATCGTAGTCAAGGGCGACCGCCGGTCGATGCGTGTACTGACTTTCCCGCTGTCGGGCGGGGCAGGGGCGATGGCCTTTGACGTGACGATGCAGGAGAATGCGCGCGAGGAACTCAACCGTCACGTCCGCGCGCATGACGAGACGCTGAACCATGTGGCTGACGCCGTCGCCATCTTCAGCGCCGAGCGCAAGCTGACATTCTACAACAAGGCCTTTCGCGATATGTGGGATCTGGAGGAAGCTTTCCTCCTCGATCGGCCGAACCATGGCCAACTGCTGGACCGCTTGCGCGAACGCCGCAAGATTCCCGGGCGTCCAAACTATGCCGAATGGCGCGCGGAGGAAATTTCCTACTATCTCGACCTTGACGGCGTGAAGGAAGACAAATGGTCTCTGCCGGATGGGCGCGCACTTTCGGTGACCCGCCAGCGTCACCCGATGGGCGGACTTTTGCTGCTGTTCAAGGACATCACCGTCCAGCTCGACCTGCAGACGCGTTTCAACACACTGATCAAGACGCAGCGCTCGACCCTCGACAACCTGCATGAGGCGGTTGCGGTGTTCGGCAGCGATGGCCGGCTGAAGCTGCACAACCGTGCGTTCGAGCGCGTTTGGGACCTCAGCGCAGAGCTGCTCAAAGACACCCCGGATTATGACGACGTCGTCAAAGGCTGCGTGCCACTGTTCCACGACGCGGACATCTGGGATGCGATCAAGGTTCACATCACGGACCCGTCTGCCAACTCGCGTCAGGCCACAACCGGCGAAATGCGCCGCTCGGATGGTTCGCTGCTGACCTACATCACCAACCCGCTGCCGGACGGCAACACGCTGATCGCGTTTGCCGACGTGACCGCTACGCGCCGCGTCGAGTCGGCCCTGCGTGACCGCGCTGAAGCCTTCGAGGCCGCCGACCGGCTGAAGACCGAATTCGTGCGCAACGTGAGTTACCAATTGCGCTCTCCGCTGACGACCATCTTCGGCTATGCCGAACTTCTCGAGACGCAGCGCAATGGTGCACTGACCGAGCGCCAGACCGATCACGTCCGCGCCATCCTCTCGGCGTCCGATCACCTCAACAAGCTGATTGAAAACATTCTGGATCTGGCGCTGATCGAAGCTGGCCGGATGGATCTCGATATCGACACCGTCAACCTCGAAGACCTGATTGCCGAAGGCATCGAGATGGTCGTTTCGAAAGCAGAAGACACGGAAGTCACCGTTCGTTCTGAGATCACCGGCAAGCTGGGTACGATCCGGGGCGATGCGCGGCGCATCAAGCAAGTGTTGTTCAATCTGGTTTCGAACTCGCTCCGCTTCACCGAAGCAGGCGGCGAAGTCGTGGTGGGCGCGCAGCGGGCCGGCGACATGGTGATGCTCAGTGTACGGGACAACGGCATCGGCCTCGAAGCCGACAAGCGGGCGACCAGCTTTGACAGTTTCGTATCAGGCGACCAACGCGGCGCGGGCCTCGGCCTCGCACTCGTAAAGCACTTCATTCACCTGCATGGCGGCACAGTAGGCATGCGGCCGGTCGATGGTGGCGGGCTCGAGGTGATGTGCTGGCTGCCGGCGCAGGTCTCGATCACCGCCCAGAGCATGGTCCATCATCCGGAAGGCACAGGCGCGCCGCTTTAGCCCTCTTCACACGGGATCGCGCGCGCGGAAGACCTCTTCGTCAAACTCGCCTTCCCACTTGGCGACGGCCGTCGCCACCGCGAGATCGCCCGTCACGTTTGTCACAGTGCGCATCATGTCGAGGATGCGGTCAAACGGGAACAGGATCGCGATGATGAGAACGGTGTTCTCGGCCGACACGCCGATCACGCTCAACGTCGTCGCCGCCAGGAAAAGGCTGACCGAGGGGATGCCAGCCGTTCCGATGGAGACCAGCGCGGCCATCAGGATGATGGTGAAATACATGTCCAGCGTCATCGTGATGCCGAGCGCCTGCGCGGCAAACAGCGCGATCAGGCCTTGATAAAGCGCAGTACCATCCATGTTGATCGTGGCGCCGAGCGGCAGGACCGACGAGGCAATCGGCTTGCCGATGCCGAGATTCTTGTTGGCGGCCGTCATGGTGACCGGCAGCGTGGCGTTTGACGAAGACGTCGAGAACGCTACCGCTTGCGGATCCGCCACCCCGCGAATGAACGGGATGAGCGGTAGGCGGAGCATGACCTTGATGATGAAGCCGTAGGTGATCAGCATGTGCAGTGTGCAGGCAAGATAGTGCGCCAGCGTCATCTTCCCGAGCACTTCGAGCACGACGAGGCCGCGCGTCCCAAGCACCCAGGCCATCAGCGCGAGCACACCGATCGGCGCGACTTCCATGATGATGATGGTGAGTTTCATCATCACGTCTGCAGCGCTGTTCATGACGCGCGCGACTGGTTCTCCGGCTTCGCCCGCCATCAGAGTCGCCACGCCCAGCATGATGGCAAAGAAGATGATGGCGAGCACATCGCCCTTCGCCATCGCATCGACCGGGTTGACCGGAATGATCGACAGCAGGGTACGGATAATCTGTTCAAGCACGCTGCCCGGGGCCGGGTTGGCCGCAAGCCGCTCTCGCGCTTCCTCCATGTCGGTGGTCGAGACGGCGGAGAGATCGAAGCCTGCACCCGGCTGAATGATCGTGCCCATGGCAAGTCCGAAGCACACCGCGATCACCGTTGTGATCATGTACATCCCGAGGGCTCGGCCACCGAGACTGCCCAGCCGCTTCGGATCGCCCATCGCGAGCACGCCGGACACGAGCGTGGTAAAGATGAGCGGCACGACCAGCATGCGGATGAGGTTGATGAAAGCGTCGCCGACCGGTTTGAACCATGTGGTGACGATCCCGGAAGCGCTGTCCGGACCGATCCCGTAGCGCAGGCCGAGCCCGATGGCGGCGCCAATGAGGAGGCCGAGGATCACCCGCTTCCAGAGATCGATTTCAAACCACGTCTTCATCCGCCGCCTCTATGTTTCGCCTCGAGGTGGAGGGTAGGGGCAGGAGAAGCAGAAAACAACCTTTGCGGCGCGAAGCTTGCCAGACAAGCACACGGCGCCCTATTCCGTGCAGCATGAGCACCGCGCGCGAACCTTTGCCCATCGACGAAGTGCTGCCGGAAATTCTCCGCTCACTCGCGGCCGGAAACCGGCTGGTGCTTGCTGCGCCTCCTGGAGCCGGCAAGACAACGCGCGTGCCGCTGGCGCTGGCTGGTCTGCTGGGCGGCGAGGCGGTCATTACCGGACGCATCCTGATGCTGGAGCCCCGCCGGATTGCGGCGCGCATGGCGGCAGAGCGCATGGCATCAAGCCTTGGCGAACGTCTTGGCCAGACTGTGGGCCTCACCACGCGGGTGGACCGGAAAGTCTCGCCAGCCACTCGCATCGAAGTGATCACCGACGGTCTGTTCACGCGGCGCATCCTGAACGATCCTGAATTGAAAGGTGTCGGCGCGGTGCTGTTTGACGAATTTCACGAGCGGCGCCTCAACTCCGATCTCGGCCTCGCGCTCGCGCTGGAAGTCCAGGGCGCACTGCGCGAAGACCTCCGCCTGCTGATCATGTCGGCCACGCTGGACATCGCAGCCGTGTCGAAGGCCGTTGCGGCGCCGGTGATCGAAAGCGCGGGCCGGCAATATCCTGTCGAGACGCGCTATCTTGGCCGTTCCGACGACCGGATCGAAGACCGGATGCCCAAGGCCATCCGGCAGGCGCTGCGCGAGGAGCAAGGCTCCGTCCTTGCTTTTCTCCCGGGTGCGCGGGAAATCCACCGAACGGCAGACGCGCTCTCGGGGCTCGGGCCGGATATCCTTGTCGCGCCGCTGTTCGGGGCGCTGTCGCCCGCAGAGCAGGATGAAGCGGTGTCGCCCGCACCGAGCGGCAAACGAAAAGTCGTGCTCGCGACAGATCTGGCAGAGAGCGCGCTCACGATTGAAGGCGTGCGCATTGTGATCGATTCCGGCCTCGCCCGCATCGCTGAAGATGAAGCCGGCGGCCTTGGCACGCGGCTCAGTACCGTGCGGGCGTCGCGCGCCTCCGTCGATCAGCGCCGGGGCAGGGCGGGGCGCACCGCGCCGGGCGTCTGCTATCGTCTCTGGGATGAAGCGGCGACGCGCGGCCTCATGGCGGCTGCCACGCCGGAAATCCTGTCGAGCGATCTGGCGGGCCTTGTGCTGGCGCTCGCCGAGTGGGGTGAACGCGATCCGGCAAAGCTCACATGGCTGGACGCCCCGCCCGCCGGCAAATACCGCGCAGCAGAAGCGCAACTCGTTACCCTCGGTGCGCTCGACGGGACGGGGGCCTTGACGATCAAGGGCCGCGAGATGGCGCGCCTGCCGATGGCGCCGAGGCTCGCGGCGCTGATCGCGGCCGCGCCGGGCCCGGGGGAGAAGGCGCTGGCCGCGGAAGTCGCTGCGCTTGCGGGCGAGCGCGGAATCGGCGGCGATTCCGGCGACCTGCGCGACCGGTTGCAGCGCTTCCGCAATGATAGCAGCCCACGTGCCCGCAGCCTCAAGGCGCAGGCGGCCAGTTGGGGCGGAGGCGCAAAGCCCGGCGGTGATCTCGCGCGTCTGCTGGCGTCGGCCTGGCCGGACCAGGTGGCGCGCAAGCGGACCGGATCAGACGGCTCCTATCTGCTTGCATCCGGACGCGCTGCAAATATTCCGGTTACGGACGGACTGGCGAAATCTGATTGGCTGGTGGTCGCGGACCTCGGCGGCGCCTCGCGCGAGCCGCGGATCACGCTTGCCCTGCCGCTCACCGAAGCCGAAGCGCTGGCGAGCCAGCGTGTCGTTACAGAAGACCGCGCTACATTTGATCCAAAGACGGGCCGCTTCACGGCGCGGCGGGTGAAAGTGCTGGGCGCGATCGTGCTGAGCGAAGCACCGCTTCCGAAGCCCTCGGCGGACGCGGCCGCCCGGGCGATGCTGGAGGCCGTTCTGGCTGGCGGATTTGAGGCAATTGGCGCCGGGGACGTTGTCGAGGAGACGCTGCAGCGTTTGCGAGTGCTCCAAGCAGCGTCGCTTGTTGAATCGCCCCTGCAGGACCCCGGTGCCCTGCTTGAGTCAGCACCGGTCTGGCTTCATCCACTGCTGCGCCGGAAAGGCGCGTCAGTTCCCGCGCCGCATGAGGTGCGCGAGGCTCTGGTGCAGTCGTTTGATTGGCCCGTGCAGGAGGCATTGCGCCAGCACGCACCGCTGACGATCGATTTGCCGTCTGGTCAGGAAGTGTGCATCGATTGGCTGGACCCGCGTGCGCCGCTGGTTTCGGCGCGGGCGCAATCCTTCTACGGTTTGGCCGAACATCCAAGGATCGCCGCCGGACGGGTGCCGGTCACTGCGGAACTCTTGTCGCCAGGCATGAAGCCGGTGGCCACCACGCAGGACCTCGCGCGGTTCTGGAGCGGCGGTTACAAGGACATGGCCAAAGACATGCGCGGGCGCTATCCCAAGCATGACTGGCCGGATGATCCGGCCAACGCGCGTGCCCATGAGGGGCGCACGAAGAAACGGCTTACCTGAGCCGGGCGGGAAGGAACACCAACGATGATCCGGAAAGCTGCCCTAGCGTTCACCCTGCTCGCCGCGAGCTGCGCCACGCCGCCCGAACCTGCCCGTGAGCCTGCGATCAGCATCCCTGCCGAGGGTGTGCGTCTTGGCGTGATGGTCGCGACGCTCAGCGGCGAGACGGTGTTCGCGGACAAGGCCGGGCAGCGGTTCATTCCGGCCTCGAACACCAAACTTTTCACCGCCGCCGCGAGCTTTCACTACCTCAAAGGGATCGAGCAGCCCGATCCCGCGCTCGGCACGTCCCTGCGGCTCGTGCCCGGGCAGGGTGGCGCGCCGCCCTCGCTCGTTCTCGTCGGCGCGGGGGATCCAACTTTGCGCGACGGCGCCGACTGCCTGTCCAATTGCCTTCACGAGTTGGCGGATGCAGTGTCCGCTCTCGGCATCACGCGCGTGGCGGATGTCTACGGTGACGATTCCCTTTTCCCGCATGAGCCCTGGGGCATGGGATGGAGCTGGAACAATCTTCCATTCTACTTCGGCGCGCCGGTCTCGGCGCTGACGGTCAATGGAAATGCCGCTGCGCTGCGGATTGGGCCGGATACCGCTGAGGGCGCGCCGGTGATGGCCGCATGGGCGCCGGGCGATGACGTGATGAAGGTTCGCAACGAAGCCGTTACGGGTCCGCTTGGCAGCGAGAACCTGCTCAGCGTGCTGCGCTGGCCAGGATCGGACGAAGTTGTCCTCTCGGGTAGCCTGCCTGCGGACGCTGCGGGGCGCAATTATTTCCTCAGCGTTCCAAACGCACCGCAGACTGCCGCCGCGCGGCTTATCCGCCTGCTTTCCGCACGCGGTGTCAGTGTGGAAGGCACTGCAAAAGTCCGTCTACGGAGCGAGGCGATTGCCGGAGATGAAATCGCCCGTCTTGTCGCGCCGCCGCTGCTGCAAAGCGTCACCTATGTTTCCGAGGACAGCGACAATCTCGCGGCCGAACTTTTGCTTCGCCATATCGCGCAGGCGACCAGTGGCGCAGGCGCGGAAGACGGGCTGGACGCGGTTCACACGATGCTGGATCAAGCCGGCATCGGGCGGACCGAGGTCGAACTCTTCGATGGATCGGGCCTTTCGCCCTACAACCGCGTCACGCCGCAAGCGACTGTGCGCTTCCTTTCTTGGACCGCAAAGCAGGCTTGGGGCGGCGCCTTCCGCGCCACGCTGCCTGTCGGCGGGAAGACAGGATCACTCGCGCGCCGGTTCCGGGGCACGGCGCTCGAAGGCCGTATCTTCGCCAAGACCGGCACCGTCCAGGGCGTCAATGCCCTCTCGGGTTTCCTGGTCGCGGCCAGCGGCGAAACACTGGTCTTCTCGGTCATCGCCAATGATCGCCCCGCCGAGTCCGCTCCCATTATTCCGGTCATCGATGCGATGCTGCTCGAAATTGCCGCCGCGAACTAGCCGCGCCGGATTCTGGCGGAACGTCACGACGGGTCAAAGGGGCAGCGCGATTCAATCTTCACCTTCGCGCCGGATGAAGGGTGCACGAATTCGAGCGAAGCCGCATGCAGCGCAAGGCGCGGGCGGGCGGCCAAGGCTTGGGCATGCGCATAGAAATCATCGCCGAGAATGGGGTGGCCTATCTCGGCAAGATGCACACGCAGCTGGTGGGACCGTCCGGTCAAAGGCGTGAGTTCGAGGCGGGCAAACCTGCTGGATGCGGACACAATCTCGTAACGCGTAATACTCGGCTTGCCGATCTCCCAGTCCACTTTCTGCAAGGGGCGGCGCGGCCAGTCGGTTATCAAGGGCAAGTTGATTTCACCTGACGCTGTCGCGGGCGCGCCCCACACATCGGCGATATACCGCTTCGAGACTTCGCCGCGTGCAAATTGGCCGGAGAGCGCGCGTTGCGCCTCCTTGCTGCGGGCAAACAGAAGGAGTCCACTGGTTGCCATGTCGAGCCGGTGAACCGTCAGAGCATCCGGGAAGTCCCCCTGAACGCGCGACAGGGCACAATCGGCCTTGTCCTCGCCTCGTCCGGGCACGGATAATAGTCCCGATGGCTTGTCCATCACGACGGCGAATTCGTCGGCGAATAGCACATCCATTTTCGTTTGCGGCGGTGCGTAGGCCGTCATGCCGGCAGGCCGGGCAAGACGAGCCTGAAGGCGGATCCCGTCTCGCCGGTTTCCAGAAGGGAAAGCTCGCCGCCCAACGCGCTGGCCAACTCATGGGCAATCACGAGGCCGAGGCCGGTGCCGTTTGCCCGTGTTGAGCCGGCGAAGGGTTTGAAGAGGTTCGCCCGCGCCTTCTCAGGCAAGCCGGGCCCGTTGTCCTGGAACACAAGTGCGCCGCG
>JBBSAZ010000003.1:0-40176 GCA_038251755.1 Caulobacterales bacterium
GCTGCGTCCTCATCGGCGACGCCGCCGGCTGGAACGACCCGATCAACGGCCTCGGCCTGTCGATCACCTACCGCGACGTGCGCATGGTCTCCGACATCCTGAAGGAAACCGCCCCCGGCGCCGCCCCGGAATTCGCTCCGTATGCGGAAGAACGCGCCGAGCGCATGCGCCGCCTGCGCTTCGCCGGCCGCCTGCAAGCCTCGCTCGACATGGAGTTTGGCGAGGCCGCCCGCGAGCGCCGCCGCTCCTACCATGAACGCAAGGCCGCCGACCCCATGCTCGGCCTGCACGGCGTCGCCATCATGGCCGGCCCCGAAAACGCGCCCGCCGAAATCTTCACCGAGGCCCACCGCGCCCGCGTCCTGGGGCTCGCCCCCGCATGAGTGTCGATATCGAAACCTTCAACGCCGCCTGGCTCGCCGCCTGGAGCGCCAAGGATGTGGAAAAGCTGCTGAGCTTCTATTCCGCGGACACGGTTTACAAGGACGCCCAGACCGCCGCCGGCCTCGCCGGCCACGCCCAGCTGCGCCCCTATCTGGAAGGCCTTTTCGCCTCCACCCCGAAGATGATCTACACGCCGGATCAAACCTGGCCGATTCCCGGCGGCTTCTGCGGCCGCTGGTACTGCGCCATCGGCGAGACCGGCACCGGCGCCGCCATGCGCGGCTTCGATCTCTGCCTCGTCCAGGATGGCAAGATCACCCTCAACGAAGTCTACGTCCACATGATGCCCGCCTGAGTGCGGAGTTAAGGCCCCATTAACCGGAAATCGCCGATTCTTCCCCCGCCCCGCACTGTCGCGGGCCATACGCGGTGGGTCACATGTTCCTGTTCGACTTGTTCTTTTTCGGCTGGCATGTCTGGCGCGGCGAAACCGGCCAGCGCTACCGCTTCAAGATCACACTGACCCGTAAGGGCATCCCCGAAGGCAGCGGCATCTACATCTTCGTGCGCCGCCGTTTCGGCTTCTTCCTCTCGCCGCTGTATATCGGCAAGGCGACCGACTTCCGCTCGCGCCTGTATGGCCACGAGCGCTGGTGGGAAGCCTGGTGGAAGCGCGGCGCCACAGAGCGCCACGTCCTCGTCGTGCGCACCGCCGCCGACCGCGCCCGCATCGAGGAGGACCTCATCCGCCGCTACCAGCCGCGCATGAACAACATCCTCGTCCCCCGCCACGAACTCGACCTGCCGTCGAACCGCCGTCTGCGCGCCGAGTGGCGCTTCCGCCAATGGCTCCGGAACATCTTCCGCCTCCCTTTCGGCGGCGGTAACCGGATGGCCTGACAAGGGCCCACTCGCCTGACGCGCGAGCGTGACCGGAAACACGCAGCGGCAAGAAAATCGCCTTCACGATCCTGTAATCCCCTTGAGAATTTTCCGTCACGGATATTCTTGGAAGCCGGGCGCCCATGCGCTTTCAAGCCAGTCCGGAGACTCCTACATGAAACCTACACGTACCTGGCGCGCCGCCATGGCATCCTGCTGCGCCCTCGCATTGATCGCCCCTTTCGCCGCCGCTCAGGAAGCTCCGTCTCAGGACGATGCGCTGAAGCTCACCTCCGTGACGGTCACCGCCACCAAGCGCGAAGAGAACATCAAGGACGTCCCGGTCTCCCTCACCTCGCTCGATGAAACCGCGCTCGCCACCTACGGCCAGGCCGGCGAAGACATCCAGTTCCTCACCGCCCGCGTGCCCAGCCTGATCATCGAAACCTCCTTCGGCCGCATCTTCCCGCGTCCCTATATCCGCGGCCTCGGCAACACGGATTTCGACTTCAACGCCTCCCAGCCCGTCTCCTTCATCTATGACGAGATCGTCTACGAAAACCCTGTTCTCAAAGGCTTCCCCGTCTTCGACACCGCACGCGTCGAAGTCCTGCGCGGCCCGCAAGGCACGCTCTTTGGCCGCAACACACCGGCCGGCGCCCTGAAATTCGAAAGCGTCAAACCGGGCGACGAACTCGACGCCTATGCCCGCGCCTCCTACGGCACGTTCGGCACCGCCAATGTCGAAGGCGCCGTCGGCGGCCCGGTCTCCGACAGGGTCTCCCTGCGCCTCTCCGGCGTCCTCCAGCGCCGCGACGATTATATCGAAACCGCCCTGCCCACCGGCGGCGCCGATGCTGGCGGCTACGAAGACTTTGCCTGGCGCGCCCAGGCCCAGGTCGACGTCACCGACAACCTCACCTGGCTCGGCAACCTGCACGGCCGCACGCTCGATGGCGGCCAGGTCAGCTTCCAGGCCAACGCCTTCCAGACCGGCTCGGCAGGTCCCCGCCCCGGCTTTGACCGCGAGCAGAACTTCGCCGACGCCCAGATCAACTCGACCCTCGAAACCGACGCCCTCGGCTTCACCTCGCGCGCTGACTGGGACCTGTCCGCCGCGACCCTGACCTACCTGTTCGGCTACGAAACCGTCGAGACCTTCTCGCGCGGCGATGTGGACGGCGGCGCCGGCGCAGCCTTCCTGCCGACCGGCTCCACGCCGGGCATCATCCCCTTCCCGGCCGAGTCCGCGGACGGCATCGACGATCACCAGCAGATCACCCACGAGCTGCGTCTCTCGAACGGTGAAGACGCCACCCTGCGCTGGACCGCCGGACTCTACGCCTTCAACGAAGAAGTCGACATCAGCTCCTACAGCTATGACACGCTCGCCGGCGGCATCGAGAACGGTTCGGCCTTCCAGACGCAGGAAACCGACTCGCTCGCCGTCTTCGGCAGCCTCGCCTATGACCTCACCGAAAACCTCACCGGCCAGGTCGGTCTGCGGTATACCGACGAAAGCAAGGACCTCACGGCCCGCCGCGAAGTCTCGCCCTTCGGCGCCCCGCCGATCAACCCGCCCACCGTCAGCGTCGGCGACGAGCAGCTTTCCTGGGATGCCTCGCTCACCTACGCCCTCACCGGCGAAACCAACATCTATGGCCGCATCGCCCGCGGCTTCCGCGCCCCGTCCATCCAGGGCCGCCTCGTCTTCGGCGACGTGATCACCACCGCCGATTCGGAAATCCTCGACAGCTACGAAGCCGGCCTCAAGACCACGCTTCTGGACGGCCGCCTGGATGCCAATCTCGCCGCCTACACCTACACGGTCGAAGACCTGCAGCTCACCGCCATTGGCGGCGCCGGCAACTTCAACCAGCTGCTCAACGCCGAGGAAGGCAAAGGCTACGGCTTCGAAGCCGATATCCGCGCCCTGCTCACCGAAAGCCTCGCCTTCAGCGCGGGCCTTTCCTACAACAATACCGAGATCAATGATGCCGGCCTCACCGTCGGCGTCTGCGGTTCGCCCTGCACCGTGCGCGATCCCATCGACCCGGTCACCGGCGGCGCCCTGATCGACGGCAACGCCTTCCCGCAAGCCCCGGAATGGATCGGCAACTTCGCGTTCGATTACACCCGCGACTGGCGCGGCGGCGAAATCTTCGCCTCCACCGACTGGTCCTACCGGTCGGACTCGAACATCTTCCTCTACGAGTCGGTGGAGTTCACCGCCGAAGGCCGCTGGGAAGGCGGCGCCGCCCTCGGCTACCGCAAGGGCCCCTGGTCGGCGAAGGCCTTCGTCCGCAACCTGACCGACGAAGTCGGCACGGTCTCGGCCATCGACTTCAACAACCTTTCCGGCATCTTCAACCAGCCGCGCATCTACGGCATCGAACTCGGCTGGACCATGTAAACCGTTGTCGTCGGCTTTCGCTGACGCGATAGCCGACGATAACACGTCGCCACTGCGCGATAAAAAATGAGAATGAATGAGAAAGAAACGTCATTCCGTGTGCATTGATTGCATGCGGATGACGCGTCTTGTTGAGGGTGGGAGAGCGCCGGAACCCGGACTTGCGCCTACAAGAAACACCCGGCTCCAAAAATAAAATCCAAACCCGTCAGGCGCTTGTGAAATAGTTGGCGAATCCTTCCGCCACACCTCCGCCCACGGAGTTATACTGTGTGGATGATCACTCAGGAAAATTCCCAACCTCAAGCCCCTCACCTCCCATTGCTCCGCAATGGGTCCCTCCTCTCCCAGAGAGAGAGGGATGAAGGCGAACGCCACTTAACCCGTCTCCCGCCTTGCGGGAGAGGCGGGGCCCGCCGCGAAGCGGTGGGAGGTGAGGGCCTTGGCCAAGCAAAGCCCGCCTGGCCAGCTCCCGCTGCGCCCAGCCAAACGCCCCGCCCTTGCCCCGCCCCGCCCCGCATGGCAAATCCCGCGCATGCCTGACACGCTCTCCCCCGCCCCCAGCCTCTATGCCGGCGCACCCGGTTCCGTCAGCTTCAAGAAGCTGCGCAAACGCCTGGTGCGCGGCGTCCAGGAGGTCATCGACACCTATGGCCTGCTCGACCGGCGCGCTATCGAGGCGGGCGAAAAGCCCCGCCCGAAATGGCTCGTTTGCCTCTCCGGCGGCAAGGATTCCTACGGCCTCCTCGCCGTCCTAATGGACCTCCAATGGCAAGGCGCCCTGCCGGTCGATCTCATCGCCTGCAATCTCGACCAAGGTCAGCCGGGCTTCCCGAAACATGTCCTGCCGGACTGGCTCGCCGCCGCTGGCGTGCCCTTCAAGATCATCACCGAAGACACCTATTCCATCGTCACCGAAAAGCTCGACGCCGGGCGAACCTATTGCTCGCTCTGCTCGCGCCTGCGCCGCGGCATCCTCTACCGAGCCGCCCGCGAGGAAGGCTGCGAGGCGATCGTGCTCGGCCACCACAGGGATGACGCGCTCGAAACCTTCATGATGAACCTCGTCCATGGCGGACGCCTCGCGGCGATGCCGCCCAAGCTGCTCAACGACGAAGGCGATGTGATGGTCTTCCGTCCCCTGATCACTTCCGCCGAAGCCGACCTCGCCAAGTTTGCCGAGGCCATGCAGTTTCCGATCATCCCCTGCAATCTTTGCGGCAGCCAGGACGGCCTGCAGCGCGTCGCCATGAAACACCTGCTCGACGACTGGGAGCGCAAGAAGCCCGGCGTGCGGCAAGTGATGGCCAAGGCGCTCGCCAACGTCCGCCCCAGCCACCTGCTCGATCCGGCGGTGTTCGATTTTGCAGGCCTCGCAATCGGCGGCCCCGGCGAAGACGACCCGAACGTGCCGTTCTAGAGTGGGACTATCCCGGTCACTTCGGAAATCCAGTCCGTATACGGAGCTATACGCATATACACACCCGGACTGCCCTCCCGCGCGCAGCCGAGCCCCCAACTGACCACTCCCACCTGCACAGGCGCCCCGTCCTGACCATAGCTCACCAACGGCCCGCCACTGTCGCCCTGGCAGGAATCCACCCCGCGCGCGCCGGCGCAGATCTGCGTCGCGGCGTCAATCGACACATCTGCATACTCCGCCTGCAGACCAAGTTCGGTTATCACGGCGCTGATCTGGCTCTGGCAGATGGAGGCTTCGACCACCGGCACAGGCGCTTCCTGAAGGATCAGGCTCGGCGCCTTGATCCGTCGGCCCGAATGGCTGAGACCGTCGACATTCGGGGCCGCTTCACTGGTCTTTCCAAAGCCCGCCGCTGCAACATACGGGTACGGATCATCCAGCCCGATCCCGTCTCCGGTCACGCCGTCAATCGCCATCACCGGCCCGGCCCATGCTCCGCTAATCTGCACCAGCGCCAGATCATGGCCCCGCTCCGGCGCGCCGGGTACATAATCCGGATGGAGCACAAGCCGGGTCACCCGCCGCACCGCGCCCGTCTGCGTCTCGCGCAGGTCGGCGCGTCCGATGGCCAGGCCGACCGAACCGAACCGGACGCGGTCTCGCCCCGGCCCCGCCTTCGCAAATTGCACCGCGCGGCCCTGCGCGTCGATCTCCATGTATTCCAGGCAATGCGCCGCCGTCAGCGCCCAGTTCGGCGAAATCATCGTCGCACCGCATTGATGATACACGGAATTTCCGCTCACGGACTGCAGCGAGGCAAAGCCCGGCCAGTCTTCGATACGCGCATCCCGACCGCCGACAATCTGGCCGTGACCGGTGGGCACAAGGCAGGCAAGAGCGAACAGAACAACCAGCCAGCGCATGGCGGCTTCCTTTCCGGATGCCCGTTCAAAATGCGCTCCGGGCCTGGCGCCGTCAAGCCGGCTCAGCGCAGGATGCGCCCCTTCACCAGCCGGTCCACGACCAGCCAGAGGCCTGCCAGGGATAGCATCAGCGCACCGAACGAGAACATCTTCATCCACCAGCTTGAGATCGTCTCGCGGTTCGTCCAGTCCATGATGTGCAGCCCCCAGAACAGATCGAAGGTGCGCCACCAATCAGTGCGCACCGCCGCCACATCGCCCGCCTGCGGATCAATCCAGAAGGTCGCCTTGTCCTCGCCCTCGAACTCCGCCCGCCACATCGGACGCCCAGCCCCGCGCCCCGCTTCCGGCGGCGCCGCGTCAATCAGGGTGAGGTTCGCAAGCGCGCCTTCACCCGCCCAGGCCGCCTCCGCCACCCGGCGCGCATCCGCTTCAGACACCGGCGACAGAGGCTCGCCGCTCGCATAGTCGAACATCGCTTTGCCGGAATGCGTTTCTGCTTCCCAGACCGGCCGGCCCAGCCAGGGCTTCACTTTCAGGGCCATCACCGGTTCGCCCACCGCAGCTAGAATCCCGTTCACCGGAGCCTCACTCGCCGGCAGGTCCATGATCATCGCATGCGCCTCACTGCGCAGGTGATCGCCCCGCACTTCCTCGATCGGGCGCAAGGAGAAATACAGGCCGGACGCCACCCAGAGCAGAACCTGCGCGCCGACAATCAGCCCCAGCACATTATGCAGCCGCCGGAAAAAATGCGTCAACCGGTTCATGCAAAGCCCCCACGGAAAGTCCGGCCAGCGTTGCCGGATTTGAACCGGCGCGGCAAGCGCCAGATTATTCCCCGCTCTCGAGCGTCAACGTGTACGGAATGAAAATCTCTAGCTCCAGCGGCCCGGACGGTTGTGTGATGATCCGGTTCTCAAGTCCCGTGAGGACCACTTTGGACCCACCCATACCGAATTTGGTTTTCAGGCCCGACACTTCACTTGCAATGTCGTTGATCAGATCAGCCCGGTGCTTCGTCACATCGCGGGCGCCGATGAACTGGTCGTCGCCGAGATAGGCTTCGGCGCGGCCCTGTACGTCGATCGCACTGATGAATTCCTGCGCCCGCGCCATCAGGCGCTCGAAGGACTCGCCCTCCTTGGTATCGACGCTCAGCGTCAGCGTGAAACGGCCGGTGTTGTTGTAGTCGTTCGTGTAGACGTCCGTGAACAGAACAGTGTCAATATCTGCGATCGATTGCCCAAGCGTTCCGCCCGCGAGTTTGAACCCGTCCGTCTTGGCATCCTTGGCCTTCAGGCGGTTGAACATCGTCTCCAACTCTTTCGTGCGCTCGGCGGTATCCCGCGTGGCGCTCTGATAGGTCACGGCGACCATCACGAAATCCGCCGGGATCTGGCGGTAGACTGCCGGCGCGCTGCGCCGGTCCGCCTCCTCGACCCGGTTGGCCGTCACCATCATCCGTTCCATGTCCTGCGCCAATGCTGGCGCGGCCGGAATGGCGGTGAGCAGAGAAAGTGCAGCAAAAACAGACTTCGGACGCATGAGCAGGTCCTCCCTTACTTCGCCTCAGCGTCTGCCTGTGCCCGCGCGGTGTCAATCCGCACCGGCCGCCTTCCGGCACCAGTTGACAGGATCCCGGTTTTATTTATTATCATGGTTATGCCAAAAATAGTTGACCATGATGAACGCCGCCGCGCCCTTGCCCGCGCCGCAGTTGATGCTGTCGCCGCAAGCGGACTTGACGGCGTGAAGCTGTCGGACATTGCGCGGGCGGCGGGTGTCACGACCGGTGCCCTCGCCCACTATTTTCCGGACAAGGACGCGGTCCTCGCGGCCGCGCTTGAAGAGGTGTGCTCGCGCCTCCTGTTGCGGCTCGAAGCGGACGGCGCGCTTATCCGGATCGAGGACATTGCCAATGCCCTGCCGGTGAACAAGGCGTCCATGAAAGACTGGCGAGTCTGGCTCGCCTATTGGGGCCGCGCGCCTTTCTCGGAAAGCCTGAAAGCCATTCACCAGCAATACTATCAGGAGATCGAGGACGCGCTCACCGCCGGATTCGCGAAAGGCTCCAAAACGCCGCGCCTGGTCGCGGCTGCGATCATTGCCGCCGTTGACGGTGTCGGCACGCGTGCCACGCTCGAGCCTGAGGCCTGGCCGCCCGAGCGCCAGCGCGCCCTGCTGTCTACCCTGCTGGGCCCATTGTTTGCGGGCCTGAAATTCAAACCCGCCTAAAGGAGGCCTGCCATGCCCAGTCTCAAGCATTTGCCTGCCACAGCCACACGTGACGACGTGCTGAAAGCCCTGTCCGAAGACGCCGCTGTGATCATCGACGGACTGATGCCGCTAGACCTTCTGAACCGTGTGCGGACGGAAATCATGCCTTATGTCGAGGCAACCCCGCATGGGCGCGACGACTTCACCGGACGGCTGACGACCCGCACCGGCGCCCTGGTGGCGCGCTCGCCCGCCTGCCGGGACCTGGTGAGCGACCCACTGATCAACGCCGCCACCGAAGCCTTCCTCGCGCCCTTCTGTGACCGCTACCAGTTGCACCTGACGCAGGTGATCCGCATCAAGCCCGGCCAGGGCGCGCAAGTGCTGCACCGCGACCGCCTCGCCTGGGGCGGCTACCTGCAACGCAGCATCGAGCCGCAGCTGAACATGATCTGGGCCGTGACAGATTTCACGAAGGAGAATGGCGCGACCCGTGTCGTCCCCGGCAGCCATCTCTGGGAAGAGGGACGCGGCGCGCACGAGGACGAGATCACCTATGCCGAGATGAAAGCGGGCTCCGTCATCCTCTATACCGGATCGGTGATCCATTCCGGCGGCGCAAACGTCTCGGACCGTGACCGCGTCGGGATCAACATCACCTATTCGCTCGGCTGGCTGCGGCAGGAGGAAAACCAGTACCTCTCCTGCCCGCCGGAGATCGCCGCAACGCTGCCGCCGGACCTGCAGCGCCTGATCGGGTATTCCATGGGCAGCTATGCGCTTGGCTATTTCAGCCCGCCCCTGCCGCCCGGCGAAGGTCCGGAAATCGTGCCGCCAGAAACGTTGTTCTCCGGCGAGGCGAAGGGCTGGGGCGATGATCTGTATGCGAAGGTTTCGGAGCGGGCCACGGCAAAGGCTTGAGACCAATCAATGAAAAGCGCGCGGCAGTTTCCCGCCGCGCGCCTGTAATTTCGATCCGTTCCCGGTCTTACTTGCGCCAGATGGCGGCCAGTGAGGGGTCTTCGACGCCGCCTTCGTATTTGCGCAGCTCGTGGCGGCCGACCACCATGTGGTGTACCTCGTCCGGGCCATCTGCAAGACGCAGGGTGCGCTGGCTGGCATACATGCGGGCCAGCGGGGTCCATTGCGAGACGCCGGTTGCGCCGTGGATCTGGATCGCCTGGTCGATGATCTGGCAGACGCGCTCCGGCACCATGGCTTTCACCATCGAGATCCAGATGCGGGCTTCCTTGTTGCCGAGGACGTCCATCGCCTTGGCGGCTTTCAGGACCATCATGCGCATCGCTTCGATCTCGATACGGGCGCGGCTGATGATCTCGGTATTGCCGCCGAGTTTTGCCAGCGGCTTGCCGAAGGCTTCGCGCGACAGGCCGCGGATGCACATCAGGTCCAGTGCGCGTTCGGCCTGGCCGATGGAGCGCATGCAGTGGTGGATACGGCCCGGGCCGAGGCGAAGCTGGGAAATCTCGAAGCCGCGGCCTTCGCCGAGCAGCATGTTTTCCTTCGGTACGCGGACGTTCTCGAAGCGCAGGTGCATGTGGCCGTGGGGCGCGTCAGGCTCGCCGAACACGTGCATCGGGCCGACGATCGTCACGCCCGGATGGGGCAGCGGCACGAGGACCTGCGACTGCTGGCGGTTGACGTCCGGGCCTGTGTTCGAGCGGCACATCACGATCATGATGCGGCAGCGCGGATCGCCGGCGCCGGAGGCGTAATACTTCTCGCCGTTCAGCACATACTCGTCGCCGACGAGTTCGCATTTCATCGAGACGTTCTTGGCGTCCGAAGAAGCCATGTGCGGCTCGGTCATCACGTAAGCCGAGCGGATCTTGCCCTCGAGCAGCGGCTTCAGCCACTTCTCCTTCTGGGCGGGTGTGCCAACGCGTTCCAGCACTTCCATGTTGCCGGTGTCCGGCGCCGAGCAGTTCATGGTTTCCGAAGCCATCGGGTTCTTGCCGAGTTCGGCAGCGATATAGGCATAGTCGAGGTTGGAGAGGCCTTCGCCGGTTTCGGCGTCCGGCAGGAAGAAGTTCCAGAGGCCCTGCTTCTTGGCTTCGTCCTTGGCTTTCTCGAGGCATTCGAGCTGGCCGGGGGCGTAGGTCCAGATATCCCTGTTGCCTTCGCCGAGCTTGTGGAACTCGACGCTCATCGGGTTGACCGTTTCCTGGATGAACTTCACGACGTGCTCGTAAAGCGGGCGAACGCCTTCGGACATCCGAAGGTCGTTCAGGTCGGCGTGCTCGTCGCCGGTGCGTTGTGTATCAGGCATGGGTCTGTTTCCTCTCCCAAGGTTCATGTTTTCTGCTGGTCTTCTTCAGCAGGGTAACTGACGCGCCGGGGGGCGCGCAAATTCTTTCTGGCTCTCGCGCTGGCGAAGGGACTCGGCTAAGGCGCGGGGCATGAGCACCGTCTCGGCCCTTGTGATCCTCGTCACCGTGCTGGTGACCGCCTTCATTTCCGGTATTTTCGGCATGGCTGGCGGGCTGATCCTGATGGGCGTGCTGGCGGCCATCCTTCCGGTGGCGACCGCCATGGTCGTCCACGGCGCCGTGCAGATGGTCTCCAACGGCTACCGGGCTTTCCTCTGGCGCCAGTACATCGATTGGCGGATTTTCCGCCGCTACGCCCTTGGCGCGCTGGTGGGATTTCTGGTCCTGCTGGTCATTGCCTGGCGCCCGGAGGCGCGTGCGGTTTACCTGTTCCTCGGCCTCACCGCGATGCTCGTCTGGCTGCCGAAGGGCTGGCTCCGCCTGGACATACTCCAGCGAGGCCAGGCGGAACTGGCGGGTTTTGCCGTGCAGGCCCTGAATACGCTGGGGGGGGTGGCCGGTCCGCTGCTCGATATCTTTTTTGTCACGACCGAGATGGACCGGCGCGCGATCGTGGCCACCAAGTCGGTGACGCAGGTGCTCGCCCATCTTGTGAAGATCATTTTCTGGAGCGTTCCGGTGATTGCCGCTGCCGGGGAGGCTGCTTTTCCGCCCGTCTGGTTTTTTGCCCTCGCGGTTCCGCTCTCGATGTTCGGCACGACTCTCGGCGGCAAGCTGCTCGAGCGCATGAGTGATGTCGACTTCAAGCGGGCGATGAAATGGCTGGTCACCGCGATTGGCGCGGCGATGCTGCTGAAGGCGGCGGGATGGCTTTAGCACGGCGGCCATGCTGGTATCTCCACTTCCCCCACCCTTTATTGCCCCAGTCTCGACTATTCGGAAACTTTATCTTATGAAGTTTGCTCATCACCATCGGTGATGTATGGAATTTACCATAGATGAACCTGCGCAGTCTCGACCTGAACCTCCTTCCCGTTCTGGAAGCCATCCATACCGAGCGCAGCCTGACGCGGGCGAGCGAGAGCCTGCACATCACGCAGCCCGCCGTCAGCAACGCGCTGGCCCGGCTGCGGCTGCATTTCGAGGACCCGCTCTTCGTGCGCGACGGGCGCGGCGTGAAGCCGACGGCGATGGCGGAGGCCTTGATGCCGGCGGTGCGCGAGGCGCTGGACCGGCTGCGCGCGGGACTGGAGCCGCGGTCCGAATTCGACCCCGCCCGCTCGACCCGGGTGTTCAACATTTCGGCGCGCGATGCATCTGCCTACATGCTGGTGCCGCCGCTGGCGCGCAAGCTGGAGGCCGTGGCACCGGGCCTGCGCATCGCGTGGAGCCAGATCGACCGTGCGGCGATCTCCACAGAACTGGCCTCCGGCCGCCTTGACCTGGCCATCGACGTGCCGGAACTGCGCGGCCCGAACCTTGAACGCGAAGTCCTGTTCTCGACGCCGTATGCCTGCATGCTGGCACCAGATCATCCGATGGCGGACAAGAAGCTGACGGCCGAGCGCTTTTTCGCGCTGCGCCACATCGCGGTTTCCAGCCGCCGGGAGGGGCGCAGCCTCGTGGAGGAAATGGCGCGCGCGGCGGGCGGGCGGATCACGCCGGCGCTGCGCCTGCCGAACCACCAGCCGGCCATCGAAGCCGTGCGCCGGACGCAGCTGGCGCTGGTGGCGCCGCGCCCGATGGCGGAAGCCTCTGGCCTCGCCGTGCGCGACCTGCCGATCCCTTCGCCGATGCTGGCGAGCGTGCTCTACTGGCGGCGGGAAAATTCCGGGGACCCGGCGCTGGTCTGGCTGCGCGGCGTGTTCGGGGAGATCGGGGCGGGTCTGTAAGGACCTTGCCTCAAGCCCGCCGGTATTCCTCGTCCCTGGCCTGGCCGATCCGGGTGCGGACGGTTTCCTGATCGTAGCCAAAGATTTCCAGAGCGATGCGGACGAGTTGCAAGCCGGACTCGATGGCTTCGGGCACAACATGGTTCGCCCCGGCGGCGGTCAGCCGGACCATGTGGTCGCCGTCATGCGCGCGGGCGAGAATGGTGATGTCGGGGCGCAGTTCCAGCGCGCAGCGGACCATTGATTCCGCACGGTCCGGATCATCCACCGTGATGATCAGCATGGCGGCGCGCGCGATGCCGGTCGCGTTGAGGAATTCAGCCCTGGCGGCGTCACCGACATAGGCATGGACGCCTGCCTTGCGCGCCAGGCGGATCTTGTCGGGTTCGCGGTCGATGGCGACGATGGCGGCCTCTTCATCCACAAGCAGGCGCGCAATCGACTGGCCGACCCGGCCATAGCCGGCGAGAATAACATGATCGGTCAGATGGCCGAGGTCCATCATCGGCGGCAGGCCGTCCTCGGCCGGCTTGCGGGCGGCAAGGCGGCGGCCGAGCTGGCCTAGCAGCGGCGTCAGCAACATCGAGAGACCGGCGACGGCGGATGCAAAGGTCGCCGCATCGGCCGGCACGGCATCTGCGGCGCGTGCGGCGGTGAGCACCACGAAGGCAAACTCGCCGGCCGGCGCCAGCAGCAAGGCGGCTTCGAGCGAGAGCGGATGATTGCCCGCGAACAGTCGGCAGGCGACATACGCGATCAGCACCTTGACCGTGACGAGCGCGGCGAGCGCGGCGAGGATCCAGACGATCTGGTCGGCGATGAACGGCAGGTCCAGGCTCATGCCGACGGTCATGAAGAATAGGCCGAGCAGCAGGCCCTTGAAGGGCTCAAGGTCCACCTCGGTCTGATGCTTGAACTCGGTCTCGCCGACGAGGAGACCGGCGAGGAAGGCGCCGAGTGCGAGCGAGAGACCGGCGCTATAGGTGATCGCGGCGGCGCCGACGACGGTCAGCAGGGTCAGCGCCATCAGGAAGTCGCGCCCCCCGCTTGCTGCGGCGAGGCGGAAGACGCGGCCAAGCAGATAGTGGCCGATGGCCCAGATGACGGCGATGGCGATCAACCCACGGATCAGCGCATCGACCAGAACGCCGGCCATGTTCGCATCCGACTTCATCGCCGCGAAGCCGACAAAGATGAGGATGGGAGCGACCATGATGTCCTGGAAGAGCAGCACCCCGAGCGTCGCGCGTCCGACCGGCTGGGCGGCACGTTTGCTCTCGATCAGCACCTGCATGACGATGGCGGTGGACGACAGGGCGAGGGCGAGTCCGAGGATCATGGCGACCGGCAGGTCCAGCCCGAAGAAAAGTCCGACCCCGGCGATGGCGACCGCGCTGAGGATCGCCTGCCCGCCGCCGGCGCCGACCACGACCTTGCGCAACGCCCAGAGCTTGGCGAAGGAGAACTCCACGCCGAGCAGGAACAGCAGGAACAGCACGCCGAGTTCGGCGAAGGGTAACGCGGCTTCCGGCGAGGAGATCGAGAAGAATTCGAGGACCGGCGTATCCTGCGCAAGGCGGCCCAGGGCAAAGGGGCCGAGCGCCAGACCGGCGACCATGAAGGCGATGACCGTCGGGATCTTGATGAAGCGCATCGCGGGCACGAGGATGCCGGTGGCGATCAGGAAAACCAGGAGGTCCTTGATCAGGGTCGGGCTGGGGCCGTGGCCGGAGGCGGCGTGATCGATAACCTGTTCCATGCGGCGCCCCCTTTCTGCGGATCCCTGACGTCTACCCTTAGCGAGCGCGGACTCGCCTGACACCCCATCTTGTCACAATAGGTAGAATGACGGCCGACGAATGACAGCGGCGCCCGATTTCAGATCAGGCGAGGCCGTCACGTTCCGCCGGTTGGGCAGAGGCTGCTCCGGTGGCGGCCTCGCCGAAATCCAGCAGGTCTCCCGGTTTGCAGTCCAGCGCCTCGCACAGGCGGGCGAGCGTGTCGAAGCGGACACCTTTCACCTTGCCGGATTTCAGCAGCGAGAGATTGGCCTCGGTGATATCAATGGCGGCGGCCAAATCCTTCGCCTTCATCTTGCGGCGGGCGAGCATGACATCAAGCGTGACGATAATGTCCCGGGCCATCAGATGATCTGGTCGCTGTCGGTCTTGAGGCGGATACCTTCTGCGAAGACGTGGCTGAGGCCGAGGATGGCGAGGCCCATGGCGCCGGTGCCGAGGGCAAGGTCGTTCACCTGCCAGATGAAGCTGCGCCCGTCCCCGGTCGTCCAGCTGAGAACCGTCGGCACGATGAGGGCACTGGCGGCAGCCGCCCAGATGAGGCCGCCTCCCGCGCTGCGGAGCGTCTTGAGGTTGCGCGGGGTGAAGACTTCGCCTTCGCCCGTGCGGCTGAACAGGCCCGCGAAATCGCCAAGGACGCCGACGAAGATCAGCGCGGGCGTGTTGACCAGCAGAGCAAGGAGGAAGGCGTTGAGCACCTCCTTCCAGTTCTCCTGCGTGACAACCGTTGCCCCGACCTTGCCCGCAATGTCGGCCGCAACCGAGCCGAGCATCATGACGATGAGGACAATCGCAGCGATGGACAGCCAGCTGGTGTCGCGAAGCGCGGAGGCCGGCGTCGCGGTGGTTTCGGAGCGGGTCATGCGAGGAGTCTCCCTTTTCTGGCGTCGGGATAGCTCAAAAATTATTGTCTGAAAATAATTTCTTTCTTTTTCTTGAAAGTTTAGTCCGCCAGGGTGGGCTTGATCGCATCGATGGCGGGTTGGCGGGCGAGGATCTTGTTGCGCCAGTAGGCGCCGTTGGCGATGGGCTTCAGGCGTTCGGCCTCGGCCATCGCGGCGGCGTGGACCTCGCCGGGCTCCACGACCTTGTCGAGCCAGCCGACGGGGACGGCTTCGTCCGGCGTGTAGAGGCGGGCCTGCACGAGGGCTTCGGTGAGGTACATCGGGTTGAGGCGGGCGCGCGGGAGTTCGACGCCGAAGCCGGGCAGCGTCATGCCGTTGATGGTTTCGTTGGCGCCGATCTTGTAGGCGCCGCGCGCGCCGATGCGGGTGTCGGCGCCGAGCAACAGGAAGGCGCCCATCGCGATGGCGTGGCCGGTGGCGGCGATGATGATCGGCTGTTTCGAGGTGAACAGGCGGAAGGCGAGCTTGCCGCCGCCATTGACGAGACGGCGCACATCTTCCGGCGCAGCGGAGGCGAGGAATTTGAGATCGAAGCCGGCGGAGAAACGCTCGGGGCGGCCCGTGAGGATGATGACGCTGGCGGACTTCTCCGCTTCGTCGAGGGCGGCGTTGACGGCGTCCAGCAGGGTAAGGCTGATGGCGTTGGCCTTGCCGTCATCCATGGTGATGAGGGCGATGTCGTTGTCGATCTTGAGGGTGGCGGTCATGGCGGGCTCCTGCAGCTTTGGGCGATCTGGACCGCGTGACATCGGGGAAAGCAAGGCCCCCACCTCCCGCGCGGCGGGATCCATTGCGAAGCACTGGACGGTGAGGGTTTTGAGACTGAAAAATTTTCTGGAACCATGCACGGAGTATAACTCCGTGGGCGGAGGTGTAGCGTAAGGAAACGCGAAGTATCTTGTAGTGTTTTGAGGAGGATGGATTTTATTTTTCGGGAGGGGCGGTTTTCGTAGGCGCAAGTTCCGTTTCTGAAGGCTGCCGCCGGGCGTTATGCCGATGCACACAGTGCATGTTTGCTATCGATTTCCTCTTATTCCTTCTCATTTTTTATCATCTGGAGCCGGTTGGCTATCAGTCCTTCGCAAGTATTCCGCGGCCTGCATCTTCCCTCCGCTCCCGGAAGAAAGCGCGCAGCAGGTCTCCTGCCTCGACGGCGTTGGCGTCATCTTCTTCGACCTCAGGCCGCCAGTGGCAGGTTTTCTGTTCGAAGAAGCGTGGGCCGTGGAGGATGGCGCCGCCCTTGGGGTCGCTCGCGGCGAAGATGACCTTGCCGATGCGGGCGAAGCTGATCGCGCCGGCGCACATCGCGCAGGGCTCCAGCGTGACGTAGAGGTGCAGGCCGGTGAGGCGGTAGTTGCCGAGCCTGGCGGCGGCCGAGCGCAGCGCGATGATTTCGGCATGGGCCGTGGGATCATGCGCCATGACCGGCGCGTTGGCGCCCTCGCTGATGATTTCGCCGGTGGCGGGGTCCACGATCACGGCGCCGACGGGGACCTCGCCTGCCTCGGCTGCGAGACGGGCGAGTTCGAGAGCGCGGCGCATCGGGAGGCTCATGACGGCACGTCCGACGCAAGACCGCCGACGCCCAAGTCCTGCGCCAGCCCTGCAAGACGCCGGTCAAGCGTGCGTAGTTCGGCGCCAGGCGTGACCAGAACCGACGCCAGCAAGTGAGCATCGATCAGGCCGATCCCGCGCGCGTAAAGCCGCCTGCTTTCGATCAGCACAAGGACTTCCTCATTCTGGACGGATGTGACCGGCGGCAGGCGCTGCAAGTCGCGGATCGTAGTGGCGCGGTTCGACAGTGATCCCATCGAAAGCTCGCCGACTACGAAATCATGCATGAGGACGCGCTGGGCCGAAAGGAATGGACCGAGATCGAAGGACTTGGCCGCGAAGTGAGCCACCCAGACGGACGTGTCGAAGAGAATCATCCTGCTTTTTCTTCCGGCGGAAAACGCCGGCGAGGCGGCGCCTTGAGATCCGGCATTGATCCGCCGAGCCGCGCCAGGCGGCGGGCGGCTTCACGCGCAATCAATGCTTTGAGCGCCTCGCGCAGAAGCGCCGGCTTTTCTTCGATCCCCGTCATTTCGGCGGCGGTCGCCATGAGTTCGTCATCGAGGTTCACAGTGGTGCGCATGTGCAATTCTCCGGCAGGCATCAAATATAGCATCAAATGATGCCGATGTCGAACGGATCTAGCGCGTGATATCTTCCCCTGTCGCGAGGAAGTCTTTCATCGCGGCCATGGCGCTTTCGGATTTCAGGACGGCGTGGAAGCCGTGCTGTTCTTCTCGGGTGCCGTCTTCGAGGCCCCAGGTGAGGGCGCCGCGGACGAGGCGTTTGGCGTGGGCGAGGCCTTCGGCGCCGCGGGCGGAGAGTTCGGCTGCTATCTTCAGCGCGTCGCTGACCGGGTCGGCCGCTACCGCATTGACGAGGCCGAGCGTGAGCGCGCCCTCGGCGTCCACCGTCTGCCCACGGAGGATAAATTCGAGCGCCCGCGCCTCGCCGATCATGCGCGGCAGGCGCTGCGTGCCGCCGCCGCCGGGGAAGATGCCGATACGGGTTTCCGGCAGGCCGATCAGGGGCACCTGATTGCCGGCGATGCGCAGGTCACAGGCGAGCGCGAGTTCGAAGCCGCCGCCCATGCAGACGCCGTTGATGGCGGCAATGACGGGCTTGGGCGATTCAAAGACCGCACGGATCATGTCGGCAAAGCCGCCGCGCTCGAAGTCTTCCGGCTTCAGCTGTCCCGCCTGCACGGCTTCGCCGATGGCAGCGATCTCGGCGACGTCATAGTGGCGCACGAACACATCCTCCGTACCCGTCAGGACGAGGACGCGGATCGCGGGATCGGCAACGGCGGCCTGCACCGCCGCCAGCATCAGGCCCGCGCCCTCAGCGGTCATGTAATGGCGCGGCGGGTTGGCGTAGCGGACAAGGCACACAGGCCCACGTGTTTCAGTAGATACTTCGGCCATCCAGCTCTCCATCTCTCTGCCTCGTTAGCCGCACAGCTAGCCCAACACCAATGAGAATCCCACAGTCATAACCGCCCCGAAGAGGAACGCGAGTGCATTATATTCAGCGTAGCTGATTGCAGCGCGAATGTACGCGTCGCCGCCCTTCCCATCCACCGCGCGAAGCGCCTTGTCGTTCATCCGACCGAAAAATGCGTGCGACCGATTGAGCGCGATGCCGGCAAACATTCGGGCACGAAACCATCTTGGGTACCGAATAGCGAGATGGCTGAAACATATAGCGCCCAGACCACCGATCGCTCCGATTGCCCACCATAGGCCAAAAGCCTCTGCGAGCAGGTTCATTGCCGCAGACAGCAAAAACATCAGAAGCCAGAATGCCGGCAAGATCACAAATGGGGCGAGTGATCTTTGTCCGAAATAGCCAGACTTCGTGAGATCAGCTTCTACGATTTCGGCGACATCTTCAGGTATTCCCGCCGCGACGAGAGTGGGTCTTAACTTAGGTAAGCTGTTCAAGTACTGGTCGAACATTCAGTCATTCCCGGATCTACCTTAAAATGCGCATCATCGCCGGACAGCACAAGGGCCGGGCCCTGATTGCCCCCAAAGGGATGGGCACGCGGCCGACCAGTGACCGGACGCGGGAGAGCCTGTTCAATGTGATTGCGCATGCCGACTGGGCGCCGCCGCTGGAGGGGGCGCGGGTGGTCGACCTGTTTGCGGGCTCCGGCGGGCTGGGGCTGGAGGCGATGAGCCGGGGCGCGGCGTTCTGCCTGTTCGTGGAGACCGACACCGCCGCGCGCGGGGCGATCCGCGACAATATCGAAGCGCTTGGGCTATTCGGCGCCTCGCGCCTGCACCGGCGCTCCGCCACCGACCTGGGGCCGAAGCCGGCGGGAGTCGGTGGTGCGTTCACGCTCGCCTTCCTAGACCCGCCTTATCACAAGGGGCTGGTGCAGCCGGCGCTGGATAGCCTCGCGGGCGGCGGGTGGCTGACCGAGGACGCACTGGTGGTGGCGGAGACAGGGGCGGACGAGATGCTGATGTTCCCAGGCTGGACGCTGATCGACGCGCGCGACTATGGCGCGGCGCGGGTGAGTTTCTTGCGGCGGGCGTGAGCGCCGCTGCGCCCTTCAGCCCTCCAGAAATTCCTTCCGGATATCAAAACTCGATGTGTTGGTGCCGACATGCACCGCGCACTCCCTGAGCCAACGATCGGCTTCGGTGCGGCCAAGGTCGCGCAGTTCGGTGAGGAGGCGCCAGCGGGCGTCGGATTTGGTGGCGAGGCCGTAGCCGATCAGGTCCTTCCCGCCCTGAATGGCGTGGATGTTCAGCCTGCGGTATTTCTTCATCATCGGCTCCTTCAGCATGCCTTCATCGATCAGCCGCTGCACGAAGGCGATGGCGCGCAGCTCGCCGATGAGGGAAGCGTTGAAGCTGATCTCGTTGAGGCGTTCCTGAATTTCGCCGGCGCGTTTCGGTGTGCCGGGGCGCTCAAGCGGATTGAGGATGACCAGCAGCACATCTGCCGGGGCGCCGGAATAAACGAGCGGGAAGAGACTGGGGTTGCCCATATAGCCGCCGTCCCAATAGGGGGCGCCGTCTATCTCCACCGCTTGGAAGCTCTGCGGCAGGCAGGCCGAGGCCAGCACGGCGTCGGCATTGATCTCGTCGCGCGAGAAGACGCGCGCCCTGCCCGTCTCGACATTCGTCGCGCAGACAAAGAGCTTCAACCCGGAGGCATGCACGGCGGCGAAGTCTATCTCGTCCTCGACCAGGCGGCGCAGCGGATTGTAGTTGAAGGGGTTCAGATCATAGGGGCTGGCGATTGATTGCAGCGCGGTTGCGAAGGCCAACCCGGCCGGGCCAAAGGTGCCGAGGGCCCCGCTCACCTCGGAGATCCGGCGCCAGAGCGATTCGAGTTCCTTGCGGGCGCCTGCCGGGCCGCCTTTTGCCAGTCCGGCGGCATAGGCAACCGCATTCATCGCGCCGGCGGAGGTGGCGGAGATCGCGCTGATGTCGAGGGTTTCATCCTCGCTCAACCGGTCGAGCACGCCCCACGTATAGGCGCCGTGGGCGCCCCCGCCTTGCAGCGCAAGACTGATCGGGCGGCGTTTTGCCTTGGCCTTGGCCATGCGGGGGCTCCTTTGCGCGTGTGGCTCGCCCCTGCTATCGGAGGAAGCCGCCAATCACCAGTCACGAGACCTTGATGCCTGTTCTGCAAGACCCGCCTGCCTCCGGGGCGCGCAGCTTAACCATCCTTTCGGTCGGCGCGCAGGGCGACGGGCGGGCGCAGGAGAATGGCGCATGGGTGAATGTGCCGTTTACCCTGGCGGGGGAGACCGTGCGCGTGTCGGGCGAGGGCGAGCGGCTGAAACTGCTGGAGGTGCTGACGCCTTCGCCCGACCGCGCGGCGCCTGCGTGCAGGCATTTCGGGACGTGCGGTGGATGCACGCTGCAGCACATGGCACCGGCGCCTTACGCGAAATTCAAGCGCGAGCAGATCCTCCGTGCACTGAGCGCACGCGGCCTGGAGGCCGAGGTCGCGGAGACCTGGACCACGCCGCCCGGATCCCGCCGACGGGCGGCGTTCACGGCGAAGCGCGTGGGCAAGCAGGTAGCTATAGGATTTCATGCGCGCAAGAGCCATGACCTGGTGGCGATCAGCGAATGCCCGGTGGCGCGCCCCGCGATCGTGGCGGCGCTGGCGCGGCTGAAGGAGGTCGGGGGATACCTGCTGGGAGGCCAGGACGGTATCGGCCTGCTGGTGACAGAAACGGCTTCGGGCCTTGACCTGCATATCACCGGTCTCGACACGGCCGTGAAGGCGCTCGCCCGCGCGGAGGCGTCGAGCGCGGCGCTGCGCGCGGGATTCGCGCGCGTGTCGATCGAGGGCGCCGACGTGCTGACCGAACGCCGGCCCAGCCTGCCGGCGGGCGCCGCAAACCTTCTGCCCGCACCCGGCGGCTTCCTGCAAGCCAGCGCCGAAGCCGAAACCGAGATGGAGCGGATCGTGCGCGAGCATCTCAAGTTCGCTGTCAGTGTCGCGGATCTGTTCTCCGGGTGCGGAACATTTGCGCTGCGCCTTGCGGCCGAGGCCAGCGTGCTGGCGGCGGAGGGTAATGCAGCGGCCATCGAAGCGCTGAAAGTTTCGGTGCGCGCCGCGCATGGATTGAAACCCGTGGTCGCCGAAGTGCGCGACCTCTTCCGCAATCCCTATGGCGCAGCGGAGCTGTCACGGCTGGGCGGCGTTGTGCTCGACCCGCCGCGCGCGGGCGCGGCGGCGCAGGTGACGGAACTGGCGAAGTCCCGGGTGCCTCGCATTGCCTATGTTTCGTGCGATCCAGCCACGCTGGCGCGCGACCTGCGCACGCTGGTGGACGGCGGCTACCGGATCGTCCGTATACACTCCATTGACCAGTTCCTCTGGTCTGCGCATGTCGAAGCCGTGGCGCTGCTGGAGCGGACGCCATGACCGGCAAGCCGCAGCCCGCCGCCGGCACGGTGTGCTTCAAGGGTGAAGACGTGCTGCTGATCCGCAGGGGCACGAAGCCGCTGGCGGGCGACTGGTCGATCCCGGGCGGGCGGATCGAGTTTGGGGAACGCGCCGAAGCCGCTGCGCTGCGCGAGCTGGCGGAAGAGACGGGCGTGACGGCGCGGCTGGCGGGCCTCGTCGATGTCGTCGATGCCATCTTCACGTCGCGCACGACCGGCGCCGTGGCGCGACATTATCTGCTGTTCGACTATGCGGCCGTGTGGGTCTCCGGCGAGCCCGTTGCGGGCGATGACGCGGACCGTGCCGAATGGATCTCACCGGCGCGGCTGGCAGAGCTGCCGCTCTGGGACGAGACGCGGCGGGTGATCGAAGCGGCGCGGGAGATGGTTTCGAAATCCTCCCCTTGACCCTCCGCAACGGAAGCTCTGTGTAGACAATCACAGAACCAGAAACTTTCCAGGGAGGAACTTTCGTCATGACCTACAAACCCTTCGATCTCAGCGGTAAGGTCTGCGTCGTCACCGGCGGCAACAAGGGCATCGGACTGGGCATGGTAGAGGCGCTGGCGGCGTCCAACGCCGATGTCGTGATCTGGGGCCGCAAGCCGGATGACAATGCGTCGGCGGTGAAGTCCGCGTCGAAGCTCGGCACCGGCAAGGTGAAGGCCTGGGTCGTGGATGTCGGCGAGGAAGATCAGGTCGTTAAAGCGATGAAAGAGGCCGAGGAAGAGATGGGGCGCATCGACGCCTGCATCGCGAACGCCGGCGTCGGGCGCGGCTCGATGAGCTTCGAGACGATGACGCTGGACACCTGGCGCTACAACCAAAGGATCAACTCCGAAGGCGCCTTCTTCACCTTGCGCGAAGCGGCCAAGTCGATGGTGGCGCGCGCCAAGGCCGGCGATCCGGGCGGCAGCCTGGTCGGCACGGCCTCACTGGCAGGTATCGAAGGCGCGGGCCGCAACCAGGCCTACGCGCATACCAAGGGCGGACTGATCGCCATGATGAACGCCTGCGCGGTCGAATATGGCCGGTACGGGATTCGCGCGAACTCCGTGCTGCCCGGTTGGATCGCCACCGACATGACCGAAGGGGCGCAGGGCAATGATGCGTTTGCGACGAAGGTCATCACACGCGTGCCGATCCGGCGCTGGGGCGAGCCGGCCGATTTCGGCGGCATCGCAGTCTACCTCGCCTCCGACGCGTCGAAGTACCATTCCGGCGACACGCTGGTCATCGACGGCGGCTACGCGAAGTTCTGATTCGCCCGCTCCGCGAGACGCCGAGGCAAAGAAAAAGGCCGCTTCCCGAAGGAAGCGGCCTTATCTTTTGGACCGGAATACCGATCGCTCTGAGATTACTCAGGAGCGGTTTCGGTGGTCGTTTCGGTCGTCGTTTCGGTCGTGGTGACGTCTGCAACGGCGCCGTCAACGGTCTCGGTCACGACTTCGGTCGTTTCTTCGACGGTTTCGGTCACGACTTCAGCAGCCGGCTCGGCTTCAACAACCACTTCTTCGACGGTTGCTTCTTCAGCAGCCGGAGCAGCTTCTTCGGTGGCGCCGCAAGCGGCGAGGACGAGAGCCGAAGCAGCGGCAGCAGCGAGGATCAGTTTTTTCATGATGGTAGTACCCCTGTTGAGATGTTCTTGCGAACGGTTGGGCTTTAACACCACTTCAACATTGCCGAAAGTTAATTTTACAGCTTTGTTGAACCGTCGCGGTTCGGTTGAAGGACACCCTCGCCCGCCTAGGGGAGAGGGCAGTTTCCAGCCGGCGCCGATTACTCGGCAGCGGCTTCTTTGGTAACGCCTTCTTCGGCGGCGGCTTCTGCCGGGCCGACTTCGCCCTCGGCTTCCACAGCGGCCTGAACGGCTTCGGCTTCACCATCGGCTTCAGCATCAACGGCTGCGATAGCCGTTTCAGCATCCACGATTTCGGCTTCGACAACTGGCTCGCCCGCAAAAGCGAAACCAGCGAAGAAAAATATAGCGGCAGCGCCAGCAAACAGTTTGGTCATTGGAGTTTTTGTCTCACCCTGAACACCCTGTCCTGCGGACTGGACCGCGGACGTTCGCGCTCTTGCCCGTTGATCACGGCCAGATTGCGGCAAAGAAACGGCAAATCTGATGAAATTGCGGCATCGAAGGCATTTCGCCAAAGACTCTTGCGTTGACCTTGCGACGCCAGCCTAAGGATTGGGCATTAAAACCGATCCAACGGAGAGACCCCATGGCGCTGAAAACCCGTCTGACTAACCTGCTCAAAGTACAACACCCGATCATGCTGGCAGGCATGGGCGGCGTTTCCTACGCGGAAGTCTGCGCTGCCATGTGCAACGCGGGCGGCTATGGCGTGCTCGGAATGGCGGGCACGTCGCCGGCTTTCATTGCCGGACAAATGAAAAAGGTCCGCGAGATGACGGACAAGCCGTTTGGCGTCGATCTTTTGGCGGCCAGCCCCGAGAGCCTCGAGGAATCGGTGGATGTGATCATCAAGGGCGGCGCTGATTCGTTCGTGGCAGGCCTCGGCGTGCCGCTGCCGATCATGGCGCGGCTGAAAGCGGCCGGCGTGAAAGTCATGGTGGTCGGCGGCGCCGTGAAGCACGCCATCAAGGCCGAAGAGGCCGGCTGCGACGCCGTGATTCTCCAGGGCGGCGAAGGCGGCGGGCATACCGGCCTCGTCGGCACCATGCCTCTGGTGGCGCAGGCGGTCGAAGCTGTGAAGATCCCGGTGATCGCGGCCGGCGGCATCTATGACGGGCGCGGCCTCGCCGCCGCCCTTGCCCTCGGCGCCGAAGGCGTCTGGATGGGCACGCGCTTCATTGCCTCCGCCGAAGCCCACGCCGCCAACATGTACAAGAACGCGGTGGTCGAGGCCGGCGACACCGACACGACCCGCACGCGCTGCTATTCGGGCAAGCCGATGCGCTGCCGCACAAATGAGTACATCAACGACTGGGAAACCCGTCCGCAGGACATCAAGCCTTTCCCCTTCCAGGCGATCCATTCGACCCAGACCGGCGTCATCGGCGGCATTGGCGGCATAACCGACGAGGCAAAGCTGAACCCGGACTCCTCCTGCTTCGCCATGGGCCAGTCGGCCGGCGGAGTGCGCGAAGTGAAGCCGGTGGCGGAAATCGTCGGCGACATCATGCGCGATGCGGAAGCGTCGATTGCACGGATGGCGGCGCTACGGGTGCAGACAACCGCCTAAGTCGAGACGGCTTGGCACTGCCATCGCATCGGCCTAGGTTTCCGGCTGGCCGTATAGCGAGGCAGCGTTGAAACTCGGAACGATCCTTCTCGGCGTGACGCTCGCGGCGGTGCTGCTCGGTGGGTGCTGGCTGTATACGCCAGACAAGCCGCGTGCCGTGCTTGAAAAAGCCTATCTCCGGCAGGCGAGTGATATGCTGACGGTGGCCGGCACCCGGCTGCATGTGCGCGATGACGGGCCGAAGGAGGCGCCGGCGATCATCCTGCTGCACGGGTTCGGCTCCAGCCTGCACACGTTCGAGCCCTGGGCCGAGGCGCTGAAACAGGACTACCGCGTCGTGCGGCTGGATCTGCCCGGCTCCGGTCTGTCTCCGCCGGACCCGACCGGCGACTATACCGACACGCGCTCCATCGCCTTGATCCTTGTACTGATGGATCAACTCGGGATCGCCAAGACCACCCTCATCGGCAATTCGATCGGGGGGCGGATCGCCTGGAACATGGCGGTGGACCATCCGGAACGCGTTTCGAAACTCGTGCTGATCTCGCCGGACGGCTTCGCGAGCCCGGGCTTTGCGTACGGCGAAGCGGCGGATGTGCCGGCGGTGATGAAAGCGATGCGGTTCACACTGCCGAAATCGGCGATACGGCCCAACCTCGCGGCCAGCTACGGCGACCCGAAGCGGCTGAACGAGGCCACCGTCAAACGCTATCACGACCTGATGTTGGCCCCGGGCGGCCGGGCGGCGCTGCTGGCGCGGATGGAACAAACTGTGCTCACCGATCCCGCAACGCGTCTGCCGCAGATCAAGGCGCCCGTGCTGCTGATCTGGGGGCGCAAGGACCGTCTGATCCCGTTCAGCAATTCTGCCGACTACACGAAACTGCTCCCGGACAGCCGCCTCGCTGCGTTCAAGGACCTTGGCCATGTGCCCATGGAAGAAGACCCGGCGCAGTCGCTGGCCCCGCTACGGGAATTTCTGGCGGAGTAACCCTCAGAGCCAGCCGCGCCATTTGAAGAACACGTAGGGCAGCACGGCCGACATCACCATGAGCGCCAGAGCCATCGGGTAGCCATAGGCCCAGTCCAGCTCCGGCATATGCTTGTAGTTCATGCCATAGATCGACGCGATCAGGGTCGGCGGCAGGAACACCACGGCGGCGACAGAGAAGATCTTGATGATCGCCGTCTGCTGGATGTTGATCATGCCGAGCGTGGCATCGAGCAAGAAAAGCATCTTCTGCGTCAGGAAACCGGAATGGTCGCGCAATGCCTGAACATCGATGGCGAGCGTCTTGAGCCGGTGTTCAATGACCTTGCCGGGCTTGCGCTCCGGGGCCAGGGACGAGTCGAACGCGAGCAGGCGCTGAAGCGAAATCAGGCTGTCCTGGATTTTCGAGATCAGGTCTCCCTTGTGACCCACTTCAACCAGCACCGCCTGGAAATCGCATTGCCTTGTGTTGGGCGTGCTTGAAGGCGCCTTGGCGCCTTTCGCTGCGGCTGCATTGCGCACACTCGCGGGCGCCTGCGTGAAGAAGACTTTCTCGGACAACATGTCGAGATCGTGACCTGCCCGCTCGAGCAGATCGCCGATCCGTTCGATCACGCCTTCCAACAGGCCGATCAGAATCTGGTCGGCCGAATAGGTTCCCGCTTTGAGGCAACGGGCCACAAAGGCGTCGATTGCCCTTGGCTCCTCATAGCGCACGGTGATGACCTTATCGCCCGTCAGGATGAAGGTGATCGGCGACACCTTCACCATGTCGTCATCGGTGCGCGACAGCATGTTGGCGGTCAGGAAGTGAGCACCATCTTCGGAATACAGACGGCTCGAAAGCTCGATTTCGCTCATCTCTTCCAATGTCGGCACGTCGATTCCGAAGGCGCGTTCCAGGGCGACTTCTTCATCCTGGGTCGGACGCAGCACGTCGATCCAGACCGCCGTGTCGAGCGCGCCCAGGTGTTCACCGTCCAGCACGAAGTGGCCGGTTACGTTGGAATAGGTGCGGATCATCGACGCCTCGTCAGCCGGTTATGAGCTTGCCCGGTTTGCGGCAAGTCGCGCCGGCTTGCAACGGCGCCAAGTGCGGCAGGCGTTATCCGGCGGGCGTCAGGCGCAGTAGCCGCGCGCCGTCTTCGTCCTCGAGCACGTAGATCGATCCATCAGGGCCTTCTTCCACCTCGCGCACCCGCTTGCCCCATTCAAAGCGTTCTGCCGCGGCGGCGCGGCCATCCGCCCCGATCGCAACACGCACCAGCGCCTTGGAGGACAGTCCCCCGATCAGCGCATTGCCCTGCCATCCGGAGAAGAGGCTGCCTTCGTAGATGTCGAGACCGGCCGGGCTGATGGCGGGCACCCAGTAGGTAGCGGGCGCGGCAAACTCCGGACGCGTCTCATGATCCGGAATCTCGCGGCCGTCATAATGGTCCCCGTTCGACACTTCGGGATAGCCATAGTTCTGCCCACGGAGGATCAGGTTCAGTTCATCGCCATGCTTCGGGCCCATCTCGTGGACCCATAGCTTGCCATCAGCGGCGAAGGCGATGCCGAGCGGATTGCGATGTCCGAGCGTCCAGACTTCCGCCGCCGGCCCGCCCTGGCTGGCGAACGGATTGTCGGACGGCACGCTGCCATCAAGATTGAGCCGCACGACCTTGCCGAGTGTCGAGCCCATGTCCTGAGCCGGGGTGAATTTCTGCCGCTCTCCGGATGTGATGAACAGGTGGCGGTCCGGCGAGACTGCCAGGCGGTGGCCATAATGGCCGTTGCCGGGCACCGAATCGAACTGGCGCCAGATAATGCTCCGATCACGGAGGACTCCGCCTGTCGCCGTCAGATCAAGTGTTGCAAGCTCGACCGCCGCACCAGACAGCTCCTCATTGTCGGCGTCGCGCTCGACATAGGAGACATAGACTTGCCCGGTCGTCGCAAAATCGGGATGCAGGATGATATCACCAAGGCCGCCCTGACCTTTGGCCTCCACGTCTGGACCGCCGGTCACCTGACCTGCCTTTAACCCATCCGCCTTCAGCAGCCAGATGGTTCCAGCCTGCAGCGTTACCAAGGCGCGCCCGTCCGGCAGAAAGGCCATCGCCCAGGGGCCGTCAAAAGTTTCAAGCTCTTCGGCGCGCAGCTGCGTGCCATCCGTTCCCGTGATCCTGAACCCGGCTTCGGCTTCAGCCTCCGGTTCTGCCGAACCGGGAGCCGGGCTTGCGCAAGCCGCAAGGACAAATGCAGAGGCCGCTGCAGCAAGGGCAGTTGATTTCAGATGGGTCATGGTTTTTCTCCGTTGGCGGATCAACGCGCGGCAAAGGCCGCAGGTTCCACAAGATGTTGCATCGGTTTACCGGCCAGATAGAGCGCCAGATTGGCAAGGAAAGTCTCGTCCGCACCCGCGACCGTGCCCGGCGTGTCCGAACTGTCATGCGGCGTGATGGCAATCCTCGGGTGGCGCCAGAGCGGGCTCTCCGGCGGCAATGGCTCGGTGCGGGTGACGTCCAGCGCGGCAAAGGCCGGCCGGCCGGCAACCAGCGCCGACATCAACGCGTCTTCGTCCACCAGCGCGCCGCGGCCGAGATTCATGAACAGGGCCTCTGGCGCCATCGCCGCGAAGAAGGCCGCATTCGCCATGTTCTCGGTCTCCGGCGTATGCGGCGGACACAGCAGTACGATATCGGCCCTGGGGCAGCTCGGTGCTCAAGATGTCCGGATGCGCAATGCGCGCCGCGCCGTCAGCCGGGCCCGGAGACCGCCGCATGCCCGTCACCTCGCCGCCCAGCGCCGTGACCCGCCGGCCCACGGCCTGGCCGATCGAGCCATAGCCGACCACCAGCCAGCGCGAGCCGCGGATCTCGCGCGCCTTCAGCCGCTGCCATTTGCCTTCGCCCTGCAATGCCCGGTGGCCAGGGCCGTCGCGCAGGAAATCCAGCGCCTGCCAGAGAGCCCATTCGGCCATCGATTCGGCCTGGGTGTGGTTCGTGGTATAAAGGCGGGCCTTCTGGCCGATCATCATCAGGGCCGGATTCTCGATGCCTGCAGCGGCCGACTGGAACCAGTCCAGCGCCGGGCTTTTCAGAATGGCGGTCATGTATACGCGCACCACCGACGAAAAGAAGGCGTCCGCGTTGCCGAACGCGATATCCAGCGGCGGCAGGTCGTCCAGCGCCTCGCTGGTCCAGCCATCATGAGCCTTTCCGGCGTCATCGATGGTCACGAAGCGGACTGCGGCTTCCAGCCCCTTGAGCCGCGGGCGAAGGCGCGCGAATGTCCGCGCATGAAGAAGACATGTTTTCATGCCCTCGTGCTTAGCCTTGCCCTGGGCACGGGCACAAGCGCCGCGCAATCCGGTCTGCCCGCGCGCGGGCCGGATTATTTCCGTGACGCCGCCGATCTGGCGGGCATCCTCGGCTCGGCCCACGCCATCCGGGTGCGCTGCAACGGCCGGGATGACCAGTATTGGCGCCGGTACATGGCAGACCTTCTGGCCTATGAAGCGCCGGACGCCGGCAATTTGCGCTCCTCGCTGGTACGCGAGTTCAACGAAGCTTTTTCCGACACCAGCGACGATTTCGAAATCTGCGACCCCGTGGCCGTCGCCGCCGAAGCGCGCTACGCTGAGCGCGGACAGGAAATCGCCACACGCATGGCAACCTTTTATTTCCCGAAACGGGAACGCAGCGGCAGGGGATTTGAATGATTCGGACCTTACTCTCTGGCGGCCTCGGCGCCTTGATGCTTTCGGCCTGCGCTCTGTTCGAGGCGCCGCCCCCAGAGATGCCCGCTGTCGGCATCCCGCTGGACCTCGACGCCGCACCAATGCCTGGCCCGGTGACCGGGACCGTGATCGAAAATGACGCTTTTCCGAAGATGGGCCAGAGGCCGGAAAGCGGACGCCCCATCGCCTCGCGCTCGCCAGTCGTGGCCCCCAACGGCGCGGCTGCGACGGCGCATCCACTCGCCACACAAACCGCGCTCGATGTGCTGAAAGCTGGCGGCTCGGCGGTCGACGCCGCCATCGCTGCCAACGCGATGCTCGGACTCGTTGAGCCGACGGGCAATGGCATCGGCGGCGACCTCTTCGCCATTGTCTGGGACCCGAAAACACAAAAGCTCTACGGCTATAATGGCTCGGGCCGCGCGCCGATGGACGCCACCCTCGCGGATGCGCAGGAAAAGGCAGACAAGTTTGCAGATGGCAAGAAACTGCCCTCCTTCGGCACGATCACCGTCACCGTACCCGGCACAGTGGACGGCTGGTTCGCGCTGCATGACAAGTTCGGCAAACGTCCGATGGCGGACAATCTGGCGCCCGCCATCCGGTATGCCCGCGAAGGCGCGCCGATCCCGGAAATGATCGCCTGGTACTGGTCGCGCGGCCCGCTGCGCTTCGAGCCGGCCTTCGCGCGCGGCGAACTGGAAGAGTTCGACAATGCGAAGAAACTCTATTTCAGCCCCGCGCCGGTCGCCGGCTCCCTGTTCCGCAACCCCGACCTCGCCAATACGCTGGAAACCCTTGGCAAGAAGGGCCGCAACGAATTCTACAACGGCGTCATGGCGAAGAACATGGCCGCTTATCTTGGCCGGGCTGGCAGCAAGCTCGACTATGACGACTTCAACGCTCACAAGGGCGAATGGGTGGAGCCGATCTGCGTCGAATACCGCAGCGAAGTGAAAGTCTGCGAACTCGGTCCGAGCACCCAAGGCGTGGCTGCGTTGCAGATGCTCGAGATGCTCGAGAGATTTGATCTGAAATCCATGGGCTTCGGTTCGCCGGATGCTGTGACCGCGATGGTGGAAGCCAAGCGTCTCGCCTTTGCCGATCGCGCGCTGGGCTATTCGGACCCGGCCTTCTCCGGCGTTGACCCGCAGGTTTTCGTGGCACCTGGCTATAACGCCAGGCGCGCCGAAGCTATTGACGTGAAGCAAGCGGCACCTTCGATTGCTCCGGGCACGGAAGTGACAGACGCCGCCTTGCGTGACGGCGACACGACCTACCTCTCCGTCACCGACAAGAACGGCATGATGGTCTCCCTGATCCAGTCGAACTACCGGGGCATGGGCTCGGGCCTCGTGCCGGACGGGCTTGGCTTCATGTTCCAGGACCGGGGCGAACTTTTCAGCCTCGACCCGAACCATCCGAACGTCTACGCTCCCGGCAAGCGCCCGTTCCACACGATCATTCCGGCCTTCGCCTTCCGGAAGGACCTGCCCGGCTGCCAGGTGCGCGCCACGGCGCCGGAACTCGCCTGCCCGTATGAGCCCTGGCTCAGCTTCGGCCTCATGGGCGGCGCGCTGCAACCCCAAGGCCATGTGCAGATCATCACCAACCTCGTCGACTTCGGGATGGGTCTGCAGGAAGCCGGCGATGCCGCACGCTGGGAGCACGACGGCGGCTGCGAACCGACCAACGCGCTCGCAGACGAGTGCAATGTCGGCACCGGCAAGGTGATGCTCGAACGCGGCCTCGCAGGCGCCGCCGCCGAACTCGAGGCACGCGGCTACACAGTCGAATGCTGCGAAGCCAACTATGGCGGCTACCAGGCCATCATGCGCGACTTCGACAACGGCACATGGATCGCCGCGACGGAGATGCGCAAAGATGGCAGTGCGGATGGGTACTGACCTTCCGGCGGAGGCCCCCCGCGACTGCCCCCTCTGCCCGCGCCTCGTGGCCTACCGCGAAGCCGTGCGCGCCAAGGAGCCCACCTGGTTCAACGGCGCTGTGCCGAGCTTCGGCGCGGAGAATGCTGAACTCGTCATCATCGGCCTCGCGCCCGGCGTCACCGGAGCCAACCGCACGGGCCGCCCTTTCACCGGCGACTGGGCGGGGGACCTGCTCTACGCGACGCTGAGCAAGTTCGGCTTCTCCAAAGGCACCTACGCCGCCGACCCCGGCGACGGCCTGAAACTGAACCGCGCGATGATCACCAATGCCGTGCGCTGCGTGCCGCCCGAGAACAAGCCCGTCGGAGAGGAGATCAATACCTGCCGGCCCTTCCTGCAGGCGCGCCTCGCCGCGCTGCCGAAACTGAAGGTCATCGTCTGCCTCGGCAAGATCAGCCATGACTCCACGCTGCGCGCCCTCGGCGTGAAACTCGGCCCCCATCCGTTCGGCCATGGCACGCGCTACGATGTGTCCGTGAACGGACGGCCTGTCACGCTTCTCTCCTCCTATCATTGCTCACGCTACAACACGAACACCGGACGCCTCACCGCCGCGATGTTCGAAGACGTCTTCGCTGCCGCGAAGGAAGCCCTTGGCTAGAGGCCCGGCATTGGTCACTCTGGCGCCATGGAAACGCTCGTTGATCTTGCCGCGCTCGCGAACTGGATGGATGCCCAGGGCCTCGGTTCCGGGCCACTGGACGATGTCCAGCGCCTCGCCGGCGGCACGCAGAACATCCTCCTGAAATTCTCCCGCGCCGGGCGGACCTATGTGCTGCGCCGCCCGCCGCCCGTGCTGCGCGCCAATTCCAACGAGACGATGCGCCGCGAAGCGCGCATGCTCGCCGCCCTCAAGGGCACGAATGTTCCGCATCCCGAGCTGATCGCCGCCTGCCCGGACGAGGCCGTCCTCGGCGCCGCCTTCTACCTGATGCAGCCCATCGACGGCTTCAACCCCTCCACCGGCCTGCCCGAACCCTTCGCCTCCTCGCCGGACCTGCGCCATCAGATGGGCCTCTCGCTGGTAGACGGCATCGCCGCCCTCGGCGCACTCGACTACATCGCCCTCGGCCTCACCGGTCTCGGCAAGCCGGACAATTATCTCGAGCGCCAGGTCAGCCGCTGGAAGGCGCAGCTGGAATCCTATGCCGAGTTCCCCGAATGGGACGGCTTGAAGGACCTGCCGGACATCGCCGGTGTCAGCCGCTGGCTTGAGGAGCACCGTCCACGGACCTTCCAGCCCGGCATTCTCCACGGCGACTACCACCTCGCCAATGTCATGTACCGGTTCGATGCGCCGTGCCTCGCGGCCATCGTGGACTGGGAACTGACCACTATCGGCGACCCGCTGCTGGATCTCGGCTGGTTGCTCGCCACCTGGCCGGAGGGCGAAGGCAGCGCCGTTTCCGTCACGCCCTGGGAAGGCTTTCCGTCTGCGGACGAACTCGTGGCGCACTATGCGACGCAGACCACGCGAGACCTCTCCCTGATCCATTGGTACGGGGTGCTCGCCTGCTACAAGCTCGGCATCATCCTGGAAGGCACCTATGCCCGCGCCTGCGCCGGCAAGGCCCCGAAAGCCACCGGCGACCAGCTCCACGCCAGTACCATCGGCCTGCTCGAACGCGCCAACCGCTGGATCAGCTGATCAGCCGCCCTTCAGGATCCGCGCTTTATCCCGCGCCCAGTCGCGCTTGGCTTCGTTCTCGCGCTTGTCGTGTGCCTTGCGGCCGGTCGCGACGCCGATCAGCAGTTTCGCGCGGCCCTTGTCGTTGAAGTACAGCTTCAGCGGCACAATCGTGCGACCCGCCCGCTCCACTTCCTGCGACAGCTTCGAAAGCTGGCGCTTCGAGACCAGCAGTTTGCGCTTGCGCCTCGGCTCATGGTTGAACCGGTTGGCGCCCGCATAGGTCTGGATCTCGGCATTGATCAGCCACAGCTCGCCCTGCTCCACGGAAGCATAGGCCTCCGCGATATTCGCCTTGCCATCGCGCAGCGATTTCACTTCCGATCCGACGAGCATCACGCCGGCCTCAAGCGTATCCTCCACGGAATACTCGCGCCGGGAGCGCCGGTTCTCGGCGACCATCCCGTCGGTGCGGCCCTTGACGGCTGGGGTCATCGGCTTGGTGGCCATGGTGCTAGATATTCACCCCTGCATGGCGCAGCGCCGCATCGATCTGCGCGCGGGCCTCGGCGTCCGGCAGCGTGATCGGCAGGCGCACCTCGTCCGTACACAGACCCATTCTCGACAGCGCATATTTCGCCGGTCCCGGCGAGGGCGAGCAGAACATCGCGCGGTGCAGCAGCACGAGCCGCTGGTTGATCGCCCGTGCGGTCTCAAGGTCGCCGTCATCAAACGCGGCATGCATCGCCGCGCAGGCCTCCGGCAGCACGTTCGCGGTCACCGAGATACAGCCCGCCCCACCCATCGCCCGGTGCCCCAGCGCGCTCGAATCCTCGCCTGACAGCTGGATGAACTGCTCATCCGGTCCGATCAGATGCGCATGCAGCGCCACCCGCTCCATCTCGTCGCTCGCATCCTTGATGCCGATGACATTGGGCAGCGCCGCGAGCGCCGCCACGGTCTGCGGCATCAGATCGACGATCGTCCGCCCTGGCACATTATAGAGAAACACCGGCAGGGCTACGGCGTCATTGATCGCCTTGAAATGCGCAAACAAGCCCGCCTGGTTCGGCTTGTTGTAATAGGGGCAGACGACCAGCGCCGCGTCCGCGCCCACCGCCTTGGCGTGGCGCACGAGGTCAATCGCCTCTTCGGTCGCGTTCGAGCCCGCGCCTGCGATCACCGGCACCCGGCCTGCGGCCACCTCAACACAAAGTGATACGACCGCCTTGTGCTCCTCGGTCGACAGCGTGGACGTCTCCCCCGTCGTGCCGACTGGCACCAGAGCGGCGGAACCACCGGCAATCTGGCGCTCCACGAGCGCGGCAAACGCGGCCTTGTCCACATTACCATTCCGGAAAGGTGTGACGAGCGCAGGAATGGAACCGGAGAACATCTTATTATTGCCAGTTTTTCAGGGATTCGTTTCAGGAAATCGTGGGAAATGCGTGCTAGGCTGCTGAGCTTGGATTGTCACGCTTTGGTACAGAAATAAACATAGGCCGTTATGACCCTGACCCGGAATTTCGCAGCATTTGCGTCGATGGCGGCGCTTCTGGCAGGCGCGGCTGTCGCCGCAGCCCCTGAGACGCCGAGCCTCAAGCCGGGGAAAACGCTCCCCGTTCAGGCGGCTGAAACCGTTCTGTCCGTTAACACCTCCGCCCCGATGGCGACACCGGTTCTGACCGTAGCACCCGCCACGCCGGCACCCGTTCTCGCCCCGAAGTCCGGCAGCGTGCTCTATCTCACCCGCGCCCTCAGCGCTGCCGAGCGAAGCCAGTGGTCCGAACTGTCCGCCTTGCAATACGCCGCTCCTGATCCGGTCCTCAAGAATCTCATCATGTGGAAGCGCGCCAGCGAAGGCGTGCCCGGCATGACGTTTGATGAGCTGAATCTCGCCCTCACGATGCTCGAGGGCTGGCCGCAAACTTCCAAGATGCGCCAGCGCGCCGAGGAAATCATCGAACTGTCCGCGCTGGACGCTGCCTCGCGGGTGGAATGGCTGGACAAGTCCGGCCCCCAGACCGGCGCCGGCAAGGTCGCGCTTGCCAACGCCTTGCGCGAAACGGGCGACCGCACGCGCTCCGATACGGTGATCAAGGATGTCTGGCGCAACCATTCGCTGGACAGCGACCTGCAACGCGTCGTCCTCGCCCGCTACGGCCAGACACTCAGTCAGGACGATCACCGCGCCCGCGCCGATTTCCTGCTGTGGACCGGCCAGACCAGCGCCGCCGAAGGCCTGAAGCCGCAGCTCGCCGCAGATTACCGCAAGCTCGTCGATGCGCGCGTCGCGCTCTCCAAGCGTACCAAGACCGTCGACGCCGCCATCCAGGCCGTGCCGGACCATCTGCAGACCCATCCGGGACTTCTGTACGAGCGTGCCAAATGGCGCCGCCAGAAGAAGGTCGACGGCGTCTCCGATCTTCTGCGCCAGATTGACGGCAAGGATGTGCCCGCCGCCGGCCGCGGCAAGCTGTGGGACGAACGCGCCATCGCCACGCGCGAAGAACTGAAGCTGCGCAACTATACCCGCGCCTACCAGCTCGCCGCGCCGCACGGCATGAACACGGGCGCCGACTTTGCCGACGCCGAATGGCTCGCCGGCTGGATCGCCCTGCGCCTCAACGGCGACGCGACGCGCAGCCTCGGCCACTTCGAAACGATGACCGCCGGGGTCTCCAGCCCCGTCAGCCTGGCACGCGGATACTACTGGACCGGCCGCGCCCGCGACGCGCTCGGCCAGGCCGAACCCGCCCTCGCCGCCTACGGCGCCGCCTCGACCCACAAGTACACCTATTATGGCCAGCTCGCCTCCGAACGGATGGGCGACAAGAAAGTCGATCTCGGCGTGCCGCCAGTGCCGACGGCGGAGGAAATCACCCGGTTCAACGACATGCCAGTCGTGCAGGGCATGCGCCTCCTCGGCGAGGCCGGCGAGATCGAAAGCTTCCGCCACTTCGCCTTCTTCCTCGATGACCAGCTGACAAATCCGGTCGACTATGAACTGCTCTCTGACCTGACCAACCAGTTCACCTCGCCGGATGTCGGCGTGCGCGTCGGCAAGGCCGGACTCCAGAGAGGCGTCGTCGCTCCCGGCGCCGCCTATCCCGTGCTCAACCCCGCGATCAGCCGCAAACCGGACGTCGAGCGCGCCTTTGTGCTCGCCATCACGCGCCAGGAGAGCGAGTTCAATCCCAAGGCCCAGAGCCCGGTCGGCGCGCGCGGCCTGATGCAGTTCATGCCCGCCACCGCGCGCAACGAAGCGCGCCTGCGCGGCATGCCCTACCAGCAATCCTGGCTGACGGATGATCCCGCCTACAACATGACGCTCGGCGGCCTGCACCTCGACACGCTGCTGAAGCAGTTCGGCGGCAGCTATATCATGACCGCAGCCGCCTATAACGCCGGTCCGTCACGCCCCAGCCAATGGGCACGCGATTACGGCGACCCCCGCACCGGCCAGATCGACCCGATCGACTGGGTGGAGTTCGTGCCCTTCTCCGAGACCCGCAACTACATCCAGCGCGTCCTCGAGAACATTCAGGTCTACCGCCACCGCCTCTCCAGCGAGCCCGAAGACATCCGCCTCGGCGAAGACCTGAAGCGCGGCCGGAAATAGGGCTTGGCCATAACAGGGCCTTGCGGCGGCAAGCACCGGTGTGCCAGTCAAGGCGAACCCCGCCGCTCCTGATACAGGCCCCTCCCAGCCATGTCTGACGTTCTTGTTCCCACCTACTCCAACCTGCTGACGGCCTTGTCGGCCTGGCTCGGCAAGGCGGGCGAACAGCTCGCAGATCCGGACACCGTCCTGTCCGCCCGCCTCGCGCCCGACATGTTTCCACTCTCGACGCAGGTGCGCTTCGCCTGCGTTCAGGCCTATGAAGGCGTCTCCCGGTTGCGCGGCGAAGCGTTCCCGCCGGTCTGGCAGGAACTGCTCGAAGAAGGCCGCAGCGGCGCCGCGCATCCCGGCACGCTCGCCGAGACGAAGTCCCGCATCGACACGACCTTGTCTTTCCTTGCGGGGCTTCCGTCCGGCGCCCTGGATGACACGGGCAGCCGCGCCATCGCCCACGATCTGCCGACCGGCATGGTGTTTGACATGACGGGCGCCGAATACGCCCGCGACTGGGCGCTCCCGCAGTTTTACTTCCACCTCATGTCGGCCTACGCGATCCTGCGCCATCAAGGCGTCCAGCTCGGCAAGGCGGATTATCTGCAACATGCCTTCGCCTACCTCAGGCCGGGCACGATGCCAGGCGCCTAAGTCCGTGCCGGGCGCGCAGTCATTGGCTCGCACACGACAATAACCGGCCTTGCGCCAGGCCGCGCCCGATGCTCAGAACAGGGTGAGCTGAGGGAGCGCGCCTTGTGTCCATTCTGAAATCACTGTCAGCCCGCGTGCTGATCGCCCTGGCGCTCGGTCTCGGCATTGGCGCCTTCCTGAGCAGTAGCGGCAATGTGCCCGGCTGGCTGGCCTCGACCACCGAGGCCGTCGGCTCGCTCTGGCTCGGCTTCCTGCAGATGACCGTGATCCCGCTGGTCTTCGCCCTTCTGGTGGTCGGCGTCGCAGCGGTGTCCGATGCGATGTCCGCCGGGCGGCTGACGGCGAAGGCCCTGGCCTGGTTCGCGGCCCTGCTGGCCGCCGCCATCGTGCTTACGTTTCTGGGCGTCGGCGCCGCGCTGACGGCCATGCCTGTAGATGAGACCAGCGCGCGCTTGCTCGTCGCGGGCGCCACCGGCGCCGATGCCCCGCCGCCCCAGGCTATCGAGTTCGGCGCCTGGCTGAAGTCCCTCGCGCCGTCGAACCCTGTCGCCGCCGCCGCCGGCAATGCCATCCTGCCGCTCGTGATCTTTGCGCTGTTCTTCGCCTTCGCCGTCACCCGCCTGCCGGATCATCAGCGCACACTCCTTGTACAGATGTTCGACGCCGTGGCCGACACGATGATCGTCATCGTCAAATGGGTCCTGCTGGCCGCTCCGCTCGGCGTCTTCGCCCTGGCGCTCACGCTCGGTCTTCGCAGCGGCCTCGGCTCCACCGGCGCGCTCTTCCACTATGTCCTGCTTGTCTCTTTAGCCTGCATTCTCACGATTTTGGCCTGCTATCCGCTGGCTGCGATTTTCGGGCGTGCCGGCCCGCTGCGCTTCGCGCGTGCCATCGCCCCGGCGCAGGTCGTGGCCTTCTCGACGCAGTCCTCCATCGGCACGCTGCCGGTGATGGTCGAATGCGCCCGCAAGAACCTGGATGTGCCCGAACACGTCGCCGGCCTCGTCCTGCCGCTCGCCGTCGCCGTGTTCCGCCTGACCAGCCCCGTCGCCAATCTCGCAGTGGTCCTCTTCATCTGCCACGTCTCTGGCATCGAGCCGACACCCGCGCAGCTGGCCGCCGCCGGCCTCGTCGCCTTTGCCGTCTCGATCTCGTCGGTCGGCCTGCCGGGCCAGCTCAGCTTCTTCGTTTCGGTCGCACCGATCTGCCTCGCTGTCGGCGCCCCGCTCGAATTGCTGCCGCTCCTGCTCGCCGTCGAAGTCATCCCCGATATCTTCCGCACCGTCGGCAACGTCACCGCCGACCTGATGGTCACCACCATCCTCAACCGCACCGACAAGGGCGTGCGCGTGATCGCGCCGGAAACGGCTTGAGCTTCAGACCAATTCCGCCCCTTCCCCCCACTCCCCCATACCGCTACGCTGAATACGGAATGCTCCATTAGCCGGGTCGACTTATGGAGTCTTTGACAGACACTTTCTGGACTGGGGAACGGCGATGACATCAGCTTTCAAGACAGCGCTTCTGGCGGGCGGCATCGCCCTTCTTGCGGCGTGCGGCAGCGAGACCGGCGCAGGCGCCGGCGGCGCGGATGGCGGCGCCGCTGCCTCCGGTGACGCAGCAATCGCCTCCGTCGCCGGCATGCCCGAAGGTCCCCTCCGGGTGGCCGATGCCAATCTCGTGGCCCTGTACAAGCAGCTGCACGAAACGCCGGAACTCTCGTTCAAGGAATCGGCCACTTCCGCCCTCCTCGCGGCCGAGCTGAAATCGCTGGGCTTCACGGTCACCGAAGGCGTCGGCGACGCCTGGGTGAAGGAAAAGGCGATGCGCGACCACGGCGAAGTGCTGGCCGGTGTCGGCGGCTACGGCGTTGTCGGCGTGTTCGAGAACGGCGACGGCCCGGTTGTCTTGGTCCGCGCCGACATGGACGCGCTCCCGGTCCCTGAGAACACAAATTTTCCATTTTCTTCCAAGGTTATATCGGAAACATGGACCGGCGTCGAAAGCCCCGTCATGCACGCCTGCGGGCATGATGTGCACATGACCGTCTGGGTCGGCACCGCCCGCCGCCTGATCGCCGAGAAGGACAAATGGAAGGGCACGCTCGTCATGATTGCTCAGCCTGCAGAGGAAATCGGCCTCGGGGCGCAAGCGATGCTGGCCGATGGGCTCTACTCGAAATTCCCGAAGCCGGACTATAACATCGCGCTGCACGTCTCCGCCGGTGCGCCGGCCGGAACTGTGTCCTATTCTTCCGGCTTTGCTCTGGCGAACGTCGATAGTGTAGATATCACGGTCAAGGGCCGGGGCGGCCACGGCGCCTATCCGCAGACGACGGTGGACCCGATCCTCGTCGCCAGCCATATCGTCGTTGCGCTGCAAAGCCTCGTGTCGCGCAATACCAATCCGCTGGATTCTGCGGTCGTCACCGTCGGCTCGATCAAGGCCGGCGCCAAGCACAACATCATCCCGGATGAAGCCGAACTACTGATCACCGTGCGTTCTTATGAGGACAAGACGCGCCAGATGCTGCTCGATGGCATCAAGCGCATCGCCGAAGGTCAGGCCGCCGCGTTTGGTGCACCGGCGCCCGAGATCACGGTGGAGAGCGACTACACGCCGGCGACCTACAACGACCCAGACCTCACCGCCCGCGCGATGGCAGCCGTCGCGAAAGAACTCGGCGCCGCCAATGTGCGCGCCGTACCGCCGGTCATGGGCGGCGAGGATTTCAGCCAGTTTGCCCGCACCGAGGAAAAAATCCCCGGCGTCATCTTCTGGCTCGGCGTGGTGCCGCC
>JBBSAZ010000004.1:0-30934 GCA_038251755.1 Caulobacterales bacterium
CAGATGCTGAAGACCCTCGAGAAAAGTGGATTGATCGAAAAGCAACCCGGCGTCGCCAGAAGCATACAGTTGCTCATCCTGCCCCAGGATCTGCCCATTCTCGGCTTAGACTAACCCGTCATAATCTCTGCGCCGGAACACCAGTCGAATCCTTGTCGTTTATTTCTCAAATTTTATCACTTGCTCTCGGTCCGCCTGTCTGCGGGGACGCCTGCGACCGGCGCCTTGTATTTCGGCGCCAGGGCTTAACTTATGAGCCATTGGGCAGCGTGCAAGGCACCTGCCTCCGATGCAGGATTCCGAGGATAGAGACAATGCTGTCCAGCCCGAAAACACCGCGCTGGATCAAGGCGGAACGCGAAGGGATCCACCTGCCGGCCATCGACTGGTGGATCGATCCGTCCCGCCCTGTCGCCCATGCGCTGGTCACCCACGGCCATGCCGACCACGCGCGCGGCGGGCATGGCGAGGTCTGGGCGACTGGCGCGACGCGCGACATCATCGCCCTGCGTTACGAGACGCCGACGGGCGGGCGCGACCTTGCCTATAACGAACCCATAGAGATTGGCGATTCCATCACCGCGACGTTCGTTCCGGCGGGGCATGTTCTCGGCTCCGCGCAGATCCTGCTCGAGCGGGAGGGTGAGCGCATCATCATTACCGGAGACTACAAGCGCCGGCCGGACCCGACCTGCCTGCCCTTCCAGCCGACGCCCTGCGACATCCTGATTACGGAAGCGACATTCGCCCTGCCGATCTTCACCCATCCGCCGATCGAGCGCGAAATCGGGCGCCTTCTCGATGCGCGGAGCGCCAATCCGGACCGATCGATCCTGATCGGCGCCTATGCGCTCGGCAAGGCGCAGCGGGTGATCGCGGAGCTGCGCCGCGCCGGCTATCACGAGACGATCTGGCTGCACGGCGCCATGGTCGCCATGTGCGAGCTGTATGAGCGGCGCGGCGTCAGCCTCGGCCCGCTGGCGCTGGTCAGCGAGGCCAGCCGGGAGGCGCTCAAAGGACAGATCATCGTCTGCCCGCCATCTTCCCTGAACTCGGCCTGGGCCCGCCGCCTGCCTGACCCGATCAATGCGATGGCATCTGGCTGGATGCGGGTGCGCCAGAGAGCGGTGCAGCGCAATGTCGAGCTGCCGCTGATCATTTCGGACCATTGTGACTGGAACGAGCTGACGCAAACGATCCTTGAACTTTCGCCGGAAGAAACCTGGATCACGCATGGCCGCGAAGACGCCCTGCTGCACTGGTGCGCGCTGCACCAGATGCGCGCCCGCGCGCTCGACCTGGTCGGGCGCGAAGAGGATGATACCGGCTGATGGACCGCTTCGCCCGGCTGCTGACCGATCTCATCTACACGCGGTCCCGCAACAGCAAGCTGGCCCTGCTGGCGGACTATCTGCGCGCGGCGCCGGACCCCGACCGGGGCTGGGCCCTCGCCGGGCTGACCGGCGCAGTGAACTTTCCCTCGGTCAAAGCCGGCATAATCCGTGACCTGATCAAGGAGCGGGTCGATCCCGTCCTCTTTTCGCTGTCGCGGGATTTCGTGGGGGATACGGCGGAGACGGTCAGCCTGCTCTGGCCTGCGCCGCCGGGGCCAGTGCCGCCCTCGCCGACGGTCAGCGAAGCCGTCGACTTGCTGAGCGCGGCAACGCGGGCGACGGCGAAACCGGTCGTTGCCGGCCTGCTGGACCGGCTCGATGAAGACGGCCGTTTTGCCCTTTTGAAGCTGGCGACCGGCGCCTTGCGGATCGGCGTTTCGGCGCGGCTTGCCAAGACGGCGTTTGCGCAGGCCTTCGACGTGCCGCTCGATGATGTGGAAGAAGTCTGGCATGCGCTGCGTCCGCCCTATGCCGAGCTGTTTGCCTGGGCGTCCGGCACGGCGGCCAAGCCGGACATCACCTCCCGGCCCGTGTTCCGCCCGTTCATGCTGGCCAATCCGCTGGAAGATGCCGTGCTCGACCTGGCGGACTATGCGGCGGAATGGAAATGGGACGGCATCCGCATCCAGCTCGTCCATGCGGGCGGTGAAACGCGGTTGTTCAGCCGTGGCGGCGAAGACATCACAGGCAGTTTTCCGGATGTCGCGCGCGCCTTCGCGCATGAGGGCGTGCTCGACGGCGAACTTCTCGTGCGCGGCGCGGCGCAAGGCGGCGAGGCCGGCGGCGCCGCCAGTTTCAATGCACTTCAGCAACGGCTTGGCCGGAAGGTCGTGTCCGCCAGCATGCAGGCGGAGTATCCGGCTTTCGTGCGTCTCTATGATGTGCTGTTCGACCGGGGCGAAGACCTGCGCCGCTTGCCCTGGACTGGCCGGCGGGTGCGCCTTGAGGCGCTGGTGTCGCAGCTCGACCCCGGCGCCTTCGACATTTCAGCGCTGATCGAGGCCGGCGATTTCGACGCGCTTGCTGATCTGCGTGCGGCGGCCCGTGAAACCGACATTGAAGGCGTGATGCTGAAGCGCCGCGACAGCCCGTATGAGGCAGGCCGCAAGGCGGGGTTCTGGTACAAATGGAAACGCGAGCCGCTGACCGCCGACTGCGTGATGATGTATGCGCAGCGCGGCTCCGGCAAACGGTCGAGCTTCTATTCGGACTTCACGTTCGGATGCTGGACAGCGCCCGAGGCCGAGGGCGGCGTGCTGCTGCCCGTCGGCAAGGCGTATTCGGGATTCAGCGACGAAGAACTGCGCTGGCTCGACAGTTTCGTGCGCAAGCATACGACGAACCGGTTCGGGCCTGTCCGCGAAGTCGAAAAGAGCCTCGTGCTCGAAGTGGCCTTTGACGCCGTGAATGTCAGCACACGCCACAAGTCCGGAATCGCCATGCGCTTTCCGCGCATCAGCCGGATCCGGCGAGACAAGCCGGCCGGTGAAGCCGACGAGATCGACACGCTTCGCCGGATGATCGTTTCCGGCCTGGCCAGCTGAAGTCCGCCTACTGACAATCCCGGCTGCGCGTGTGACGGTGCGTTGCTCTGGCGCCACAGCCGGCGGGGAGACGTCGTTTGTGCGACGCCCAAGATCTGAGCAAGCGCACAAATCATGGGCAAGTCCCGATCCTGATCACGACCTTCAGCCGCGCCTGTTCAACGCCAAAGCGCGCATCCTCCATGATGCTGTATATTTTCATATTTTCGGTGAATTACCTTCATAAAACCTTGGTTTGAAGCGGCCCTGACGCAGACTTAACGAACGCCCGAGGCGCCGATTGTGCGCCGCAACAACTCGGGGTGATTCATGAAATTCCGCATTCTTTCGGCGACGGCCTTGGCCGCGCTCAGCACATCTGCCCAATTGTCCGCACTCGCACAAACATCTGAACCAGAGGACGCGCGCCGTCTCGAAGTCGTCACCGTGACGACCCAGAAACAGGAACAGTCCCTGATCGACGTGCCGATCAACGTCTCTGTCGCCAGCCAGGACCTGATCGACAAGCTTGCAGCGGACGACATCGAAGACCTCGCCAACTTCATTCCCGGCCTGCAGGTGCAGGCGCAGAGCCTCAACGCGCCGACCTATTCGCTGCGCGGGGTTGTGGCCGATGGCGGCGCGCCGCGTGTCGCGATCTTCCAGAACGGCGTGTCCATCGGAACGCCGGGCTATGCCACCAGCATTGCCATCTACGATATCGAGCGCGTCGAGGTCGTGAAGGGCCCGCAGGCGACCCTGTTCGGCCAGGGCGCCCTGATCGGCGGGATCAACTATATCCAGAACCGCGCTTCGACCGAAGGCAACTCCGGCAAGCTGCTGATTGAAGGCGGCGATTACAGCTTTGTGCGCGGCGAAGGTTTCTACAACCTCGCGCTGACTGACAATTTCGCCGTTCGCCTGGCCGGCCAGATCAAGAATGTCGACGGGTATGTGCCCAACCTCGCCAACTCGCCGGACCTCATGGGTCAGGACACGACCGCCCTGCGCGGCGCCGTCCGCTGGGACGTGACGCCTGCGATCACCGCCGATGTTTTCGTGAACTATCAGGAAGACGACTCGACCGGCACGCAGTTCACGTCCGGCTTCTTCCCGGTGAACGGCGCTGTCGATCCGTTTGGCCCGACCGCGATGAACATCAATGCCGATCAGGTCCGCGACAAGCTGGGCAATGACCGCGAGATATTTGCCACGACGGCCAACCTCGAGTTCAGCCTGAGCGATGCCTGGACGCTGACCTCGCTGACCGATTATCGCGACCTGTCGTCCAGCGAGGCCTGGGACTCTGATGGCGCCGCCTTCAACCTGCTGCAATTCTACCAGGCGCGCGAGGGCGAAGCCTTCTCGCAGGAAGTGCGCCTCAACTATGACAATGGCGGGAAGCTGACCGGCTTCTTCGGCGGCAATTATTTCGACTATGAGACCCGCGACTCGCTGACTTTCGCCACCGATGAAGCCTTCGCCCAGTCGCTGTTCCTGCCGCAGATCGCCGCCGGCGCGGGCGCTACGGTGGCGCAGCTGCGCGGTCTCCTCATGAGCCAGGGCGTTCCCGGCGCGGCCAATATCGGCAGCTTTAGCACTCCGTTCCAGTTTTCGGTGGTGGGCCTGCTTCAGCAAGGCGCGCTGATCCCGCTGAACCCGGCACATGCCGAGCAGGCCAGATCGACGGACGCCCGCACGAGCTATGACGTCTTCGGCGACCTGACCTATGATCTGACCGACCGGCTCTCGCTGACCGGCGGTCTGCGCTATACGGTCAACGAACTTGAAGCTTCAAGTGTCGGCGAGCTTCTGCGGGGCAACGCGGCGCTCGGGGGCGTGCGCAACGCTGTGACCTTCGCGCCGGGCTTCCTGATCAGCGCCGCGCAGATCGGCAATCCGGTCAACGCCGCAGCTGAGCCCGACGGCGCCTACACCTGGCGCCTCAACGCGGCCTACCGCGTGTCCGGCAGCGTCAACACCTGGCTGTCCTATGGCCGCGGGCGCCGCCCGGAAGCGCTGTCGATCTCCGGCCGGAACGTTTCCGTCGTCGATGCCGAGACGCTCGACAACGTCGAAGCCGGCCTGTTCGGACGCTTCTTCGATGACCGGGTGCAGATGACCAGCTCGGTGTATTACGGCCAGTACGAGAATTTCCAGACTAGCCGCTTCGACCCGATCAACGGCATCTTCGTGGTCGAGAACTCCGGCAACGCGACACAGTATGGCTTTGAATTCGACGGCCAGGCGCTGGTGCACGACAATATCCGCCTGCTGGGCACGTATGCCTACAACTTCTCCGAATATGATGACGAGGACAGCAACGGAAACGCGCTGCAGTTTGCCGGTAACCGGTTCCGGATGAGCCCGGAGCAGAGCTTCTCGCTGGCGGCGGACATCACGCTGGACGTGGCTTCCACGGGCACGCTGTCGATCACGCCGAGCTATGTCTGGAAAGGCCAGCAATTCTTCGAGGACGACAACGGCTTCGATTACATCGCCAATGGCAGCGGCGGCTTCAACCGCGTCCGGGAGACCTTTCCGGACGGCACGCCGGTGGTCGAGGAACAGGGCTCCTACGGCCTGGTCAACCTGCGCCTCGCCTTTGACAGCGCCGACGAGCGCTGGGGCGTGTTTGCGACCGGCGAGAACCTGGCGGACGAAGAATACCTGATCGATGTCGGCAATACCGGCGGCGCGTTCGGCCTGCACACGATCATTCGCGGCAGACCGCAGATCCTGAAAGCCGGCGCCTACGTGAAATTCTGATCGTAGCGGGAGGAGACATTGCACATGAAATATCTCATTGCCTTCGCTGCGGTCATCCTCTCGGCCTGCGCTTCGGCGCCGGCCGGGCCCGGGCGGGACACACCCGTGTTTGCGACACTGGAGGGGGCGCCCCCGATCATCATCGCGCATCGGGGCGCCAGCGGCCTTTTTCCGGAACATACGATCAAGGCCTATACGGCCGCGATCGAGCAAGGTGCGGACTTCATCGAGCCGGACCTGGTCATGACCAAGGACGGTGTGCTGATCGCCCGGCATGACCACTATCTCTCCGCCACGACAAACGTTGCCGATCACCCGGAATTCGCAGACCGCAAACGCGTACGTGCCACCCCGCTCGGCGATCAGGATGACTGGTGGACGGACGACTTCACGCTTGCCGAGATCAAGACGCTGAAAGCGCGTCAGCAATTCGAAACACGCTCGATGGCGTTCAACGACCAGCTCGATATCGTCACGTTCGACGAAGTGATTGATCTGGTGCTGGCATCTGCCGTTGACGGCCGCACCGTCGGCCTCCACATCGAAGCCAAGTGGCCGGGCTATTTTTCCTCGGCCGGTCTCGACATGGTTGATCCGATCCTCACCGCGCTGGAGAAGAAAGGCGTGAAAGCCGCCGGCATCCCGGTCTTCATCCAGTCTTTCGAGCCGCCCTTCCTGGCTGCGCTGCGTGAAAAGAGTGACCTGCCCACGATCCAGAACATGGTGGGCCCGCCTTACGCGGCCATGATGGGGCTGGATTACAAGCTTGAGGACATGAAGACGACGACCGGCGTTGGCGCCGACAAGGCGATGGTTCTCAACAAGGATGGAACTGCTACGGACTTCGTGCAGCGTGCCCATGCCCTCGGTCTTGTCGTTCACGTCTATACCGTGCGCGATGACCGCCCGGCGGAAGGGTTTGCCGATACCAAGGCTGAACTGCGGGCACTTATCAGCGCGGGCGTAGACGGCATCTGGGTCGACTATCCCGAAACCGCCGTCGCCGTTCGCGACGCCCGGTAACCGCCGACTGAACTCCGCCTGTGACCAGTCTTGGTCACAGGCGGTGTTTTGTGCTTTGCGGGCGCTGTGGTCTATTCCGGCAGATCAGTAGGTCTCTGCAGCTTCTACAGCCGGTTTCGGTTCGGCGAGGTCTTTGGGCGTCAGCAGCATGTACATCGCGGGGGTCACGATCCGTGCAAGGATGGTCGAGCTGACCAGGCCGCCGATGATGACGACGGCCAGCGGCGAGAACAGGGGCGACTGTTCCCAGACCAGCGGGATCATGCCGCCGATGGCTGTGGCGCTGGTGAGCAGGACCGGCAGGAAGCGGATTTCGCCGGCCTGAACCACGGCTTCGCGCAAGGGGACGCCGTCGCGCCTCAGCCGGTTGGCAAAGTCCACGAGCAGGATGGAGTTCTTGATCTCGATTCCTATCAGCGCGATGAAGCCGATCATGGCGATGAAGGAGAGCGGGTATTGCGCAATGTAAAGTGCAATGAACCCGCCCATCACGCCGAACGGAATGACGAAGGCGACCACGGCCATTTGCGCGAAGCTGCCGAACTCCAGCAGGAGAACGGCGAGCACGCCGAACAGTGCAATCAGCACGGCGGCGCCAAGGCCAGAGAAGCTCTCGCTGGCCGCCTCGGCCTGACCGCCGAAGGTGATCCGGTATCCGGGCGGTAGGGTGATGGCGTTGATCTTTGACGCGACATCGCCCGTCACATCCGCCGCTAGATAGTCGGACAGCACGTAGGACAGAACGGTCACGACACGTTCCTGCTGCACGCGGTTCACGATGGTCGGGCCGGAGGAAAATTCCACCGACGCAATCTCCGACAGGGGAACGCCGCCGCCTTGCCCATTCCAGAGGTACATTCTCTGCAGGGCATCGGCGTCCGGCGGCGAACCTGCATCCATCCGCACCCGGATGGGATAAGCCTCGCCGGTCGGATCGCGAACCTGCGCGACCGTTGCGCCGCCGACCGCGACACGCAATGTCTGATCGATGGCGCCGGGCGGGATGCCGAGCAGCGCGGCCTTCGCCGTATCGATGTTGAGGTCAAGATCGACCTGGCGGGCAGATGCCGGGTTCGACACGTCGCGCGTGCCGGGCGTATCGCGCAGGATCAGCTCAACATCGCCGGCGATCTGGCTCAGTGTGTCATTGTCCTTGCCCCAGATACGCACGGCGATAGGCGCTTCGACGGGCGGACCATTCTCGAAACGGCGGAAGGTCAGTTTCGCGGCAGGATATTTCGCCAGCTCCGCGCGAATTTCGGAAACGATGGCCGGGCCTTCATCGGGTGACCAGTGCTTGAAGGCGCCGTAGACCTGACCAAAGTCCGGAATGCCAATCGTCTCGAAGACGTTGTAGTAGATCTGCGGATTGCTCGATCCGCTATTGGCGAACCGGAAGGCAATATCGTCGCGCCTGGCGAGCACGTCCTCGACATAGCGGACAGCCTTGTCCGTCCCGTCGATCGACACGCCTTGCGGCATCTCAACGTCGACGAGGAAGTACGGGCTGTCATTCTCCGGAAACAGCGAGAAGCCGAGCCTCGGCACCAGCGCGAACGAGGACAGGGCGAGGGCCAGCGAGAGCACGACCGTCGACACCGGAAACCGCAGGGCGAGGCGGAGGATCGGACGGTAGACCGCATGGATGGCGCCCATCACGCCATCGAGGAAGACGTTCGATTTTCCATGTCCGTCGCGCGGCAGCAATTGTCCCGCCAGGAAGGGAATGATCGTCAGGGACACGACGAGGGACGCGATGATGGTCGTCAGCACGGCAACCGGCAGCGACCGCGTGAAGTCGCCCGCGCCTTCCGGCAAGGCGATGAGCGGCAGGAAGGCGAAGATCAGCGTTGCGGTGCAACCGATGACCGCGACGTTGATTTCGGAGACGCCGGCGATTGCGGCGTCGCGCCTTGGCAGGCCGTTTCGCAAATGCCGGGCAATGTTCTCGGTGACCACAATGGAGTCGTCGACCAGCAGGCCGAGCGCGATGACGAAGCCCGAGATCGACAGCTGGTTCATCGTGTAGCCGAGCTGGCCAATCCAGAACACGCCGATCGCCAGAGACAGGGGGATCGCCATCATCACGACGATGGCTGCGCGAATTCCCAGCGGCAGGAGCGTGAGCAGCACGAGCAGAACGGCGATTCCGAAGTCGCGCCCGAGGCTGGTCAACCGGTGGGCCACGGTCTTGGACTGGTCGAAACCCAGTTCGAGCCGGATGCCTTCCGGCAGGCTGCTCTGGTAGGCTTCGATCTGCTCGTAGAGATTGTTGCGGACCACAAAAACGTCGACGCCCAGCTTGCCCTTGGCGCTGACGAGTACGGCGCGCTCGCCATTGTAGCGGGTGAAATGGCGGGGCTCATCATTGTCCCATTCGACCTTGGCGATATCGCCGACCGTCAGTGTGCTGCCGTCTGCCGAGCGCAGCACGGTGTTCCTGATCTCGTCGAGACTGTCGAAGGGCCCGGTGGCCGTCACGTTGAAGCGCCGACCGCCGGATTGCACGGCGCCGATGGGGACGTCTGCGCCTTCGCGCTGCAGGGCGTCCACAACGGCGAGCGGAGAGAGCTGGAAGGTCGACAGGCGTTCCAGATCGAGCGACACGCGGACTTCCGATTCCGGCGCGCCCCAGATCTGCGCTTGCTGAACGCCGCTGGCGCGTTCCAGCATGTCGCGCAGGTCCCGAGCGGCGGCTTCGAGCTGGCGGGCCGGGGCTGTTTCACTGACCAGGGCCAGGACGACCACGTTGGCGTTTGCAGTGTTTGCCTTGAAGGTGCGCACTTCGACGACGCCCGGAGGGAAATCCGGCCGGGCCACGTTCAGTTCACGGACCAGTTCATCGAACTTGCGCTCGGGGTCAGACCCATAGGTGAACTCTACCGTGACGCTGCCGACACCCGAACTTGCGCCCGACCTGACTTCCTTGACGTCTTCAATCCGGTTGAAGGCCTGCTCGAGCGGCACGACGATCAGCTTTTCGATCTGCTCGGCATCGGCGCCCGGCAGGACGACCGTGACGCCGGCGATCGGAAAACGGACGGTCGGGTCTTCGGACTTGGGAATGGACATCATCGCGCTGCCGCCGAGGGCGACCAGCATGACGAACAAAACCAGCGAAAACTGCCAGCGATCGACGAAAAACCGGACGATCTGTTGCATCAGGCTCAGGGCCTGTCCGCAATGACGACGGCTTCGCCGTCACGGACATAGGCTGCGCCTTCCGCGATCACGCGCTCCCCGGCCTCCAGGCCCGTCAGGACAATCACGTCTCCCTTGTCGACACCGGACGTCGAAATCGCCCGCCGGTGGGCGATGTTCTGGTCGTCGATGACGTAGACATAGCCGCGGTCTGCGCGGGCATCGATCAGCGCCAGTGTCGGAATGCGCACGGACGACGTTTTGCTTTCGGTTGCGGCAGACGAGGTAATCCGCGCACTGCCGATCAGGCCGCTCCGCAGGAGCGCCGGATCACCGGCGCCGATATCGACATCGAAATTGCCGGTGGCGTCATTGCTCTTGGCGGCGATGCGGAGGATCGCGCCGGGGCGCGGCGGGCCGGCCAGCCCGGCAACCGAAATCTCGGCCGTATCCCCCAGCTTCAGGCGGGCGGCCTGCTCGGCCGATACCGGCACGCGCAGCAGCAGGCCGGACGTTGTATCGCCGATCTGCAGCACGGGCGCGCCGGGCGCGAGGGTCTGGCCCGGCTCCGCGAGGCGGCGCAGTACCACGCCGTCGCTGGGCGAGGTCATGACGCCGAGATTGCGATTGAACGATACGGCTGACAATCCCGCCCGCGCCTGATCCCGCGCCAGGGCAGCATCGTCCAGCCGCGCCTGCGCGACGTGGCCTTTCTCGACGAGATCGCGGGTGCGCTCATATTGCAGGTCGGCGTTCACGACGGCGGCCTCGGCCTGGGCGACGCTGGCAGCCAGTTCGGTCAGGTCAAGCCGGGCGAGGCGCTGCTTCGCCTTGACGGCATCGCCTTCATCGACCGTCAGCTCGGTGAGGACCCCGCCCGTCTTGAAGGACAGGGTGGTCTCCTGGGAATAGACGATGGTTCCGGTGGCCGCGACCAGGGCCGCCGGCTCGGATGGCAGGACTTCCGCCGCCACAACCACGGGCTGGGCGACTTTGGGGACGGTCACCGCTTGCGCCGTGTCTTTGGTGACAGCGTCGCATCCCGGCACGGTCAACAAGGCGAGTGCCGTAACCGCACCGAAGAGCGTGCGCGGGGTCACTAGGCGTAGGGGCATGGGTTTCGGCTTCTGGGTCAAACGCCTGGGGAAAACGCTAAACGAAACATAAATTGTTCAGTGGCGAAGTCCAGAGCGTATTCGAGGGATTTTTCTATCTTTGTCTGAACTGTCATAATGGTTCGTTGCGACTTGAACTCAGGAACTGAACACCCGTCAGCCTCATGGCCAAGCGGGCTTTGATCATGGCGCCCGTCACGCGGCATCTTCGGTCTCCCTTTTCATTCACAGGAAAGCTGGATGTTGCGCCTGCGCCGACTCAAATGTTCTTGATTTGTTCTTTTTCCCGTGTCTTCCTGCACGAGACGGAGCCTGCGCCGGCGACAGGGAGCGTTCATGCCCGGCCAAGAGATCTTCAACCGTGTTGCCTAGATGAGTGAACAAAAACAAATGGACTTCGCCACCCTCAAAGCAAAAGGCCTTGTCCGAGCCGTAACGGCCCCGCCTGCTGCGGAGGCAGAGTTTCCGTTCGGGCTGGGCCGGCAGGGCCTTCATGAAATTGCCGAAGGCGCTTATGGCGACCGGGCAGCCGCCACGGGCTTCTTGCTGGCCGCCATCGGCGAGACACTGTCCGGAGCCTGGGTCTGGGTGCGGCAAACCTCGATCATGCTCGACACGGGCGAGGTGCCGGAGGCGGCGCTGCCAAGCGTTTCCTCACGTCTGCGCCTGACCGTGCAGGCCCGAAACGCACAGACGGCTCTCTGGGCCGCGGAAGAAGCCGTCGTCTCGGGGGCCGCAAGCCTCGTGATTGCGGAAGTGGACAGAGCGGACTTCACCTCCAGCCGGCGGCTGACACTCGCGTCCACGCGGCATGGCGTGCCCGTCATACTCATGCTGCCTCATGACTGTGAAGGCGCGACGGCGGCTGCGAGCCGATGGCGCCTTACCTCACGCCCGTCTGCCCCCAACCGCCATGACCCGCAGGCACCCGGCCATCCCCGCTGGCGGGCGGTGATCGAACGCTGCCGCACGGCGCCTTCTGCGACAGGACAGACCTTTGACCTCGAGTGGAATGATGAAACGCTATCTCTCAGTGTGGCTCCCGGACTGGCCGCTGGACCGCCTGCGCCGCATACGGCGGCAGACGAAGAGCGTTTCCGTCTCCGAGCCGGTTAAGCGCCGCCCCTTTGTGCTTTACGAAAAGTCCGCTCACGGACTAAGCGTCGTGGCCGCAAACGACCCTGCGCGGGCGGCCGGCATTGAACCGGGCCTGCGCCTCAGCGATGCGAAGGCCACCCTTCCGGACATCCTCTCCGAAGAGATCAACCGCGCCGCAGACCTTGATGCGTTGACGGCGCTCGCCCTCTGGATGGGGCGCTTCTCCCCCCTCGTTGCGCTGGACGGGGAGGACGGGCTGATGATGGAGACGACCGGCTGCGCCCACCTGTTTGGCGGCGAGGCGGGCATGCTGGCCGAAGTCTCGCGGCGCCTTGCGCAAGCCGGATATGGCCACCGGGCCGCGATGGCCGGCACACCGGGCGCCGCCCATGCCCTGGCGCGGGGCAGTGGACAGGGCGAGTATCCCGTGCTGCCCACCGGCCAGGAAGCCGAGGGGCTCGCGCGCTTGCCGATGGTCACGCTTCGCCTGTCACCGGAGGCGCTGACCCTGCTGCGCCGCTTCGGGCTGACGCGGATCGGTCAGCTCTATGCCATTGACCGGAAAGCCCTCACCCGCCGCTTCCGGTCGCGCCAGGCCGCCGATGCGGTAGGCCTGCGTCTCGATCAGGCGCTGGGGCGGCGCGCCGAACCCTTCGCGCCGCTTCGCCCGCCGCCGGAACATGCAGAGCGCCTAGCCTGCCCCGAGCCCCTGACCAGCCGCGAAGGCATAAGCGACGGACTGCAGCAATTGACGGAGAAGTTGTGCGAAACCCTCGCTGCCCAGGGACTGGGCGCGCAGGGTTTCACTTTCAGCGCCTTCCGCTCGGATGGCGGAACAAGCACGGTCACCATCAACGCCGCGCGCCCGGTGCGCACACCGGAACACGTGCTGCGGCTTTTCCGGGAAAAGATCGACCGGATCGATCCCGGTTTCGGCATCGATCTCCTGCTTCTCGAAGCCAGCCGCGCGGGGCCGATGACGTCCGGCAGCCGCCCGCTATCCGGCGATCTGGCGAGCACGGATCTTGATGCGGAAGCGGTTGCCACGCTCGCCGACCGGATCGCTGCGCGCCTCGGCGAAGGCGTTGTGACGCTGGCCGTGATGGAAGCGCGCCATCCCCCGGAAAAGAGGGAGCGGCGTGCCGCGTATACCGGGCAGTTGCCCGCATCGGTCATGCCGGTGCCTCCCCGGTCCAGACCCATTCGCATGCTGGGCCGGCCGGAGCAGGTCTCGGTGATGGCGCAGGTGCCGGACGGCCCGCCGCTGCAGTTCGTCTGGCGGCGGCGCCTGCGCAAGGTTGTGCGGGCTGACGGCCCCGAGCGGATTGCCCCGGAATGGTGGACTTACCTTCCCCCCGCACCCGGCGAGCGCGGCAGACTGCCCCGCACGCGTGACTATTACCGTATCGAAGACAGCGACGGCCGGCGCTACTGGGTCTTTCGCGAAGGCCTCTACGGCGATGACCGGGGCACCGATCCGGAATGGTTCGTACAAGGACTGTTCGCATGACCGGATATGCCGAACTTGCGGTGACGACCAACTTCTCCTTCCTTCGCGGGGCAAGCCATGCAGAGGAGCTGGTGCAATGCGCCGCCGCTTTGGGCCTGCGCGCCATCGGTGTGGCGGATCGCAACACGCTTGCGGGGGTCGTGCGCGCGCACGTGGCGGCAAAGGCGGCCGGCCTGAAGCTTCTGGTCGGCGCGCGGCTCGTACCGGAGGACGGGCCGGAGATGCTCGCCTATCCCGTGGACCGGCCAGCCTATGGGCGCCTCTCGCGCCTGCTTTCCGAAGGCAAGCTGAGGGCGGAGAAAGGCAGCTGCCGGATCCTGATGGAAGATATCCTCGCGGCCAGTGAGGGGCAGATGCTGATCGTGCTGCCGCGGGAGCCCCTGATGCCGGCGTTCAAGGAAGCGCTCGAACGGGTTGCCGCCGCGGCGCCGGGACGCGCCTGGCTCGGCGCGCGCTATACCTATGCGGGCCGCAACCGGGAACACCTCAGCCGGCTGGCAGAGCTTTCGGCAGAGACGGGCGCGCCCCTGGTGGCCCTCAATGACGTGCTCTACCACGCCCCGGAACGCCGCCCGCTGCAGGACGTGATGACCTGCATTCGCGAGCACTGCACCCTCGACACGGCCGGCTACCGGCTTGAGGCGAATGCCGAGCGGCACCTGAAATCCCCGGTAGAAATGGCGCGCCTGTTCAGCGGCTTCGAGCCCGCCCTCAGACGTACGCTCGAGATTGCGGAGCGCTGCACCTTCAGCCTCGATGAACTCTCCTACGAATACCCGGACGAGCCCGTACCGCAGGGCTCCACGCCGCAGGCGCATCTTGAACGTCTCGCCTGGGAGGGGGCGGCGTGGCGCTATCCGGAGGGCATTCCGGAGAAGGTCTCCGCCCAGATCCGCAAGGAACTCCGGATTATCGCCCAGCTGAACTATGCCCCCTACTTCCTGACGGTGCACGACATCGTCTCCTGGTCGCGGGCCCAGGGCATCCTCTGCCAGGGACGCGGCTCGGCGGCGAACTCGGCGGTCTGCTACTGCCTCGGCGTCACCAGCGTCGACCCGGCGCTGACCAACCTCCTGTTCGAGCGTTTCCTCTCGCCGGAGCGCAAGGAGCCGCCGGACATTGATGTCGACTTCGAGCATGAGCGGCGCGAAGAGGTCATACAGTATGTATACGAACGATATGGCCGCCACCGGGCGGCGCTCACCGGAACCGTGATATCCTACCGCTCGCGTTCGGCGATCCGGGAAGTGTGCAAGGCGCTGGGTCTCAGCGAGGAGATTTCGTCCGCCCTGGCGAGCGGCGTCTGGGGCAGCTGGAGCGACGGCCTGCCGGACAAGCGGATCGCCGAAGCCGGGCTTGACCCGGCAAATCCGCTGATCCGGCGCGCGGTGCAGCTTGCCCGCCAGCTGCTCGGCTTTCCGCGCCATCTCTCGCAGCATGTCGGCGGCTTCGTGCTGACGCGCGGGCCGCTGATCGAGACCGTGCCCATCGGCAATGCGGCGATGAAGGACCGTACCTTCATCGAATGGGACAAGGATGACATCGACGCGCTCGGCATCATGAAGGTGGATGTGCTCGCACTCGGCATGCTGACCTGTATCCGCAAGGCGTTCGACCTGCTCGAAAGCCACAAGGGCATCCGGCACAGTCTCGCCAGCATCCCGCAGGACGATACCGCCACCTATGACATGCTGTGCAGGGCGGACAGCCTGGGCGTGTTCCAGGTCGAGAGCCGGGCCCAGATGGCCATGCTGCCGCGGCTGAGACCCCGGACCTTCTATGACCTCGTGATCGAGGTTGCCATCGTCCGGCCCGGACCGATCCAGGGCAACATGGTGCACCCTTATCTGCGCCGGCGGAAGAAACTGGAGCCGATCATTTTTCCGAAACCTTCGCCGGATCATGGGCCGCCGGACGAACTGAAAGCCATCCTTGCCCGGACGGAGGGGGTGCCGCTGTTCCAGGAACAGGCAATGCAGATTGCCATCGACGCCGCCAAGTTCACGCCGGAGGAGGCCAATGGACTGCGCCGCGCGATGGCGACTTTCCGCAATGTCGGCACGATCCATAATTACGAGCACATGTTCGTTTCGCGGATGATCACGCGTGGCTATGATCCGGCCTTCTCGAAGGCCTGTTTCGACCAGATCAAGGGCTTCGGCGAATATGGCTTTCCGGAAAGCCATGCTGCCTCCTTCGCGCTGCTCGTCTATGTCTCGTCCTGGATCAAGTGCCATCATCCGGATGTGTTCTGCGCTGCGCTGCTGAACAGCCAGCCTATGGGGTTCTATGCCCCGGCACAGATCGTGCGCGACGCCCAAGAGCACGGCGTGGAGATGCGGCCCGTGGACGTGAACCATTCGGACTGGGACAATACGCTGGAGCCTGTGGACGCCGGCGGCGCCTTCAGGGTGCAACTCGGATTCCGGCAGGTCACGGGCCTGCGGCAGGAGGACATGGAGCAGCTGATGGCGGCGCGCGGCGCAGGCTATGAAACGCCGGAGACACTCATGCGGCGCGCCGGCCTGTCCCGCCCGGTGCTGGAACGGCTGGCGGCGGCGGATGCCTTTGGGTCGATGGGCCTTTCGCGGCGCAGTGCCCTCTGGAAGGTTCGCGGCGAGGCGGCGGGACGCACGCTCCCCCTGTTCGCCTCGGCCGGCCTTGCCGAGCAGGGCGGCGAGGCGGGCGTCGCCCTGCCCCTTGTTCCGCGCTCGGAGGAAGTGATCCAGGATTACCAGACGGCGCGGCTGTCCCTGAAGGATCATCCGATGCATTTCCTGCGCGAGGTGCATGCTCGGCGCGGCATCATCCCGACCCACGCGGCGGCGCAGGCCCGCAACGGAAGGCGGGTCCAGACCTCCGGGCTCGTGCTGGTCCGCCAGCAGCCGGGCACCGCCAGCGGTGTGGTTTTCATTACCATCGAGGACGAGACCGGTATCGCCAACCTTGTCGTCTGGCCGCGCGTCAAGGAACGCTTCCGGCCCGTCATCATGCGCGCGCGTATCCTGCATGTGCGCGGCCGGGTGCAGACGGCTGACAATGTCACCCACATCGTGGCGGAGGAACTGATCGACTGCTCGGGCGACCTTTCACTCCTCTCGGAAGATACATTGCGCGACCCGATCAAGGGCGTCCTCGCACGCCCCGACGAGGTGGCCCGCCCGCCAAGCGAGACCCGGGGGCCAGGCGGGCGACGCGATACGCCGCGCCACCCCAGAAATGTCCGGGTGATCCCCCCGAGCCGGGATTTCCATTAGCGCCGTGTCAAAAAAGAACCTGTTGTTCCGCCTGCGGATTGTTTTCCGGAGAATCCGGAACCGCCTGCAATCACGAGCAGCCCGGCAAAACCGAGCCGGCAAGGCGCCAAGGTTAATCACGCGTCAGAGCGGCCCAATTGCCGGGCTTGAAATGACTTAGCGCTGCTTTCCAGAACGCAGGCGTAAACATCCGCGTTGACGACACCCGGGGCTGAACGGCATATGCGCAAACATGAGTGATGATCAGAACTCCCAGACTGCGCGTCCAAGTGCGCTTCAACGATTTTCTCCCCTGCATGAAGCCCGGCAATTGCTCGCTGGAAAGCGCTATCAAGAGGCAAATGCCCTCTGCCGGAAAGTGATCGACAACGATCCCGGCCGTGCAGACGCTTTCTATGTTCTCGGCATCATCGCCTACGAGCACCATGATTTCGTGCGCGCCTTGAAAATGTTCGAAGCCGCCTTTCAGAAGGGGCATCCAGAGCCTGGACCCCACGTGCAGGCGGCGCGCTGCTTCGCACAGCTGGGCAGGCCGAAGCAGGCTCTTGCCCACATTGGGGCTGCCATCAAGCTGAATCCGGCGGATGGGTATTCGCTTGCCTCTATCGGCGCGACGCTGAGCCGGCTGGACCGGCATGAAGAGGCCCTGACATTTCACCGGAGAGCCGCACAGGCGTCTCCGAACGATGCACTCAACTTCTTCAATCTGGGATCATCTCTGCAATTCGTGGGTGACTTCGAGGGCGCGAAAGAAGCCTATCTTTCGACATTGCAGCTGGCGCCGGATTTCACCCCTGCGCGCGTGCAGCTGAGCCTGATCTCGCGGCAAACGCCCGAACACAACGACCTGCAACACCTTGAGGATGCCTGGCAAAAGCGGCCTCCCCATGACGCGGACGGCGGCTTGCAGCTCGCGCATGCCATCGCAAAAGTCCATGAGAACCTGGGCCAGCCGGACCAATCCATGGAATGGCTCGACCGCGGCAAAGCTCTGATCCGTCAACTGGTGCCGGACCGGCAGCAACAGGACAAGGCGAGTTTTGAAGCCGCAAAAGATCTCGCGCGCAGGCTTGTACTTCAGTCCGATACGTCCGTAGACGGACCGATTTTCATTGTCGGCCTGCCGCGAAGCGGGACGACGCTTGTAGACCGCATCCTCTCCAGTCATTCGGAAGTGATTTCCGCGGGAGAGCGAACAGAATTTGGAGCCAGCCTGCGTCAAGCCTCCACGATACCTGGTCAGGATGTTCTGGACGCCCGCATCCTGTCCGGCGCTGCGGAGATGGATCTTTCCGCTGTCGGGACGCGCTACCTGGAAAGTGTGCGCGCCATCTTGGACAGCCCGTCGCGGTTCACGGACAAGATGCCGATCAACGTGTTTTTTGTTCCCGCGATACTGGCCGCTCTGCCAACAGCCCGTGTGGTTTGCCTGCGTCGCCACCCGGCAGACAGTGTACTGAGTATATACCGGCAACTCTTCTCGGCCAGCGCAGGCTATTACCGGTTTGCTTACGATCTGGAGAGCCTGGCCAAATATGTTGCCGAATTTCGCGACCTTGTCGCGACGTATGCAGAGGCCTTGCCGGCGTCGCGATTCACGGTGATCGATTATGAAAGCCTCGTCGGCAATCCTGAGCTTGAGATCAGGCGGCTTCTGGAGTTCAGCGGGCTGGCGTTCGAGCCCGCGTGTCTTGAGTTTCAGAACAATCCTGCGCCCGTGGCCACGGCCAGCGTCGCGCAGGTGCGCCAGCCGATTTATGCAACATCAAATGGACGCTGGAAGCGGTATCAAACTCACCTTGAACCCGCCCTCGGAATTCTCCGCGATCGCGGGATGATGAAATCGGACGAATAGACCGGTCCCTGGCCCTTCGCGGAATGCCCTGCAATGCTGCGACAGCCTGTCCTAATCGACGCGCCGCAGAGGTTAACGCAGCTCCCGGGTGCACGGACGGGTTTGAAGTGCTAAAGGGCGGCCATGCTGCGCATTTCCGAACTTAAACTGCCTCTCGATCACGCCCCGGCAGACCTGCCAGCGGCGATTACGGCCCGGCTTGGTATCGGCGCCGATGACCTTCTGCGTTGGTCGGTCTGGAAGCAGGCGCATGACGCCAGGCGCAAGTCCGCCATCCTCAAAACCTATATTGTCGACGCCGAGGTTCGGGATGAAGCCGGCGTGCGTCAGCGGATGGCCGGCGATTCCCATGTTTGCCCCACGCCCGATACAACCTATCGCCCTCCGGCGGCGCCGCTGCGGCCTTCCCGGCTGCGGCCGGTTGTCATTGGCGCCGGACCCTGCGGCTTGTTTGCCGGCCTGATCCTGGCCGAGTTGGGGCTGCGCCCCATCATCCTGGACCGGGGCAAGGTCGTCCGGGAGCGTACCAAGGACACCTGGGGCCTATGGCGCCGCAGCGAACTGGACCCCGAGTCCAACGTCCAGTACGGCGAGGGCGGCGCCGGGACCTTTTCGGACGGCAAGCTGTACAGCCAGATCAAGGACCCCCGCTTCCTCGGCCGCAAGGTGCTCACCGAGTTTGTCGCAGCAGGCGCGCCGCCGGAAATCCTCACCGACGCCCACCCTCATATTGGCACCTTCCGGCTGGTGACCATGGTCGAAAGCCTGCGGGCGAAGATTGAGGCGCTCGGCAGCGAATATCGTTTCCAGCAACGGGTGACAGATGTGGAGCTCGCTCCCGGCCCGGACGGGAGCCATGCGATGCGCGGCGTGCATCTGCACACCGGCGAGTTCCTGGAAGCGGATCAGGTGGTTCTGGCGGTGGGGCATTCGTCACGGGACACCTTCGAGGCCCTGTACAACCGGGGCGTTTTTATGGAGGCCAAGCCGTTCTCCATCGGCTTCCGGATCGAGCATCCGCAGTCCTGGATCGACAAGGCGATGTTCGGCCCTTGCGCAGGGCATCCCGATCTTGGCGCGGCCGCCTATTCACTGTCGCATCACGCCGCGAATGGCCGGACGGCCTACAGCTTCTGCATGTGCCCTGGCGGTACGGTGGTGGCGGCTGCTTCGGAGCCCGGGCGCCTCGTCACCAATGGCATGAGCCAGTATTCGCGCAACGAGCGCAACGCCAATGCAGGCTTCGTGGTCGGCATTTCACCCGCCGATTACCCCAGCGAACATCCGCTTGCCGGGATTGAGCTTCAGCGAGACCTCGAGGCCCGCGCCTTCGCTGCGGGCGGGCATGACTATTTCGCGCCGGGCCAACGCGTCGGCGACTTTCTGGCAAGCCGCGCCTCTGCCAATCTCGGACCCGTGACGCCCAGCTACCGGCCCGGCGTACGCCCGGCCGATCTGGCGTCCCTGATGCCGGACTATGTCATCGAGGCGATGCGCGAGGCGCTTCCCGTGTTCGGACGGAAAATTCCGCGCTATGATGATCCGGACGCGTTGCTCACGGGTGTCGAAACGCGCACCTCTTCGCCGGTTCGCATCACGCGGCGCGCCGATTTCCAGAGCCTCAACGTGCGCGGCCTTTACCCCGCCGGCGAGGGCGCGGGATATGCCGGCGGCATCCTTTCTGCCGCCGTGGACGGAATCAAGGTGGCCGAAGCGCTGGTCCGCGCGATGGACAGGGCACCGGCGTTTCATGCCTGACGCTCGGCTGAAGTCATGCCTGACTGTTTCCGGTACGGGACGGTCCATTGATGCCTGCCCCGAAATGCCCGCCCATGGGGCTTGCGCCAACAGGTGATGCGTCGGTCCGCAGCCGGCGCTTCGGGCGAGATTCACGACTGATCCCGCATGGCGAGAAGTTTTTTCCTCAATCGGTCATCAGATAAAACTCTCATGAAGATCCGCGTTTTGCCCTTTGTGCGGCTTGCAATGGACGTTCAACTCTCCAACATAGTCTGTATGCGGACCGGGCCCCTCTGGCCGGCGGCGCTTCCTGAAAGAAGCCTGCCTGCGATGTCGGACTGCATCGGGAGTAATCCGGTGCTGGCGAGGCGCGTACAAGGTCCTCCCACCCCCGGTACTCCTGCAACCCACCAAGAGGAGTATGCCATGTCATCCAACTACATTCACGCCCTTGTCCAGCGGCACGCTGCCGTTGAGCGCCAGATTGAAGACATCCTGAAATCGCCGGCGCCGGATACGCTGCACGTCATGTCGCTGAAGAAGCTGCGTCTCGCTTACCGGGACAGGATCAGCGAAGCCATCCGCCAGAAGCGCACGCGGGCCTCGGCCACGCGGCAGAACCACTGGAGATCGATGCCGCGGCCGCCACCGCTCCGTTCACAGAAGGAAACTGACCATGCCGCTGCAAACCTCACCGATTGACGGTGCGCCGATGCGAACTATTCGCCGTTACGGTATCGAGATCGACATTTGCCCTTCCACGGGAGGAGTGTGGCTTGATCGCGGCGAACTCGAAAAGCTGATCGCCATCATCCGGGAGGACGCCGTCGCGGAGATTCCTTCACGCGCGCGGCTGCGGCGTGAGGATGATGCGTTCGAGGAGGAGGGCGACCGCCCCCGGGGGCGGATGGACCGCAAGTCCCGCCTGCTGGACCTCTTCGATTTCTGATTTCCGGGCGCCGCCTCTGACCGAGGCGGCGCCCTTTCTTCTTGCCCGGGAGGTTAGAACCGGTCCGGCCGGAGGACCTGTACCTCGCCGACGCTCAACACGCCGATATGGCTTCCCAGAAGCCGCTCCAGTTCCGTCAAGGCAGACTGCACCTGATCATCACTGCCGATGGAAACTATGACGACCATATCACTCGAGGCCGACATGTCCGCATCGCGGCTCCACCGCGTATGGCCGCCAAATCCGGAGACTGCCGGCAGCACGGTGTAGCCCGTCAGTCCCGATGCCTCGAGCACCTTGCACGCGCGCGGCGCGGCCATCCGTTCGATGATCAGTTCAAGACGTCGGCGTGCATGCATGGCTCAGGCGGCTCCGGGAGAGATCGCCCGTGCCAGCCAGATGTAGAGCGGCAGGCCGAGGATCAGATTGAACGGGAATGTAATGCCGAGTGACAGCGTGAGGTAGATCGAAGGGCGGGCTTTCGGCAAGGCAAGACGCATCGCTGCCGGAACCGCGATGTAGGACGCCGACGCCGAGAGCGTGATCAACAGGGCGGCGTCGCCCGTCCCCATATTGTTCAGTGCCGCAACGCCGGCTGCGAGACAGGCCGAGACGAGGGGCATGTAGATGCCGAATGCGACCGTGCCGGGACCGAGCTGGCGCCAGCCATTGCGCAGGCCGCGCCCGGCAGACAGGCCCATGTCGAGCAGGAAGAGGCATAGCACGCCCTGGAACGGCTCCACAAAGAAGGGCGCGATGGACTTCATACCCGCCTCGCCGCTGATCCAGCCAATGATCAGTGAGCCCAGCAGCACGACCACGGACGCATTCAGCAGGACTTCCCGGGCGAGTTCGCCGCGGTCAGATCCAGCCACGTTTTCGCCTTGACCTGCGCCGCGATGCGCAATGATCAGTGCAGAGATGATCGCCGGAACTTCCATCAGGGCCGCGACGGCGACCAGATAGCCTGACGATTGCAGCCCGGCAGCGCTGATAGCCTGCCCGGCCGCCACGAACGTGACAATCGAGATTGATCCATAATGCGCCGCCGTGGCAGCCGAATCCACCGCATTGAGACGGGTCGTGAAGCGCAGAAGTGCGTAGGCGATGACCGGGAGCAGGAAGGACAGCGCGACCGCCGACGCCATTACAAGCCCGGCGTCCCAGCCCAGATCGCCCTTGGAAATCGCGACGCCGCCTTTCAGGCCGATCGACATCATCAGGTAGATGGCGAGGCCTTTTGCAAAAGCCTCGGGGATGGTCATCTGCGATTTCAGGAGCGCTGCAGCGAGGCCGAGCAGGAAGAAAAGAACGATGGGAGACAGGAGCGTGGCCAGAGCGATATCCATGCCGGTTACTCCCTGAGAGCCGCAGGATGCCGCCCACCAGCTTGCCCTCTAGCGGAGGGCCGGCCATTGCCGCCAATCGATAGATAGGATGCCCCCGATAGCCTCAGCCTATCGCGCGCACGTTATTCGTGACGCAGCAGCTTTTCTGCCGCATTGCGAAGCGGTGCGGCCAGGCCCCTGAGGCTCGCCTCAAGGGGCGAGGTATCTCGCCAGATCAGGGAGATTTCCCGCCGGGCGAGAGGATGATCTATCAGCCGGGCGTTCAGTCCCCGATCGAGGCGTGCTTCGGACAGGGCGTAGAGACTCGGAAGAATAGCTACGCCGGCGCCCATCTCGGCCATCAACCGGATGGCATCGAGGCTGGTGCCCTCATACTCCGAACTGACCACCGCGCCGGATGCTGCAGCCAGTTCACGGATGATCGCGTTGAGACGGTGGCCCTGGCCGAGGGTCAGCAATGCCCGGTCCTTGAGATCCTTCAGGCCGACAGGCCCCTCGCCCTGCGAGAGGGAATCCTCGGCCGGCGCGCAGACGTACAGCCGCTCCGAGAACAATGGCTCATGCTGGACATTCTCGTGGTCGATGGGCGAGGAGATGATCGTGTCGAAATCCCCTGCCTGGAGGTGTTCGTCCAGATCGACGGTGCGTTCCTCGCGCACGCTGAGGCGCAGCTCCGGAAACCGCTTGTGAAGCTCGCGGGTCGCCAGCGGCAGGAGATAGGGGCCGACGGTCGGCAGCACGCCGAGGCGCAGACGGCCCGTGAGGTCATTTCTTCCAAAGCGCGCGACCGCCTTGAGGTCTTCCACCTCGCGCAGGATCTTGCGGGCACGGCGCACCAACTCTTCACCTGCAGCGGTCAGCATGGCGCCGCGACGCGAGCGCTCGATCAGCTGGACGCCCAGGCTGGCCTCCATTTCAGCGATCTAGGCCGACAGGCTTGGCTGGCTGACATTCACGGAGCGCGCCGCATCACCGAATTTGCCCGTGTCGGCGACCGCGATCAGGTACTGCATCTGGCGGAGAGTCGGGCGCATTGGTTAGCCTTTTTCTATGGGTTCGAAACAAAAATTGGATTGGCCCTATCGATCTTCAAGACCCATCTTGGCTGTGAACCAGAATGTGGTTCGCAACATGGAGACCAGAATGAGCTACACTTTCACCGCCCCCGGCAATGATGGCGCCTCGCGGACCGCCGCGGCCTCTGCAGTGGTGGTGGGCGCACGGCCCGATCATTTTGAGCGCCGCGACTGGCGCAAGCGCCGCAAAGTTCGTGCACGGCGCGCAACGGAGCTGAGAGGCATCTGACATGATCTCGCCAGCTGATTTCGAAAATCTGTTTCCGGACAATTCCCGGAAGACAGCCTCTCCCCGGCGCAGGACCCGTTTCCGGATGCAGAACCAGCCCGCATCCGCCGCCGCTCCCGCACTTTCCCCGACCGCCCGGCGCCGATAGGCGTCCGGCGCAACTTTCCGCCGGCAGACTTCACCCTCTCCCTGCCGGCGGATTTTTTTGCCTGCAATACCCACAAGTCCAGACGCCTGCACCAAGACGCATGAAGCGCCGTTGGGCCGCTACTCATTTCAGGGTTACTCCTGCCGCGGCGAGAGGATCGACAGGATGAACTGGAAGAGGTTCACGAAGTTCAGATAAAGCGACAGCGCGCCGAGGCTCGTCGCGGCCGCCATCGCCCGGCTGTCGCCTTCAAGGCCGTAATATTCCTGCTTCAGACGCTGTGTGTCGAACGCAGTGAGTGCTGAAAAGATCGCCACACCGGCCAGCGAAATCACGAACCCCAGCATCGATGACTGGAAGAAGAGATTCGCGAGGGAGGCCAGCACAAGGCCGACCACGCCCATGATGAGAACCGTCCCCATAGCAGAGAGATCCCGGCGGGTGGTATAGCCCCAGAGGCTCAGTGCGCCGAACGAAGCGGCCGTGATGAAGAAGGCTTTTGCGATCGTAAGGAAGTCAGCACCCGCACCGATATTCGCGGCAAGCACCCAGGCGCCGAGGCTTGCGCCAATCAACGAAGCCACTGTCCAGTAGAGAAGGTTGGCGGCCAAAGGTGACGGACGGCGCATGGCGAAGGCAGCAATCAGCAGCAGCGCAATCGGCCCGAACATCACGACATAGCGGAGCGGCGTTGTGAAGATCAAAGCCGATAGAGCCGGAACCGATCCGACGGTCCAGGCGATGGCGGCAGACACCGCAAGCCCCAGGCCCATCTTGTTGTAAATTCCAAGCATGTGGGACCGAAGCCCCCCATCAATGGCCATGCTCGGCGCGGGGCGCGCGGTTTGAGGTGCATAGTCAAGTCCCGACATCGTGAAGTCTCCGGAGATGATTGGCGGTACGCCTTGAAGCGGTGATACGGCGCGCGGCGCTAACGCCGCGATCCGCGTAGGTCGCCCCTGCGAACCGGGATCGCCAAGACGAATTTCCGTTCGACCTGATTGGAAAAAGCTATCTGTGACTATAAAGGTCAGCTTTTCCGTACACGGCGGCGGCTGCCAGATCAGAAATCGCGGCCAACAAATATCTTTGCCATTGCATCGTCTGCCCCTTCGGTCAGGCCCGCGCGAACGCCCAGCTGGATGTAGACGCCGTTGTCCCAATCGGCCTTTATCACAGGGCCCAGCTGGTGTGCCTGCCCATCAAGGCCCGGCAGATCGCGGGAGTTTCCATACTCGCTGAATAGTTCTGCGCCAAAGCGCCATGACGCCCCCGCAAATCCCTGCGCCGGCAAGGCGCGCGTCACCTGGAGGCGGCTTTCAAGATCAACCCCTCCGGCGGCGTCATCGGACGTGCCCGCAGCGGCAATTACGTTTGCACGCCACTCCCATATTCCTGAAAAACGGTCCGTCAGCGTGAGCCGCACGGCGGCTTCATCGGCGCCGGATGCGTCAGCAATCGTGCAGGCGAGACGCAGCCCGCCATTGAAGCCGGTTCCGTCGCGGGCTTCTTCAGACCATTGAAACGAGTTCTCGACAGTCAGGCCCGAATATTCCCAATCGGCGTCATCGGCCTGCCGGAAGGCTGCGATGGCGCGGACCTGGTACCAATCGGAGAAGGCCTGCTCATAGTGCACCCGAACTTGCGCCGCGCCCGCGTCATCAACGCCGGCGCGGACCTCGGCGGCGCGTCCACCTGCCGACACATTGGCAGAGCCCACATTTCCGGTCAGCGACTGGGCCGACGCTGCGCCGCAGGTTCCAGCACCTAGGAGTAGGGTCAGGAAGGGCCTCGACACTGGGTTCATGCAACAGCTCCGGGATGGGTTCCTGCACGTCGTCGGCGCGGGGGCCAGGCGCGCACTGCGCTCCGGCTTGGCAAGGCACGTACCGCCAGAGCGCGCAGCGTCAAGGCGCCCGCGGTCTCTGTAATCCTGTGTTCATCAGGGCGTAATCGCTCCGTCATCGGACTGTCAGGTTGCGCTCAGACAACGCGCCCATCTCGCCACCCGAGCGCCTGTCCACACGACCGGCGACACATAACGAGAGGACAAACTAATATGACCCATCACCCCTTGCGGATCCTGCCCGCACTCTTCCTGACCGGGGCGCTTGCGCTTGGAGCCTGCGCCTCTGCGCCCCTACCCCAGGTGGCAGCAGAAGTCGCGCCGGCAGAGCTGAGCGAGATATCCGAAAGCGAAGTGCTTGCCGCCCAACAGGCCTGGGGAAAGGCGCTTGTGCAGATTGCGACAGACTATGAGACAGGCGGCATAGACGCCGCGAAGGCTACCGCCGAAGCGGTGCTGGACTCCGCCTACGGATACAACCTCGGACCGGTGCTGTTCAAACCGACGCTGACCACCGCGCCCCAGACTTTCCGCACGAGCCGCGACGGGGCGCTGGCCTATTTCGTCGGCCATGACGAAAACTACCCGAAAGACAAGGGATTTGCGCTGAATGACTGGCGCGCGTTTGAAACCGTGAACGCGGCCATATTCATGGACGGCGACGTGGCCATGTCGATGGGCAAGGTGCGCCTGACGGACGCGGACGGCGACGTGACCGAAGTCGACAAGACATGGGGATACAAGAAGGATGCCGATGGCGATCTGCGCATCGTGCTTCATCACTCCTCGCTGCCCTATAATCCCGACTAGATCAGCGGACGCATGACACGGCGGCCGCTGAAGCGGCCGCCGATTCTGCGGATTACCCGCGAACGCGGTAACCGACACCCCTGACTGTTTCGATCACGGATGTTCCGAACGGTTCATCTACCTTCGACCTCAGACGGCGGATGTAGACATCCACGACATTTGTCAGAGGGTCTTCGTCGATACCCCAAACATTGGTGAGAATGCGCTGCCGGCTGAACACGCGGCCCGGCGAAGACATCAGAAGTTCGAGCAAGGCAAGCTCCTTTGTCGTCAGCCGGATTTCCTCGCCTGACCTGTGCAGGCTGAACCGGGACCGGTCGAGTTCGAGTTCACCGACCTTGAGCACGGCGTCCGCCGGCTCCGCAATCAACGGGCCCCGCCGGAACAGAGCTTCGATCCGCGCCAGGAGTTCCTCGAACCCGAACGGCTTGACCAAGTAGTCATCGGCGCCCATCCGCAGCCCCGCAACGCGGTCTTCGATCCGGCCAAGTGCGGTCAGCATCAGGATCGGAAGGTTCATGTGCGACGCTCTCAGCGTCTGGCAGAGATCAAGGCCGTTCATGCCGGGCAGCATGAGGTCAAGCAACACAAGGCCGCGCACGCTCGTCTGTCGCTGCTCCTCCCAGAGGTCGCGGCAGGCCTCCAGCCCGTCCGTTCCCGTTGCGGCGACACGGATCCGGTAGCCTTCTGCTTTCAGACCGCGCTCAAGAAAATCAGAGACCCGCGGGTCGTCCTCGACAATCAGGATGTTCATCAGGGAGCCTCAAGATCGAGTGCAGGCAGACGCAGGCGCACAGTGGTGCCCTTGCCGACAACACTTTCAAGCGCAAGTTCTCCGCCGTGTCGCTCTGCAAAGGCCTTGGCGATGGAAAGGCCAAGGCCGGAGCCATCGGCGCGGTGGCTGCGCGCAGAACTGGCGCGAAAGCCGCGTTCAAAAATCCGCGGAAGATCTTCCTGTGGTATCCCGATCCCGTAGTCGCGAACCTCCAGACGCCATTGGCCCTGCCCGGCCTGCGCGCTGATGTCCACGGTACCGCCGGGATGCGAGTACCGGATCGCATTGTCGAGCAATACACTCATGATCTGGCCGATCCGCCGCGCATCACCCTGGACGAATGCATCGCCGCCTTCAATTGCCGGCATCAGAGTCACCTGGCGCAGGCCTGCGAGCGTCGCGACCTGGCTGATCACGCGCCTGAGTTCAAGTTCCGGTTCGACAACGTCATTCTTGATGACAAGCATCTCGGCATCATCGAGCGCTATGGTGAGGAGGTCATCGATCTGCTTGCCGAGCTGCTCGGCGCTTGTTGCGATCCTGACGAGACTTTCGCGATAGGACGCGTCCGTCATGGCGCGTCCCCGAAGCGCGACTTCCGCTTCGCCCCTGATCACGGTGGTCGGTGTGCGCAGCTCATGCCCTATATCGGCGAGCAGCTGCCGGCGCCGCGCTTCGGACCGCTGCAGATCCGCGACGGCCGCCTGCAAATCGCCCGTGCGCTCACCGACCATGACTTCCAGACCAGATCTCAGCTCTCGTTCGCGCTGGCTCGCCAGATCAAGCTGGCTTGCCATTTGGTTCATCCTTTGGGCGAGGGTGCCGAACTCGTCCTGGCTGAGCGCGGGAATCCGGTAGGCAAGATCGCCGGTCTCATAGGCCTGCGTCCCGGCCGTCAGCTCTCGCAGGGGCCGTCTGAGAGCATAGGAAAAGTAGATGGACAAGATGATCGCCAGAACGACGATCGAACTGGCAGCTATGTTGGAGACAGCCCTCGCCTGGGCGAGCGATTCATCCGCCGAGGCACGGTCGCGCCGGAGCGCCTCGGTCTCGGCCGCGATGGCCTGGTTGAGGAGGGCGCGCACATCGTATTGGCCATAGCGGTCGAAGACCTCATCGACCGCGGACAGCGGGATCGGGTCGCCCTCGCCGGCTGCCCGGTCGTTGATGAGTTCCACCCGGTTCATCATCGAGGCAACGGAATTCTCGAGGAGGTCGATCGTGCGGGCGCGCTCGGCATGCTCCTGGGTGAGCCCCGGACCTGCGCCGTCCATGCGCGCCGCTTCCGCCGCAAGACCGCGCAAGCTTTCGATATCGCGGCGCATGCTCCGGGCCAACCCCGGTCCGATTTCGGGGTCGGTCGAGGCGTCCGCAATGCCCTGGAGGACCCAGATCCTGAGCCGCGCCTTCTCCGCCGAGAGATCAAGATAGGTGCTGAGAAGGTCGGCCGCCACGCGGCCCCGGACAACCCGCTGTTCCGCGAGGCGGGAGACCCATCCGTTGAGCGCGCCCAATGCAACTGCAAGGAGCGCAAACGCTGCAAACGCGAGAACGAGGCGCCTTGAAAACATGATCAAAGTCCAATATTGGAAAGACGGCGCTGGGCCGAAATGGCACTTACGCTTTTAGCACCAGTCCACAAGCGCCTTGGCGCGGCCGCCAGATTAAAATCAGATGAACGGCGGGCCGGTGCCAACGCACACATGGCTGGAGCGGTTCTGCCAGTCAATTGCGAACCTATCTCCGAAATTCGCGAGCGCGCAGGTACCGGGCGACAAGAAGCTCTCGCCGGTCGCGGGCGAGAGCTTTAGACAGCGGAATCGAGACCTGGTCATTTCCGCAAGCTGCGCTTTCGCGATCATCGCTTCGACCCAATTTGCGCCGGCAATGCCCTCCCGCGCCATGACACTGGCTAAGCCCTCAGACCGGCGCGGCGCGCTCGTCTCTATACGGACCTTCCCTCCCATTGGCAGCGCCGTTCAGCGCTTGACGCGGGTGTCAGAACGAATACCGGCTGGGAGATACACCGAAAGCCCGCTGGAACATGGCGCAGAACGCGCTTGCACTGTCATAGCCGACGTCCATCGCAACGCTGGTCACGCTCGACCCCGTCGACAGCAGCGAAAGGGCTTCGAGTAACCGTACCTGCTGGCGCCACAGTGCCACACCCATGCCCGTCTCGCGTTTGAAGGCGCGGGTGAAGCTACGCCGGCTCATGCCTGCAATGTCCGCCCACTGATCGATATCACGCTGGTCGGAAGGATGTTCGATGATCTCGCGGCAGACGCGTACGAGCCTGGGGTCGCTTGGCATGGGCGCTGCGTAGGGCACTTTCGGCGAGACAAGCAGTTCGCTGACGAGCAGGCTGACGATCTGCCCTTCGCGGCCTTCAAGGTCGTAGTCGCGATCAAACTGAGTCACTTCCAGGATCAGCGCGCGCAGCAGCTGGCCAACCTCGACGATGTGGCAATCGGGATCATCGCGCTCATATCTCGGGTCGATGTAGAGCGTGCGCAGGGACACTGGACCCCGGCACGACACTTCATGCTGGACCTGGCTCGGAATCCAGACCGCGCGCTGGGGAGGGATCACAAAACTCGTCTTGTCGGTCACTACCGACATCACGCCCGAACAGGCATAGAGCAGCTGGATGCGTTCGTGGCTGTGCGCCGTATCGACGAAGCCGGACGGATATTCATCCGCCAACGCGACCACGGGACGGCGGCTCAGATCGAGTTGATGAGTGCTTTTCATCTTGTCCTCTCGGGACGGCCAGACACCGGAAGATGATGCCACCGTCGCATGTTGTGACAAGATGATGACTGATGTAGCGGCCCAAATCAGCAAAAATATGGCCTGAGGAAGCGTCGTGGGCCAAAAAGGGAGCGCAGACTGCCCAAAGCCTGACCGGAAAAACCCGCTCTGGAAGGGTGCGCCGGCGTTTTGTCAGCGGATGATGGAAAGACTGACGCCGGCTGCAATCCCCGAAGATCGGGCCGAAATGACACTGCCGCGTTCGATACTGCGCGCAAACGAGTCTTCATCCGCCGCGTCCGCCGCGCGAACCATCCGAATTCGACGGACCTGGAAACCGGCCGCGCCCCGCCGATCTCGAGCCCGGCATATGAGCGATGGGCCGATCCGTCGCCCGGGTGCACGAAGCCGGCGCGGCCAAGTGCGTACAGGCTCCATGGGCCGGCGTCCCATTCAGGTCCCGCCGCAAGTTCCAGTCCCCGGTCTTCCAGATTGGTGTCAAAAAAGCCGGTCAAGGTGGGCGACAAGGACACGTCCAGCGCAACGGCGCCCGCCAGTTCAAGGCTGGACTCG
>JBBSAZ010000005.1:0-29403 GCA_038251755.1 Caulobacterales bacterium
GGGCGGCCGACCATCGCCGCATCCGCCCCCAGCGCCAGCGCTTTCAGGATGTCCTGACCGGATCGCACACCGCCATCAACCAGCAGTTTCGTCTGGCCGGACACCTTCTCGGCGATGCGGGGCAGCATCGAAATCGAGGACGCCACGCCGTCCAGCTGCCGGCCGCCATGGTTCGAGACGATGATACCGTCAGCGCCGCTCTTGACGGCCTCGACAGCGTCTTCCGGGCTCAGAATGCCTTTGATTAGGAGCGGCCCGCTCCACTGCGAGCGGATCCAGGCGAGATCCGCCCAGCTGATGGACGGGTCGATCGATGCGTTGGCCCAGGCCGAAAAGTCGGCCGGCGTAGAGGCATTTTTCACATAAGGCGCAATGTTTCCAAGGATATGCGGCTTTCCGCCAAGGCCTACTTCAAAAGCCCATTCTGGGTGGAGCGCGTAGGAAATCAGGCCGCGCCGCAAGCGTGCCCAAGTACCGCCCCCGCCGCTCATCGTGTTGCGGACATCCCGGTACCGCGTGCCGACGACCGGCAGGTCAACCGTCAGCGCAAGGACGGTCACTCCGGACGCCTTGGCCCGCGCTATCAGGTCAGCGCAGGCGCCCCGGTCACGTATCATGTAGAGTTGGAACCAGAGCGGGCCGGAGCCTGCGGCTGCAGTTTCTTCTACAGAACACACGGAAAGTGTAGACAGGCAGTAGGGCACGCCGAAGGCTCCGGCGACCCGCCGCGCCGCCGCTTCACCCCGGCGCGCCATCATCCCGGACAGACCCACGGGCGAAAGCGCGAGCGGCATTGTTAACTCTGACCCAAAAAGGGTCGTTGCGGTTGAGCGCGCGGAGACATCGCGCAGTATCCGCTGGTGGAGCGCGAGTCGCTCGAAATCGCGGACATTCCGGGCCAGCGTAACCTCTGCATAGGCGCCGCCATCGAGATAGTCGAACAGGAAGCGGGGCAGGCGGCGCTCGGCCATCCGGCGATAGTCAGCAACAGAGGCCGGGGCCAGAGTCAGTGTTGGCATGTTGAAAACTCAGTTAGAAGTCTGTTTATTTGGAACCAATAGAGCGCCCGGTCCTTTCCAGACGTTAGCAACTTCAATCCGCAAAGTAACGGATATGGTCTTTTATTAACGAATATTCCGGGCCCCGATATTCAATTCCGAACCGTTTGCGGGTATTGGGTGGTATGCATCCGAATTGGCCGCAAATGCGGGCTATCCGGGATGGTATTGAACTTGCACGGGTTGAGAAGACAACCCAGGCCATGTCGGCCTCGCAGAGAAACTGGGGAATGGTGAAATGTCCAAACTGAAACGCGTTAGCCTGATGAGTGTTGCCGCCTGCGCCCTGATTGCGCCGGTAGCCTTTGGTCAGGGCAGTGACTTCTTTAGCCGCGACAAGTACGAATCCGTGCGTGAGCGCGTACAGCCGGAGTTTGACCCGGAACCGATCCGCCTTGGCACATTCGTCGTTCGTTCGATGGGCGAAGCTGGTCTCGTGTCGAATGACAACGTTTTCGCAACCTCGGGAAATGAACAGTCCGATATCGTTGCCCGCGTCGGCGCCGACGTTTCCGGCACGACCGACTGGAGCGTACATGCGCTTGGCTTTGACGCCTCCGCCTATCGCAACCAGTATCTCGATCTCAGCGACGAATCGACGACGGACCTGACCGCTCGCCTTCGCGGCCGCGTCGACGTCACGCGCGCCTTCTCAGTCGGCGGGGCCGTATTCGCGGAAGACCGCGCTGAACCGCGCACCGATTTCGTCAACGCTTTCGGCGCTGATCGTCCGATCAAGTATACCCGTACGGGCGTTCAGGTTGACGCTGACTACCAGAGCGACCGGGTCCGCTGGAACAACCGTTTGGCGATGAGCGAAGAAAACTACGAAGACAGCGAAGCACTCGGCACCGGTCTGAACATCGACCAGGACTACCGCGACCGCAAGGTCACGGAAGGCCGCTCGCGCCTGTCCTACGCCGTCTCGCCGAACCTGGCCGTCTTCGGGCAGGGTACCTTTGGCCAGAGCGAATATGACACGACGCAGATCTTCGGCGGCCTGCCGCGTTCGCGCGACTCCAGCGGCTACACGATCTCCGGCGGTGTGGACTTCGAACTCACGGCGCTCGTTCGCGGTGACATCGCCGTCGGCTACCTGAACGAAGACAAGGACGATGACTTCTTCGCAGACGTCAGGGGCCTCTCGGTCGACGCACAGATGGAATGGTTCCCGACGCGCCTGACGACTGTCAACTTCAATGCAGGCCGCCGTGTGGTGGATACCGGTGCATTCGACTCGCCAAGCGTTGTCGAAACGCGCTTTGGTGCCGGCGTTGATCATGAACTGCGCCGCAACATTATCCTTTCGGGTTATGCCGGGATATCCAACTACGAGTACGAGGAAATCGACCGCAAGGACGACAACCTGGAATTCGGTGCCGTTGCGACCTATAAAATGAACAAGCGCCTGCATTGGGAAGTCTTCGCGCGCAACCGCGATCGCGATGTCTCGGGCACTGCCGTCTTCGGCGATCCGTCCTACGGACAGACGCAGTTCGGCATTGGCCTGAAACTCTTCCCGTAACTTTTCCAGCTTACCGGGAGCCGGCAATCGCGCTGGCTCCCGGCCCCCAATTTCAGAGGCCGTGCCTTGTCCAAATCCTTTTCGTTTGAACTTCCGACCAACATGGCCTCTTCCGGCGGCGATCACTCGCCTGCGCCTCCGCTCGATCTGAAGGCGCTTATCGGCGTTGTCTACCGGCGCTTCTGGATGATCCTGGCGGGATTCCTGACGACTTTTGGCATCATCGCTTTTGTGACCTTTACCCAGACGCCGATCTATCAGGCCGAGACGGTTGTTCAGCTCGACACGGAGCAGAAAAACGTCATCGACCTCGGCGCGATCTTCTCAGGTCTCGGCGGCAATACTGCTGTGGTCGATACCGAAGTGCTGGTGCTCGGCTCGAAGTCACTGCTGACGCGCGTGGCTGTTCAACAAAAGCTCATTGAAGACCCCGAATTCAATCCATCGCTTCTGCCGCCCAAAAAGGGCTTGCTTTCGCCGGTCAAGGGCGTCGTGCGCGCTCTCACCGGCGCGAAACCGCCGGCAGATCCCTTTGAGGGCATGACCGCAGAGCAAAAGGACGCTGCCCTTCTTGAAACTGCAGTCGGTATCCTCAGCAACAAGGTTTCCGTCAGCCGCGTTGGCACGACCTATCTGATCACGGTGACCGCCTCGAGCGTGTCGCCAGAAACCGCTGCCCGGCTGGCTGACGAGATTGCGGAACAGTACCGCGTCCAGCAGCTCGAGGAAAAATTCGAAGCGACCCGCAAGGCGACTGAATGGCTTTCCGAGCGGGTGTCGGGTCTGTGTGAGGAAGTCGAAGAAAAAGAACGCCGTGTGGAGAGCTACCGGGCCGAATCCGGCCTGCTTGCCGCCCAGGGCGCCACCCTGACCGAACAGCAGATTGCGTATCTGACCACCCAAAAAGCGACCCTGCAGGTCGATCTCGACCGGGCCCGCGCCCGCGCAGAAAGCGTGCGCCGCCAAATGGCCAGCGGCGCCGGAGCCGACGGGATTACGGAAGTTCTCCAGTCGCAGGTCATTTCTGATCTCAAGAACCAGCGGGCGATCATCAATCGCCGGGTGTCTGAACTCGAAACGAAGCTTGGTCCGCAGCACCCTGAACTCATCAGTGCCCGGAACGAAGCGGCCGATATCGACCGGCAGATCAATTCCGAGGTTTCCCGCATTGCCGGCAATATCGAGAACGAACTGAAAGTCTCCCAGGCCCAGATCAGCTCGATCCAGGGCGAAATCGGCCGGTCCACCTATGAGCTGCGCGGCAACAACCAGGCACTCGTGCGCCTGCGTGAACTTGAGCGCGATGCCGACACCAGCCGCATCCTTCTCGAAGAGTTCCTGACGCGGTCCAAGCAGACCGGCGAACAGGACGCGCTGATCACCGCCGACGCCAACATCCTGTCGCGCGCCTCGGTCCCGGACTCGCCAAGCTCGCCCAAAACACTTCTGAACCTGATCATCGGCTGCCTGCTCGGCGCCATCATAGGCGGCGGCCTCGCTTTGCTCGCCGAAATGTTCGACATGAAGATCAGCTCGACGGAAGATGTTGAGCGCAAGCTAGGCGCCAATCCAATTGGCTCCGTGCCGTTGATCCGCACTGCCAGTTTCCTCGGACTGTCGCAGACCAACCCGGCCGATTACCTGGTCGAGAATCCGCTCTCGGCGTATGCTGAAAGCATTCGCTACCTGCGCGCGGCGATCGCCTTCTCGGACCTCGACAGTGAGACCAAGACGGTCGCCGTCTGCTCGTCGCTGCCGGATGAAGGTAAGACCAGCCTGACGCTTTCGCTGGGCCGTATGTCGGCGATGTCGGGTTCGCGTACGCTCGTCATCGACGGCGACTTCCGCCGCCGCCAGCTCACTGAAACTGCCGGCCTGAAACCGGATATCGGCTTCGTCGAGCACCTCTTCGGCGCTGGCCAGCTCTCGGATGCGATCGTCAAGGATCGCAAGACGATGCTCGACATCCTGCCGCTCTCCCAGAACGGGCACACACCGCATGACGTGTTCGGCACGCGGGCGTTCGATGATCTGCTTCAGCGCCTGCGCTCGATGTATGACCTGATCCTGATCGATACCGGCCCGCTGCTGTTGATGGCGGAAGCGCGCGTCGTTGCAGGCAAGGCCGACAAGACAATCCTCGTCGTCCGCTGGCGCCACTCCGCCCGTTCGGCCGCCCGCCAGTCGCTGACGCTTCTGCGCAACTTCAAGGCTGATGTGCTGGGCGTGACGCTGAACATGGTCGATCTTAACCGCCGCCGCCACCACCGCGACCCCGGCGCGACCTACAAGGCCTATCGCAAGTATTATCAGATGGACGAGAAGCCCTCGCTCTTCAATTGGGGCGGCGACAAGAGCAAGTCGAAGACAAACTCGAAGGGCCTCAAAGGCACCGTTGCTGTTCAGGTTCCGCCGACCAAGGCCACTGGCCGCAGTGAACCGGTCGACCGGATCTCCGCAGAGTAAGCGAGGCCGGCGTGGATTTCGGGCATTGCTTCGTAGACGGAGCAATGCCCTTTTCATGACAGGGCAGACAGGACGCGCAGGATGACCCGGATCGCCTTCTTTGGTCACGATGCGGCCGACGCCGCTGTGCGCCGCCGCGTTCGCGGATTCCTTGATGACGGTCTCGAAGTGACCGGATTCATGATGCGCCGGCGCGATCCAGGAACGCTCGACTGGGAGAATGTGGACCTCGGCGAAACGCGCGATGGCGCTTTCGTGCAACGTATCCGGCAGGTCTTCACCGGTGCGCGGCTGGCGGCAGGTGATCGCAAGAAGCTCGCCGCTGCAGACGTGATCTATGCGCGCAATCTCGACATGCTGGCCTGCGCGTTCCTGGCTAAGCGCCATGCCGGACTGGATACGCCGGTCATCTATGAGAGCCTCGATGTGCACCGGCTGCTGACGCGGGCAGATTTCATCGGCGCAGCGATACGCGGGTTGGAACACAGTCTGTTGAAGCGCACGGTAGGCCTGGTTGTGTCGTCACCCGGGTTCATCCGCAACCATTTCGAAAAACACTATGCGGGTGACTACCGCGCCTTCCTCGTCGAGAACCGCCTGGCGCCGGGCGGCGACTATGGAGCCCGGCCGGGCGGCTCTCAACCCGCTTCCACCGGGCCGGCGCAGCCCTTGTGCCTCGGCTGGGTAGGCAACCTGCGCTGCAAGCGTTCCTTTGAGCTTCTTTGTCAGTTGGCGGATCAATTTCCGGATCAGCTTGAGATACGCCTGCACGGCGTGCCGTCACGGACCGAAATCCCCGTATTCGAACCCATGATCGATGCCCGGCCCAACATGACCTTCTTCGGCCGCTACAGATCGCCTGAAGACCTCGCAGACATCTACGGCCACCTCGACGTGGTCTGGGCGGGCGATTTCATGGAGGCAGGTTTCAATTCTGTCTGGTTGCTGCCGAACCGCATCTATGAAGGCGGCTACTATTGCACGCCCTCCATCGCGCCTTCGGGCACCGAAACCGCGGCGTGGCTGGAACAACACGATTGCGGATTTCTCATTGATGAGCCGCTGGATCGTTCTCTGCCAGACCTGGTCCAGAACTTGATTGCGGACAGGCAATCAATCGCTGTGGGCGCTGCAACGCTCGCGCGCTTGCCGGACGAAAATTTCGTCCAGCCGCGTGGATACCTCGCCGGGATAGTGGCGCGGTGCCTCGGGAAAAAAACGGTATCGCCTGGCAAAAATACTTCCAATTGAGACACCCTGAGGGTGCACGTAAATTGTGCATCCAGCATGCGGCACTCTGAAAACTCCAAATCCGACAAAGGCAAAACCTGCCCCGGCTCTTCGGTCGGACCGCGCCTAGGTGCAGCACAAAATCAGCAATCGCCCGCGCCTTGCCGGATTTGTGCCTGATTCCGCCGATATCGTTAATCTCTTGTTCAGTATCGAGCCGCGTTCCGCTTAAACTCCACGTTAAGGCTTGCCCGCTTTACTGGTTTGAAATGCCGAGTACCGATCCCATGATACCCGTAGATAGCCGCGTGTTCACTTCACAAGTCAGGGTGCCCGCACGGGCAGACCATGTTGTTATGAACGATTGCAGCGACGGCAAGTGGCCCGTCTGGCTGAGGCTCGTGACGATCATCGGGCTCAGCACGGGGCTTTGGGCCGCCATCATCTGGGCCGCCGTTACCGCATTCGGATAAGTTCGGCTTCCGCCGTCCCGCTCGTGCTCCGCCGGCGATTGGATGCGGACCGGACTTTGCATATAGATGGTTGATTGAGCCGGCGTGCCGCTTTGGGCACACCGATCCGTAATTGCGTTTGCGAGGTGCATCATGCCAGGGAAATTGTTGGTCACCGGCGGAGCCGGCTATGTCGGCAGTCATTGTTGCCGCGCCTTTGCGGAAGCAGGATGGCAGGTCACCGTGTTCGACAATCTTTCGACCGGTTGGCGAGACCTGGTGAAGTGGGGCCCTTTGTTCGAGGGAGATCTTCAGAACCCGGCCGATCTTGATCGCGCCTTCGCTCAGGTGAAGCCGGACGCGGTCGCGCACTTTGCCGGTTCGGCGCTCGTGGCAGAATCCGTCCGTGAACCGTCTATCTACTACCGCAACAATACCTTCGCGACGCTCAACCTGCTCGAAGCGATGCGAAAGCACGGCGCCGGCTATCTCATCTTTTCCTCGACCTGTGCCACTTTCGGACACGCGAGTGCAGAGTCGATTGACGAGCTGCATCCGCAAAACCCGATCAACCCGTACGGCATGTCGAAACTGATGGTGGAACGGATCCTCAGCGACTTCGACAAGGCCCACGGCATTCGTTCGATCCCGCTGCGCTACTTCAACGCTGCCGGCGCGGACCGCGAGGGCAAGACCGGCGAGCGGCACGCGTGCGAAACACATGTGATCCCGTTGGCGCTGAAGGGCGCCTATGATGAGGGTTATGAGTTCACGATCCTCGGCAGCGATTTCGACACGCCGGATGGCACCGCGATCCGCGACTATATCCATGTCGAAGATCTCGCCGAGGCTCACCTGCGCGCATTGAATGCGCTTGAGCAGGGCGCTGCTTCGGCCGCCTACAATCTCGGCACAGGGCGCGGCACCAGCGTCGCAGAAGTCGTCGCGGCGGTTGAGCGCGCAACCAACCGCAAGATTCCGCGCCGCTATGGCCCGCGCCGTCCTGGCGATCCCGGGCGCCTCATTGCGCTGCCCGACAAGGCCAAGCGCGAGCTCGGATGGGTCGCCAGCCGTTCCGGCATCGACAACATCATCCGCACTGCGTTGGTTTGGCATGAAGCTGACTGGGCCCATGAGCAAGCTGAACATTCGGCCAGCTGAACCAGCGGGGCGCAAAGTGGGAGTGGACCTGATGGCTACGTCGCATTCCGCCGCTGCAGCAGGTGTTTCAGATGCCGCGCCAGCACCCGCGTTGCCGGCGCTGACGGTCATCATCGGATGCTACAACTATGGGAGGTTCCTGCCCGCCGCAATCGACAGCGTGATTGCTGAAGATGTGGGTGCACAGATCATTGTGGTGGATGATTGTTCGACCGACAATTCCCGTGACATCATTTTGTCCTATGGCAGCAGGATCACGCCGGTCTTCCAGCCGGTGAATCAGGGGGTCGCTGCAGGCTTCAATGCCGGTATGGCGATGGCCACGGGCGACCTTGTCTATTTTCTCGATGCAGACGACTTTGTCCTTCCGGGGGCTCTGAAGCGGGCCCTTGCCAACTACGACCTCAGCGTCCTGATCTATCACTACCGCATGCGCTACGCGGACGAGGCCGGCGCACTGGCAGGTGTGCATCCGGCGCCGCAAGTGCCCCTCGCGACAGGCGATATCTCCCGCCAGCTTCGCGAGCAGGGACGTTACACAACGAACGTCACATCCGGTCTCATCTTCTCCCGCGAAGGGCTGAAGAAGGTCATGCCGATCAACACCGAACAATACCGCATCAGCGCCGAAGGCTATCTGGTTTCTGTCATCCCGATGTATGGTCCGACGCGCGCGTATGAAGATACGCTGTCAGCGTATCGTCTCCATGCCGCGCAGAACTGGAAATCGCAGACCGATTTCGGAGCCCGCGCGCGCAAGGGCATGCAGCACGATTTTCATCGTTACGAGGCAATCCGCGAACACGCCGCCAGGCTCGGTCTCCCGGTATCACAGGCACTCGGCGACGCGGATCTGCTGCATCTCAACGACCGTCTGATCTCCTTGACGTTTGCACCAGAACACCACCCGGTCGCTAAAGATTCCATCGCACGGGTCGTTAGGCTCGCCAATTCGGTGATCCTCGAGGGCGAAGGCATGCGCGCCAGGACGACGCGGCAGATCTGGTGGACAATCTTGGGCCTTGCGCCCGCCGGCCTGCGCCGCCAACTTCTGCAATGGAAGGTGGACCCGCAATCTCGTCCGGTCTGGCTGGCTTCTTCCGGCCGCTTCCTGCGCAGACGGCTTGGTGTGGTCCTGCGCTGATCCGTCAGCGCACGTCGAATTTGTCTGTCTTGCGTTCGCCCAGCAGCATCCGCTGTTCCAGCCGCCGCCGCAACGTGGCGTAGTAGGCTTCCAGAAACACCAGGTCGGTCTCGCCTTGTGTCTGAACCCAGTTGATCTTGGCTCGGATTCGGGCGGCCACCTGCGCCTTGATTTCGGGCGTGGACTGACGAAGCACATCTTCGAGCACATGCAGTTCGTGGATGCCATAGGCTTCCGTCTGCGCCTGCGTGAATGCAAAGCGCGACGACACCTCTGGCCGGGCGGCGGTCGAGGTAATGTCATCCATAAGCTTAGCCTTGGGCGCCTTGATCACCCAGGTGCCGGCGATCAGGTCGCCGACGCGCATCTTGTCCTTGTTGAAAATCGGGAACAGCAGAAAGACGCCGGACCACAGCAGCCCGAACAAGGCCATCCACGCGCCAAACTGATCGCCGCCCATCAGTGCAAACTGGAACGGCAGGCCAATCTCGATCTCGCGAATGAAGTTGCGCGCCAGAACCGAGTTGGCAGTCAGCCGCCCGCCGTCGCGCGATGCCACACGAAGCCCCAGGATGCGCTTGCCCGGCGTGGCGGCGCGCTGGCCGATCTCGAAAAAGATGTATTAGAAGTTCCGTACAAAGAAGAAGAACACGAGCCAGAAGGCAAACGCGATATTGGCGCTGCCGGGGCTGAGTGCGCCGATCATGAAGGTGAGCCCCAGCAGGGTGGCGATCACAATCGCCCACTGGATCGCGATGTCGATCATGAACGCGCCCGCGCGCTCGGATGCGCTGCCGAGCTTGAGCTGGATGGCGGCGCCTTCGGGTGTCACAAGGCGCCGCACCATCTTGGCGACGCGCATTTCCTCCGCCAGCCTCGCCCGGCGCTGCACGGCGGCTTCCATGCTGATGCCGGGACGGCGGCCGGTGGTGACCGGTTTGAGGGGCGGCGCGGCGGTCATGCGTCCGGCGCTTTCCGCGGCGTGTAGAAGTAGACCAGCCAGAACACCAGCGTCGTGCCGGCGACGGCGTAGCGGACCGTGTCGGAATTGATCAGCTGGCGGCCAAAGCCTTCCAGAAGCGCCGCGATGATCAGCATGATGACGCAGCCCATCGCCATCGTCGCAGCCTTCTGGCCCGCCGCCCGCGCCGAGGCGAGCCGGGTTCGCCCGGCGGGGAAGGCCACCGCGCCGCCGATCACGCAGCCCGCCGCGCCCGCCAGCACAATGGCGAACAGCTCGGTCACCCCATGGATCATCAGCCACCCGGTAAACTCGTAACCGAGCCCCTTGTCCCAGAACACGGCATACAGAGAGCCGATCATCACGCCGTTATAGACCAGCAACCACGCCGTCGGGATGCCGAAGGCAAAGCCCAGCGCAAAGGCGAACAACGCAATCTGCGCGTTATTATTGAACAGGAAGCTCGAGAACGCTGTCAGCTGGCCGTCGCCCGATGTGCCTTCGTCCGTGTAGATCGTACTTCGAAGATACTCGACCGTGGCATCGGGATTGCGCCCATCGAACATGCTCTGGCCATGGAAGGTCCAGAACCATTCCATATCCTGCAGGCAGAGGAAAAATGCGAGCGCCCAGCCGCCGAAAAAGAAGAAGGCCGAGAGCAGTGTCGTCCAGACTGACTGGCTGACAGCGGCCGGCCAGTCGCGCCGTAGGAACTGCATCATCCGCTCGCCGAGCGTCGTGCGCGCGCCATACACGAAGAAATAGGCGCGCGTACACAGGCTCTCGAGATAGTTGATGACGTTCTGGTCGAGCGAGATGGAGCGTGCGACGGAGAGAGACGACACCGCCTGCCGGTAGAGCCGGGGCAGGGCCAGCATCTGTTCGTCCGAGAGATGCTTGACGCCGCCATTCTCGGCCTTGGTCAGGATCAGGTCGAGGCGCTGCCAGTCGCCCTGGCGCTCCTCCCGGAAGCGATAGGATTTGAGAAGGTCGCTCACAGCATGTCCCTCTGCTTGATCTGGAGATAACGCGAGACGAGCTCGGCGCTGAAGGCTTCCGGTGTCGTCTCGATGATCTGCACGCCAAGGCGCTGCAGGCGCCGGAACACCACATCACGCTCCGCCAGCAGCGTATCGGCAATCACCGCGCGGGCTACATCTTGCGCGGTATCGGGCGGCGCATCCGCCATCTGCGACAGCGCCGCGTCCTCGAAGGTGGCGAACAGGACAAGGTGGCGGTCCGTCAGGCGCTTGACGTTTTCCAGCATCAGCTCCGCCGAAATCGTATCCACGAAATCGGAAAAGATGATGATCAGGCTGCGCCGCTGAAGCTGCGCGCCCAGGTTCGAAAGCGCGAGCGTGAAATTGGCTTCGTCCTCGGAATAATCGAGCTCCGCCACCATCGCCTGTGCCTTGGGAAAGCTGCTCGTCCCGGTCAGGAAGCCGCTGTTGAGGCCGGGGCGTTCCGAGAAGCCGTACAGCATCGTCCGGTCGCCATTGCGCAGCGAGACATAGGCCAGCAGCAGGCCGGCCGTCACCGCCCGGTCGATCTTCGGCACGCCGCCCAGCGGCTCGCTCATCAGCCGCCCGGTGTCGAAGGCGAAAACGATATTGTGGTTACGCTCGGTCTTGAATTCCTTGGCCAGCAGGTGCCGGTGCCGCGCCGAGTGTTTCCAGTCGATGGCCCGCCGGTCCATACCGGAGGCGAACTCGCGCAGCGCATCGAACTCGCTTCCATCGCCGCGCTCGATCTGTGTCTTGATGCCGAATTCGGCATCGCGCGAGAAAAGCCGGATCGCCTCATCCCGCACCCAGCGCACATTCGGTGTCACCGGCACGTCGAGATCAAACGGCTGGATATGGCGTTTCTGGATCAGCCCCAGCGGCCCTTGCCACCGGGTCCAGAGCCGCACAACCTTTGCCACCCCGCGCCGCGACGGCGTCACACTGATCGTATGCGGACGGTTCCGCCCGTCCCATCCGCGAAGACCCTGCGGCGCCGGCGTGCCCAGCAGCGCATTGGTCTCCAGCTGGATCTCGATCCGCTCGGGCAGCGGCCCTTCGGCAAATGCGAGTTCAAGTTCCAGATCATCGGCGCTGCCGACATAGAGCAGCGGGGGCAGGCGGACCGTCGCCGAATAGTGGCGCACCGAAGCCCCCAGCAATGTGTCCACTGCAATCAACGCGCCCACGCCCGCGATCCATCCCGCCGACACGATCCACAGCTCCGGCGCCACGAGCGCAATGGCCACCAGGATCGGCAGCCCGAGCAGCATCAGGAAGATTGCGCGAAGGGTGGGCGAAATCACCGGGGTGCCGCCGTCTGTTCGATGATCGCCAGCAGCGTTTCTTCGGTCGTGCGCCCTTCGATATCCGCGGCCGGCGACAGCAGCACCCGGTGGCGCAGGGTAGCCAGGGCAAGGTTCTTCACGTCATCCGGGATCACGAAATCGCGCCCGTCTAGCGCGGCGCGGGCACGTGACGCGGTCGCCAGTGCCGCCGCCGCGCGCGGGCTGCCGCCGGTCTCCAGCGCGGGGCTGGTGCGCGTCGCGCGCACGAGATCGACGATATAGGCGATGATGTCGTCATTGATCCGCGCCGCTGCAACAGCATCAACGGCGGCATCAAGTTCGGCCGGCGAAATCACCGGCTGGATGCCGAAGGCTTCCGGCGTCTTCATCCCCGTGCGCGTGCCATGCTGCGCCACGATCTTCAGTTCTTCCTCACGGCTAGGATAGTCGAGCGTATGCTTGAACAGGAACCGGTCGAGCTGCGCTTCCGGCAGAGGATACGTGCCCTGCTGCTCGATCGGGTTCTGCGTCGCGATCACCGTGAAGCGCGGGTTCAGCCCATAGCTGACCCCGTCAATCGTCACCTTGCGCTCCTGCATCGCTTCGAGCAGCGCCGCCTGCGTCTTCGGCGGCGTCCGGTTGATCTCATCGGCCAGCAGGATGTCCGTGAAGATCGGCCCCTTGGTCAGGCTGAACTGGTTGGTCTGGAAGTTGAACAGGTTGGTCCCCAGAACATCACCCGGCATCAGGTCCGGCGTAAACTGGATGCGGCCGAACTGCAGCGAGATCGCCTTCGAGAAACATTGCGCCAGCAGCGTCTTCGCCGTGCCCGGTGCTCCTTCAAGCAAGACGTGCCCGGATGAAAACAGCGCGACCAGCAGAAGGTCCACCGTCGCATCCTGGCCGATGATCGCCTTGCGTACCTCGGTCCGGATCCGGTCGGCAAGGTTTCGGATTTCAGTTACGCTCATGAAGTGTTCTCCTGATGATTTCCTTGCGCCAGCGATACAGCGCCCGTGTCTTGGTGAGCAGGTCGTCGCGGCTTGCGGCGGGCTCTTTCAGCTCCGCTTCCATTTCTGAAAAGACGCGCCCGGTTTCCGTGTCCGGCCCCAACCGGTCGAACATGTCTGACACCTGCGCCTCGGTCAGCGTGCGCGGCGCGCCGATCTCGCGGGCCAGCCGTCGGCGTACCAGCGCCAGAAAGCCCGGCGCCATCCGCGCCTCGCGCCGTGCCATCGCCACCAGCCCCGCCGAATTGTCCGCCAGCGCCTGTTTGCCGAGCGCAATAGCCCGCGCCTCGATCAGCGACGGGCCAAACCGGATCGTCGCCGCCCAGCCCAGCAGCAACGCCGCCGCCAACGCTACCAGCGTCACGCCGACATAGGGTACACTGAACATCATCTTCAGCAGGTTCTCGGACCGCTCAAACCCGTGCAGCGTCGCATCCAGCAGGATCGGCTCGGTGGAATCATAGCGCAGGAAATCCACCAGCTGCAAGGCAAAGCGCGCGTTCTCACGCTGCGCCAGACCGAACGTGTGGAACACATCCGGGTCACTCAGAATATAAAGGCTGCGCGCCGGATCATACGCCAGCAGCGCGCCGTCCTCGACCGCGATGATGGTTTCCAGCGACGCATCCTTGATCAGCTGCAAGCGCACATCCGGCTTGATAGTCGCCGCCCCGAACGGCGTCTCGATGCTGGCCGGAACGCGCACGCGCAGAATCTCCGCGCCCGGATAAGGCACGCTCAGCTGATCGTTCAGGTCCCGCGCCTCGATGAAGCGCGTGTCCGCCTGGCGCGCCGCGTTCAGTGGATCGGTGCGTCCCGTCCATTTCGGCAACACCACCAGCGTCGCCGGCTGGAACACGCGGTCATCCAGCACCGAGAAATCTCCGTAAGCCGGCAGCGTCACGATCATCAGCCCCCAGCCGCGCGATTCCAGATCGCTCTCCAGCCGCGATACCTTCACCGGATATCCGGCATCCTCCAGCAGACGCACGAAACCGTTATAGCCCAGCGCCGATGTTGAGTACGGATGATCGCCGGCGCGGTTGCGGTCGCGCAGCTCCGGCGCCCAGCCCGCCATCACCAGCACGGCGCCAAACGAGATCGCCGCCACGGTGATCAGGATCGCCACGACGCGGGTCGAGAAGGGGGAAGCCGATGGCGCGCCGCTCATGCCCAGGCCTCACCAAACGCAAAGTCTTCATAGCTGCGCCGTGCTTCCTGCCAGCCATCGGCGTCCACGGCGCGCCCGCCAAAGAAGCTGCGCTCGACAACCTGGATGATCGGCTTCAGCCCGCGCTTGGCGCGCTCCGGCAGCTTGCCGAGCCCGGCGATCTCGCGCGCCGTCAGCGAGGTCGGCACACCGCCCTCGATACGCTCCTGCAGGTCCTCGATCGAGCGGAACAGCAGCAGGTGCACCGCTTCGGCAAACCGCCCCTGGCGCGCCAGCGCGTCCGCCTCCTCAAGCAGTGACCGCGCCGTGGCGGCATCCGGCCGCACATCCAGGAGAACATCGTCCTCGCGCTTTTCCTTCGGCGGCTTCTTGCCGCCAAATCGCATCCGGATGGCCTCGCCGAACAGGAAGTAGAGCAGCCCTGCCACAATCAGACCCACCGCGATCCAGAACACGACCTGGAAGAGTGGCCCCAGCGCTTGCAGGAACTCCGCAAACGCCCGCAGCCAGCCGGGCGGCGGGGAAGGTTCGGGAAGGTCGATATCTTCTTCAGGCCGCTCCAACTGCAGTTCGCCGTCGGCAAGATAGGCCGCATGCGCCCGGTCAACCGCCGCGAGGTCCGTTTCAATGTCGCTGGCTTCTGCATCCGCCTCCGAATCAAACGCGGCGTCGGAGTTCTCCTCCGCCGCCGGCGTATCGTGCTCACTCTGTGCAGCGGCAGGAACCGTCAGCAGCAGGCAGAGGGCCAGCGCACCCAGAGGCGTCCTCAACCTGCTCATCAAGGACCGGTCCTCATCGTCATTCCAATGTACGTCTCGACAGTAGACTATTTCAGAGGTCGCCGCGCCCTTCAACGGGCACTTGCGGAAGAGTGCAATCCGGCGTTACAGGCCGCCAATGACCACAGAGAGGCAGGATATGGACAAGGCAGAGGCGTATCGCCAGCTTACCGAGGAAATCGCCAGTGTCGTGGCGGGCGAAACCTCCGAAACGGCGCGCTATGCGAGCGCGGCCTGCCTGCTCACCCTCGCCTTCAAACCCCGCTTTTTCTGGACCGGCTTCTACCTGGTTGATCCCCTGAAACCCAATGAACTGGTCGTCGGCCCTTATCAGGGCACGCTCGGCTGCCTGCGCATCCCGTTCGGCAAGGGCGTTTGCGGCCATGTCGCGGCGACCCGCGAACCGATCATCGTGCCGGACGTGCACGAATTTCCGGGTCACATCGCCTGCGATTCGGCGTCGAACTCGGAAATCGTCGTGCCCGTGTTCCGCGCGGGCGGCACGCTCGCGGCCGTCCTCGACGTCGACTCCACAGACTACGATGCCTTTGACGAGATCGATCAGGCGGGCCTGGTCTAAATCTGCCGGATCCTACTCACCGCTTGAGATCGGCAGGGCCAGGGCGCCCGGCACGGCCGGCTCCAGCGTTTCCGGTTCGGGCGGCGGCGGCGGGGCAGGTGGTGGGCCGGCCATCGTATCAATCCGGCCGCGCAGCGCTTCTTCCAGAATGTCCAGCTTGCGCGCCCGCAGGCCCTCGATAGGCTCCGGTTTCGCGTCCAGTTTCATCCAGACATCACCGGTCGCATCCGTCACCGGCCACTCTGGCAGGCCTTCGCCGTTGGGGTTTCCGGTGCGGGCGAAATTGGCCCAGTAGCTCACCATCCGCTCGGTCAGCTTCCGGTCGCTGTCGTCAATCGTCATGCCTCGCATGTGACTGTCGAACACGAACGAGATTTCCGACGCGTGGAATGCGCCGATGGTCTGCTTGCTTGACGGCGGAACGCGCGTGAAATGATACAGCCAGGTCGGCGCGCCGGACTGCGCATTCTCCCGTCCCACAAAGCGCATGTGCACGCCGAACATGTCATCGCCCAGCATGTCCGCAGCGCCCTTGTCCCAGGTCTCCAGCGTATCCATGCCATACAGCGCCTGCAGCGCCTTGGCTGGGTTCTGCCCGAACACGCCCGCCAGCGCGCCTTCGCGCTCTTCCAGTGTTCCGGTCATCCGGGGACGGAGGATCGTGGGCGACTGGAACGTGTCATAGAACAGGGACCCTTCATCCGCGTTATAGCCGGCAAGCATCGGAATGCTGGGTACGTTTCCGTCCCGGAAAGCCGCACCGATCGGGCGCGGCAGGATGCGCCCGTCCACCACCGGCAGGAAATAGCCATTGAGATCGGACCGGGCGTCCGAGCGCGAAATGATCGCCGCTGCCGGTATCGCGCGCAGGTCTTTCGCCGTCGCCGCCTTGGGCGCCAGGGTCGACAGGAATTCCGCGCCCGCTTCCTCGGCGCTCAGGATGCCGGCAAAGGGCGAACGCTTGAGATGCAGCACATTGCCCGTGCTCGCGCCGCTCTGAAGGATCACCTTGTGGTACAGGCCGTCCGCGGCAGGCAGGGCCATCAGCTCCGTGACGGATTGTGCCCCAGCGCTTTCGCCGAACACGGTGACGTTGCCCGGATCACCGCCAAACGGCGCGATATTGTCACGCACCCAGGCGAGGGCCGCTGCCTGATCCATCAGGCCGTAATTGCCGGATGTGCCGGCCTCTTCCGTCAGCGCGGGATGCGCGAGATAACCCATCGCGCCGAGACGGTAGTTGACGGTCACCAGGACGACGCCTTCTTGGACCAGCGCGTTGGACTGATAAATCGCCTGCGAGCCGGAACCGTACTGGTGCGCCCCGCCATGCAGCCAGACCATGACCGGCAGCTTTTCCGTGCCCTTGAGATTGCCAGTCCGCACGTTGAGCAGCAGGCAGTCTTCCGATTCCGGCGGCGTTTCCTGCGCCGATATGACGACCCGCGCGGCCGAGCGCTCAAAGAAGGACAGGCCGAGGCCGTCAATGATCTGGTTGATGAAACTGCCATACCTTGTGCGCGGCTGGATACATTCCGGCCCGAATTCTCGCGTATCGCGGGAGGTCGCGCCCCACTGCACCGGCGGGCCCGGCGGGCTCCAGCGCTTGGCAGACGCGTAGGGAATGCCGTTGAACAGGCGGATATCCGGGTCGTCGCGGTCAATGCCGCCGATCACGATTCCCTGGTGAATCCGGACAGGCTCCGAAATCTCCAGCGGTTTCGGCGGCTGACGCAGGGCGAACCATCCATAGATGCCGCCGATCATCAGAACGAAGAAAAGAACTATACTTATACGGCGCATGATCAGGTTCCCGGCCCCTGGCTGCAACCACTATACCAGCGTGACTCGCCTGTCATGAACAGTCCGCAGGCCCGGAATATCAAATATCGAGCGCCGAAAGCGTCGCCGCGACCAGATCGCTGACCGGCTCTATCCCACAGGCGAACTGGATAAAGCCCTCCGGCACGGCGTCGCCCCAGCGCACCCGGCACTCTGCGCTCGAATGCACGCCGCCAAAGCTGGTTGCCGCCGCCGCCAGAGGATGGCGCGCGATAAACCCTTCGGCCGCTTCGCGGCTCTCCAGGCAGAAGCTGACAATCGGGCCGTACCCCTTCATCTGCCGCCGCGCGACGCCGTGCGCCGGATCGCTCGCCAGCCCCGGATAGCGCAGACCGGTCACCCGCGGGTCACCCGACAGCGCCGTCGCAATCGCCATCGCATTGGCATTCGCCCGCGCCACGCGCAGCTCCAGCGTCTCGAGGCCCCGGTGCAGGAGGTAGGCGTCAAACGGGCTCACCACCGCGCCGGCCAGCCGCCGCCAGGTCCGCACAGGCGCCATCAGCGCCTCGCTCCGGCTCGCCACATGGCCCGCCAGCAGGTCCGAATGCCCGGCCATCGCCTTGGTATCGGCCATGATCGAAATGTCCGCCCCCAGATCAAGCGGGCGCTGGCACAGCGGCGTCGCAGTCGTATTGTCAGCCACGAGCATCGTGCCCGCCGCCTTGGCCTTCGCCGCCACCGCCGCAATGTCGCACACATCAAGCCCTGGGTTGGACGGCGTCTCGATCAGCGCCAGCTTCACGCCGGCAAAATCCGCCGCCGCAAAGTCCGAAGTCGCCACCGCCTGCACGCGCACACCCATCGGCTCGAACTGCGCGGCAAGAAGTCCGCGCGCATTATAATAGCCGTCTGCATGCACCAGCACCACATCGCCCGGCCGAAGGTGCGCATAGAACACCGCCGCAATCGCCGACATGCCGGACGGGAACAGCACCACATCGGCGTCCTCGATGAGGCCGATTTCCTCTTCCACTTCCTCGACCGTCGGGTTCCCGTTGCGGCCATAGAAATGCGTGCCATCCGGATCGCCCGGCTGGTGGAACGTCGAGGACGCCACAATCGGCAACGCCACCGCCTCGCCCTTGGCCAGGCGCTGCGTGCGGTGATGCAACAGCCGCGAAATGGGGGAATAGGGGTCAGTCAAGAATGGCGGCTCCCTCGCCGATCAGCGCGCGCAGCGCAGCTCTATCATCTGCGCAGAGCCCGTTCCAGCCCGCCCGCAATGTGTCGAGACATTTCGCCTGGTACTTGAACACGCCCTGCGCATAGCGCGCGCCTTCCAGTGTCACCTCGAAAGTCTCCGCGCCGGCGGCCAACGCGTCCGCATTCGCTTTCAGGAAGGGCAGGTAGGTATCGCCCGCCTGCGCCAGCAGCGCCTTTACCGGCGCAGTGGCAATCACCGCATCCGGCGCCAGCCATTCACCCTCCAGTCCGCTCGCATCATCCGCAAGATCCAGCCAGCGATAGAGATACGGCGTCTCCGCCCGCATCCAGGCCATCGGCGTCGGGTCCACGCTCATCACTTTCAGCTGCCCGTAGAGTGCAATATCCGCCAGCGAAATCCGCTCACCGAACAGGAACCGCGTCGGCCCCGTCGCCATTGCTTCCAGCGCGCGGCACGTCCGCTTCCAGCTCGCCTCAATGATTGGCGCCGTCTCCGGCGTGCATCCCACGAGAGCCATCCGCGAAATCTGCCTTGCACGGATCATCGCCGCATTGCGCTCCACGCCCTCGCGCCCCGTATTCGGAAGCGAGTCGAACATGATCCAGTTGGCGCACCATTCGGCATCGTCCGCATAGAACCAGCGGTAGTGGAACATCGCCTTCATGAACCACTCGTCCGCCATATCCTCGATCAGCAGGCAGACGAACTGCAGTTTCGGGTCTGCCGGCACCAGCGCCCGCCCTTCGCCTTCAAGCCCCAGCAGGAAAGGCGTCGAGTCATTCGTCCAGCTGCCATCCGGCGTGCGGATCACCGGGATCACTTGCGCCTTGACGTTCGGCATCACGCGCCCCCGGTCCTCCGCCGTCATCCCCGTCCAGGTGTGCGGCAATCGCTTCGCTCGCAGCGCCGCCCGCACCTTCAGTGAATAAGGCGAGCCCAGCGCGCCATAGACTTCATATCCGCTCATATCTTCTTTCCTCCCGCCCATGTCGGCCGCGTGACGATCAGCTCCTGGCACAGCAGGCCCGCCTCCCGGTGACGCGACATCTCCGCGTAGTTCTTGTGGTTCAGTGTGGCGATGAAGGCCTGCCGGTTCGGGAACTGGTTCACCAGCACCCCGTCCCAATCCCCGCCGCCGATGAAATACCGCTCCGTATCCCCCAGCAGCAACGTCACACCGCCCACTTCCTCCATCGCCGCCGTGAACGCCTCCGAATAGCGCGCATACGCCTCCCGCCCGCTGATATCCTTGCCGTGCTCCGGATCGCCCGGCGGATACTCGGCCCTGATGCGAAACTTCAACAGGTTCACCTGCGCCACGGGTCCGTCATGCGGGTCATCCCGGAACGCACGGAACTGGGTGGCAGTGGGTTGGAATGCAGGCATTCAGCAAATCCGTTCAGGTGAGGGGCAGGGCTATATACCGATAATTGCAAAGGCGAGCAGCGACGAGATCAGCGTCGACAGCAGGTCCGCGACCGTGATCAGGAATGCCAGCAAGCCCGCCCGCCAGCCACGACCAACGCGCGATCCCGTCAACACCCGCATCACGGTGATGAAATAGAACGTCGTATAGAGCAGGAAGCCGAACGAGGTCACCGCCAGCATCAGCTCGGGGTCCAGCACCGCGAACAGGCCGGTCAGCACAACGCCCATCACCAGCGCAGGCACCAGCGTCGCAAAGTAAAGGCGGATGCGGACGGGCGCCGGCGTGCCTTTGCCCCAGACCTGCACGCAAAGGCTCATCAGAACGTGAAGTCCAACATAGGTGAACGGATAGGTCACCAGCACTGCGTTCAGATAGTCCATCGTGAATTCGGTGGCCGTCCGGCCCTCCGGCACGGCGCCGAGTTCGCTCAGGTTTTCAGCGGTGATCTGCAGCAGCGGCGAGCCTTCCGAGGCCCAGATGAATCGCAGGAACACCGTCACGGCAATCAGCGAAAGGGCCAGCCGGATCGTCGGCGTATAGCGGTCGGCCCAATCGGCCAGCCTTGCCGCGTCAAACACCTTGACCGGATTGGTGAACAGCGCGCCCATCGTGCGCAGGCCCCGTATGTTCAGGCCGAACAGGTCATTGGCCAGCGAGTCCCAGCCGGCGGGATTGTCCAGATCGTCCTTGCCGGAAGCGTCCTTGGGGGGCGTTGCCTGCGTATCGGTCATCGTCAGCGCTTCCGGTTGCTCATGTTCGTCTCTCATTATGGAGCGCCGTGCCCGCCCGCCAGCCCCCTGCCGGGCGAGACCCGTTTTGGCAGCCAACCGCCGGCAATCGCAGTGGGACCGTCTTGACCACCGGGTTAGCGCGGTCCACATCGCGCGCTAATCCCAATCCCACCCTCCCGAAGGAACCTCCGCCCATGGCCGGTCCCCAGTTCGTCTTTCACATGCAAGGCCTCACCAAGGCCTATCCCGGCGGTAAGAAGGTGTTTGAAAACATCCACCTGAACTTCCTTCCGGATGCCAAGATCGGCGTTGTGGGCGTCAACGGTTCGGGTAAATCGACCCTCCTGCGCATCATGGCCGGCGTCGATCAGGACTTCGTCGGCGAGGCTTGGGCCGCCGAAGGCGTGAAAGTCGGCTACCTCCCGCAGGAGCCGAAGCTCGACCCCACGAAGAACGTGTTCGAAAACATCGCCGCGACCTGTCCCGAAAAGATCATGATCGACCAGTTCAACGCGATCTCCGAAAAGCTCGGCGAGGACTATTCCGACGAGCTGATGGAAGAGATGACCGCGCTGCAGGAGCAGATCGACGCCTCCAATGCCTGGGATATCGATTCCAAGATCGAGATGGCGATGAACGCCCTGCGCTGCCCGGAAAACGACGCCGACGTCACCACCCTCTCGGGCGGTGAAGTCCGCCGCGTCGCGATCTGCCAGCTGCTCCTGTCGAAGCCCGACATGATCCTGATGGACGAACCGACCAACCACCTCGACGCCGAAACCGTCGCCTGGCTCCAGAACTTCCTGATCAACTTCCCCGGCTGTGTCATCCTCGTGACCCACGACCGCTACTTCCTCGACGACATCACCAACTGGATCCTCGAACTCGACCGCGGCCGCGGTAACCCCTTCCAGGGCAACTATTCCGGCTGGGTCGAACAGAAGGCCAAGCGGATGGAGCAGGAGGCGCGCGAAGACGTGGGCCGCAAGCGCACCCTCGCCAAAGAACTCGAATGGGTCCGCTCCGGCCAGAAAGCGCGTCAGGCGAAATCCAAGGCCCGTATCAACGCCTATGAGAAGATGGCGTCCGAGGCCGAGCGCGAGCAGGTGATGACCTCGCAGATCCGCATTCCGCCCGGCCCCCGCCTCGGCGGTGTCGTGCTGGAAGCGGAAAATCTCTCCAAGGCCTTCGGCGACAACGTCCTGATCGACAACCTCTCCTTCAAGCTGCCGCCCGGCGGCATCGTCGGCGTCATCGGCCCGAACGGCGCCGGCAAATCGACGCTTTTCAAGATGATCCTCGGCCAGGAAAAGCCGGACACCGGCGCCATGCGCGTCGGCGAAACGGTCAAGATCGGCTATGTCGATCAGAGCCGCGACAAGCTGGACGCCAACAAGAACGTCTGGGAAGAGATCTCCGGCGGCACCGACGTCATCGACCTTGGCGGCGTCACCGTCATGTCGCGCGCCTATGTCGGCGCCTTCAACTTCAAGGGCACCGACCAGCAGAAGAAAGTCGGCATCCTCTCCGGCGGTGAGCGCAACCGCGTCCACCTCGCCAAGATGCTCAAGGGCAGCCACAACCTGCTCCTGCTTGACGAACCGACTAACGACCTCGACGTGGAAACCCTGCAGGCCCTCGAAGAAGGCCTCGACAATTTCCCCGGCTGCGTCGTGGTCATCTCGCACGATCGCTGGTTCCTCGACCGCATGGCCACCCACATCCTCGCCTTCGAAGGCGACAGCCATGTCGAATGGTTCGAAGGCGATTTCTCATCCTACCTCGAAGACAAGAAACGCCGCCTCGGCGAAGACTCGGTCAACCCGAAACGACTGAAGTTCAAGAAATTCGCCCGTTAGAATTTGTCATCCCGGGCAAGGCTGCGCAGCAGCCGATTGACCCGGGACCTTCTCTCTGCCGACCCGCTTGCCCCCGCGCAGGCGGGGGCCGCGCGCCACTTGTCACGTCCCACATTCCCGCTACCGTCCCCCTCATCGCTAACGGGGACCTCGCGCCATGCATAACAAACTCATCGCCGCCCTCGGCGCGCTCGCCCTCGCGGCCTGCGCCACACCCTCCGAAGCCCCGCCCGCACCCGCCATCGCCGTTGAGCAACCCGCCGCCGTCGCGCTCCCCGTCAGCTACGAAGCCACCGGCTGGCTCGCCAAAACACTCCCCGAACTCTCCGCCGCTCTCGAAAGCGGCGAGCTGACCTCCACCGCCCTCACGCAGGCTTACATCGACCGTTTCACGGCCATCGACCGCAACGGCCCCCGCCTGCAATCCATCCTCGCCGTCAACCCCGACGCCCTCGCGCAGGCCGCCGCCAGCGATGCCCGCCGCGCGCGGGGGCAGGCGCTCAGCCCGCTCGATGGCATCCCCATCCTCCTGAAGGACAATATCGAAACAGCCGATCCGATCCCGACCACTGCCGGTTCACTTGCGCTGGTGATGAACTTCGCCGTCAAGGACAGCCCGCTCGTTGCAAGCCTGCGCAGCCAGGGCGCCGTCATCCTCGGCAAGACAAACTTGAGCCAGTGGGCCAACTTCCGCTCCAACCAGTCCCTCAGCGGCTGGTCGTCCGTAGGCGGACAGGTGCGCAATCCGCACATGCTGGACCGTAACCCCTGCGGCTCCAGCTCCGGCACCGGCGCCGCCGTCGCCGCCTCGCTCGCCGCCGGCGGCATCGGCACGGAAACCAACGGCTCGATCATTTGCCCGTCCAACGTCAACGGCCTCGTCGGCCTCAAGCCCACCGTCGGCCTCATCCCGCAGGACGGCATCGTCCCGATCTCGCCCAGCCAGGACACCGCGGGCCCGATGACCACCACGGTCCTCGGCGCCGCCCTGCTGATGAATGCCATGGACGCCGGCCAGGCCGACTACACCGCAGCCCTCACGCCGGACGCATTGAACGGCGTCCGCGTCGGCGTCCTGCGCTCTGCCCAGGGCTCCAACCCCGACGTCATTGCGCACTTCAACACGGCGCTTGAGGTGATCAAGGCGCAGGGCGCCGAACTGGTCGAGATCACCGCGGCCGATCCGCCGCCGGAATTCTGGGGCAACGCCTTCCTCGTTCTGCAATACGAGTTCAAGGCCAGTCTCAATGACTACCTCGCCGCCGCACCGCCGGGCGTGACGGCGCGCACGCTCAGCGACGTGATCGCCTTCAATCAGCAAAACAGCGACACCGAGCTCGCCCTCTTCGGGCAGGACATCTTCGAAATGTCCGACGCACTCGGTCCGCTGACAGATGAACCCTATATGGCGGCGCTGGCGATGGTCCAGTCCGCCACCCGCGAGAACGGCATCGACAAACTCGTCGCAGACCACAACGTCTCGGTCCTCGTCGCCCCCTCCGGCCCGGTCGCCCCGCGCGTCGATCCGGTCAACGGCGATGTCTGGCCCGAATGGGCGGGGGCAGGGTCAATCGCCGCCATTGCCGGTTACCCCAACCTCACCGTCCCGATGGGCGACGTCCACGGCGTCCCCATCGGTATCTCCTTCATGGGCACAAGGAACAGTGACGCAGCCATGCTCGCCTATGGCCATGCCTACGAACAGGCGAGCGGCATCCGCCTTTCCCCCAAATACCTTGAATCCGCCGAAGACCGTCCCGAAATAAAGGCCGCGATGCAGAAATGACCCGGGCGCCGCAGGGGGCGATAGCAGGCGATAAAATCGCGCGGCCAAGTGATAAAAAATGAGAATCTTTGAGAGGAAATCGTCATTGCGTGTGCATTGAGTGCATGCGGATGAAGCAGCCTGGCGAGCGGCGGCGAGGTCACAACCCCGGACTTGCGCCTACAAGAACCACCCCGCCCAAAAAATAAATCTCAACCCCGCCAAGCCCTTGCAAAATACTCAGCGTTTCCTTCCGCCACACCTCCGTGGGCGGAGGTATACTCCCTGCATGAACTCACAAAAAAACTCCCAAACAAAAAGACCCTCACTTCCCCCGACCTCCGGTCGTGGGTCCCCCCCCTCTCCCGTTGACACGGGAGAGGGGTCAGGTGGCGGCTCTCCAACCCCTCTCCCGCTCCGTGGGAGAGGAGGGACCCATTGCGGAGCAATGGGAGGTGAGGTTCTTTGCCAAACCATGCCAGCTTCGAAAAATGGTCACATCCGGATCGAGTCTGCCCTCCACTCCTCAATTTCCACCCCTCCCGCGATAAAACCCTTGCCATCCCCACCCGCCTTCGGTCAGTTCTGCCCCGGATTGATGGGAGATGGCGAATGACGGATGCACCGGTTGCGGCAACGCAGAAAGGTTTCCTCGGTTTTGTGGAGCGCGCGGGCAACAAGCTGCCTGACCCGGTCTTTCTGTTCTTCTACCTGATCCTCATCCTGATCGGCATATCGGTGGCCTGCGCGCTGCTCGGCGTGTCGGCGATCCATCCGACCCAGACGGCCGAAGACGGCACGCCGGTCATCATCTCGGCGGCCAGCCTGCTGTCGCCCGAAAACCTGCAGCGCCTCTGGGTCGACATGCCCAAGACGTTCACCCACTTCCACCCGCTCGGCTACGTGCTGGTCGTCATGCTCGGCGCCGGTGTGGCCGAGCGCTCCGGCCTGTTCGCCAGCGGCATGCGAGCCGCCGTGCGCGGCGCCCCGACCGTTTTCCTGACCCCCGTCGTCGCGCTGATCGCGATGCTCTCGAACCATGCGTCGGATGCAGGCTATGTCGTTCTGATTCCCCTCGCCGGCATTCTTTACGCGGTCGCCGGGCGCCACCCGATTGCGGGAATCGCCGCCGCCTTTGCGGGCGTGTCAGGCGGCTTCTCGGCCAACATCACACCGGGCCAGCTCGACGCGCTCCTGTTCGGCATCACCCAGCAGGCCGTGGACAATTCCGGCATGGTCGAAGGCCTGCAGGTCAACATTGCGGGCAACTGGTTTTTCATCACCGCGCTTCTGGTGATCTACCTGCCGATCATCTGGTTCGTGACCGACAAGATCATCGAGCCCCGCCTCGGCAAATGGACGCCGACGCCAGAGCAGGCTAAAGATTTCGGCAACGAGGACAAGCCCCTCGATGCGGGCCAGCGCAAAGGCCTCGGCCGGGCAGGGCTCGCCTCGCTCGCGGTGATTGCGCTGTGGGTCTTCATGACCTTCGGACCCGGCACACCCCTGATCCAGGAAGACGCCTGCGCCGCTGACGCGATGGCAGCAGGCGAATGCTCGGTCCATGCGCGGCTGGCGCCGCTTTACCAATCGCTGGTCGCCGCCTTTTTCCTGCTGTTCCTGTTTGCCGGGTGGGCCTATGGCGCCGCCGCCGGAACCATCAAGAACCACCGCGACCTTGTGGCGATGATGGCCGAAGCCATGAAGGACATGGGCTATTATCTGGTGCTCGCCTTTGCGGCGGCCCATTTCGTGGCGATGTTCGGCTGGTCGAACCTGGGCCTTATCGGCGCAGTCCACGGCGCCGGGGCGATCGAGTCGAGCGGACTTCCGCTACCGCTCGTGCTTGGCCTGATCGTGCTGTTCACAGGCTTCCTGAACCTGTTCGTCGGCTCGGCCAGCGCCAAATGGGCCCTGCTGGCGCCGGTGCTCGTCCCGATGCTGATGCTGCTCGGCATCAGCCCGGAAGGCGCCACGGCGGCCTACCGCGTCGGCGACGGGGCGACCAATATCATCACGCCGCTGATGGTGTATTTCCCGCTGATCCTGATCTTCGCCCAGCGCTGGCAGAAGGGATTCGGCCTCGGCAGCCTGACGGCGCTGATGCTGCCCTACTCGGTCTGGCTGCTGATTTCCGGCATCGCCCTGACAGTCACCTGGTTCTTCCTGGGCATCGATCTGGGGCCCGGCGCGCCGGTGGCCTACAGCCTGCCGGAAATAGCAACGCCCTGACCCAGGGGGTCAGGGCGTCCTGCTGGCGGCGAGGCGCCGGATCTCAGCTTCTGGTCTTGGCCTTCAGATCGGCCGTCATCGAGTCGATCTTCTTGATCAGCTTGTCGGCCGAGCCGTTGTTGTTGTCGAGCAGCGAGATGAACTGGGCGCGCTGTTCGATGGCCAGCCAGATCAGGTTGCCGTCAAGGTTGAGGGCGACGTCCACAACCTGGTAGCTGCCTTCCTTGCCCTGGACGCGCCAGCGGACATCCATGTCCTTGCCGTCGACGCGCTTGATGACCGTGTTGACGATCGAGTCGGTTTCCGAACGGTCGACCGAGTTCTTAACGGTAACGGATTCGCCGCGATAAGCATCGAGCTGGTATTCATACACGGCCAGCGCATAGGCGCGGAACGACTTGCGGTACTTGGTCAGCTCCGCGTCGGTGAACCGGCGGCTGTATTTGCCGATCACGAAGTTCGAGACCGCGTCGAGATTGGTGAACTTGTCCATGTAACCGCTGAATGCGGCGGTGCGCTGGGTAGCCGAAAGGTCCGGGTTGTTGAGCGACTTCAGCACTTCGCTGGCGTTTTTCTGGACATAGGCCTCCGTGCGCGCGTCCGCAAAAGCGGGCAGCACGCTGGCCATCAGGACCGAAGCGGCAAGTGTGGATCGGATCAGGCGTTTCACAAGAATTCTCCTCTTTCCGGCGGGCGGTACTTAATCTTCAAATTCGTCAAAATCTGGGAGATCTTCGTACGCGTCCGCCTCATTGACCCTGCCATTAGCAATCGCTGCCTGACGCTGGGATGAATAAAGACGCCGGAGCGCCACGTAGGGTTCCGGCTGTGCGTTGAGTGTGTCGATTTGGTCATCAAACCGTACACGGGCATTCAGGGCACCGATGATCGACATGCCGGCGCGCACTGCAAGGTCAGTGTCTTCATCATTGTCGATCTCGACCCAGGTCAGCGGATCAATGGCGCGGTCCACACCGGTGCCGATCAGGTCCCGAGGGGTTGTGGGGCCAAGGATCGGCATCACAAGGAAGGGCCCGCTATCGACGCCCCAGACGGCGAGCGTCTGGCCGAAATCCTCGGAATGGTGCTCGATCCCGAAATGATCGGCCGCGTCCCAGAGGCCGAGGAGGCCGACGGTGGTGTTGATCGTGAAACGGGCAACGGTGGTGCCGGCGCGCGAAGGCTCAGCCTGCAGCACGTCATTGGCCAGGATCACCGGGGCGCGAAGATTGCGCAGGAAATCCGCCGCGCGGTCGCGTGCGAATTCCGGGGTTACGGTTTTGTAGGCAATCGCGGCAGGGCCGATCGCATATTTGTCGACGCCGTTGTTGAAGGCGAACATTTGCCGGTTGAACCCTTCATACGGGTCGGAAAGCTCGCCCGGCGCGGCCGGGGCAGTGGCGCAGGCGGTGAGGGCGAGCGAGGCCAAAGCGGCGCTGGCGTGAAGTTTCATGGGAGGATTTCCTGCATTTACGGCTGACAGATGGAGAGTGGGGGCAAAAGCTTCAACGGGTAGGCAAGGCGGGAGGCATGCAAAAGTAGCTTTGGCGCAACACTGTTGAGAATGTCTGACAGGTCATACGGTCAGAACCGTGTTGCCAGATCATATAAATGAATGTTTATATGCTTCGGAAATGACCACCTTCGAAGATCTTCTCGAAAAGCTGAAAGCGGCCGGCGAACCCACGCGGTTGCGCCTGCTTGCCTTGCTGCGGGAGAACGACCTTTCTGTTGGCGAGCTGGTGCAAGTGCTCGGGCAGAGCCAGCCGCGGCTGTCGCATCATTTGAAGAACCTTTCGGAAGCAGGCCTGGCCGAGCGGCTGCCGGAAGGCGCCTTCGTGTTCTACCGTGCGGCGCGATCCGGGGCGGGGCGCGAATTCCTTGACCGGCTGTTTTCGCAGACCGGCCATGACACGCCTGAATTCCGCGGCGACCGGGATAAATTGCGTGAAGTGATCGTGGCGCGGGCCGAATCGGCCGAGGCTTACTTCTCGAGCATTGCCGAAAACTGGGATTCTTTGCGCGCGCTGCATTTTCCGAACGAAGCCATCGAGGACACGCTGCTCGACCTTGCAGGGCCGGGGCCCTACCGCCGTGTCGTGGATTTCGGTACGGGCACCGGCCGGATGCTGCTGCTCTTCTCGGGCCGGGCTGCGGAGTCCGAAGGCATCGATTTCAGTCACCGCATGTTGACGGTCGCCCGCGCCAATCTGGAGCGGGCGGGTGTCAGCAACAGCCGGGTCCGCTTTGGCGACGTCACGGCGGCGCCGTTCGAGGACGCCTCGGCAGACCTCGTGATCGTCCATCAGGTGCTGCACTATCTGGACACACCCGGCGACGCGATTGCAGAGGCCGCGCGCGTGCTGATGCCGGGCGGTAAGCTGCTGGTGATCGACTTTGCGCCGCATGATCTCGAGTTTCTGCGGGCCGAACATGGCCACCGCCGGCTCGGCGTGCGCCATGATGCGCTGACCGAGTGGGCGGCGCATGCGGGACTGAAACTCGAAGCCCCCCGCTCGTTCGAGCCGCCGACGCAAGGCGCGCCGGGGCTCA
>JBBSAZ010000006.1:0-26293 GCA_038251755.1 Caulobacterales bacterium
CGCCCATCGCTGGTTGCGCCAGCGCAACACTTGTTGCGGAAAGTTTGCAGCCTGCACCGGATCGGCAAATTTTCCCGCAAGTTGCAGGAAGGGTGGCCTTTCAGTTCCTTTTTCAGACTTTTGCGTATCTTCTACGTAACCCAAGGGAGTTCGGCCTTCCGTAACGGTATGTGGAGCGTCGAAGGTTCCGATTTAGCATGCAGCACCGCAACACAGAAGACTACTTGCACTGCGTTGCAGACGCTCAATGATGGTAATTGGTCAAATTCATGACAAGCGGCAAAAGCTTGCGCAGACCGTAACAGTTTCGGGAGGAAACCAATGAAAACTTTCAAGGGAATGCTATTTTACGCGTCGGCTATTGCGCTGAGCAGCTCTTTTGTGGCCCAGGCGCAAGAGGACGGAGACGAACGCAAGCTTGAGACGGTGACCGTCACCGGCTCGCTGATTAAAGGGACACCAGAAGACGCGGCACTGCCCGTCGATGTGCTGACGGCGGAAGACCTCAGGCTGCAAGGCAACCCGTCCGCGCTTGACTTGATCAAGTCGCTGCCGGTCTCCAGCGGCGTGCTCGGCGACACCAACCAGTTCGACGGACGCGCCCAGGGCTCTGAAGGCTCGGGCACGGTCAACCTGCGCGGCCTCGGTGCGTCGCGCACCCTTGTGCTGCTGGACGGCAAGCGCCTGGCGCCGAACCCGTTCGCCTTCGCTGGCAGCGGCGCGGTCGACACCAACATCCTGCCGCTGGCCGCGATTGGCCGGATCGAGATCCTGAAAGACGGCGCGGCGGCAACCTACGGCTCTGACGCTGTCGCAGGTGTTGTGAACTTCATCACCCGCACCGACTTCGACGGCTTCGAAGTGGGCGGCGACTACAAGTTCGTGGACGGCTCCGACGGCGATTACACCGTCAACGCTGTCGGCGGCTGGGACACCGATTTCGGAAACTTCCTGCTCGCCGCAGGCTACCAGCACCGCTCGGAGCTGGCGACCACCGAACGCGACTGGGCCATCCGCGATTATCTCGGCAACCCGCAGGGCGGCTGGTCGCTGGTCGGCAATCCGGGCGCCTTTCTTCCTGTAAACGGCGCATTTTCGCCCGCGATTGCTGGTGGCGGTGTCCGCCGTGATCCGGGATGCGGGGTCATCGGAGGCGAACTCCACTTCTCCGGCGCAACACCGGTGTGCGGCTTCCAATTCACGACGTTCGACAACATCGTGGAAGAAGAGAACCGTTACCAGGTGCTCGGCAAAGCCGATTTCGATCTGAACGAAAAACACAACCTGTCGCTCCAGGCCTTCTATTCGGCCACCGAAGTGCCGCAGATTGCGTTCTCGCCGTCCTTCCCGCCTGTCGGTGGCGCGAGCGGTCCAACGGCAGATGCCTCCATCGTGCCCGGGCAATTCTTCGTTCCAATCACCAACCCTGGCTTTGCCGCGCTGATCGGTCAAAGCCCGGCTTCAGTGCCCGCAGGCACAGCAGGGGCGTTCCTCATTGCGACGCGCCCGCTCGGCTGGGCAGGCAATGCCTTGGCAGGTGGACGCGGCTCCGAACGCAGCTTCAGGGAGTTCGAGCACTATCGCATTTCCGCTGAACTGAAGGGCGAACTCACGGAATCAATCAACTATGCCGCGTCGTTCACAACGGGCTCGCAGGTTGGCCGCCGCACGAACGAAGACACGGTTATCAACCGTTACGCCCTGGCCCTTCGCGGGCTCGGCGGCGCGGGCTGCAATGTGGCCGCGAATACTCCGGGTGCAAACGGATGTCTCTGGTTCAACCCCTTCTCAACCGGGATTCAGACCAACGTCATCACAGGCGCGACGAATCCGAACTTTGTCCCTGGCGCAGCCAACTCCCCAGCCGTCCTCGACTTCATCCTCGAAGACACGTTTACCGAGCAGGAATACAAACTGACGGTAATTGAAGGCGTGCTGAGCGGACAATTGCCGATTGAGCTTGGCGACGGCAACATTGGCTGGGCCTTCGGCGGCCAGTACCGCGAAGAGGAGTTCGATCGTCAGTTCAATGACATCGCCAACCTCAACGTCACGCCGTGCATTGCGACGGTTACGACAGGCACAACAACCTGCGCGCAGCCGGTGGGTGCGTTGGGTTTCCTAGCCGGATCTCGGCCCCTCAATGCAACGCAGGAAATCTACGCCATCTTTGGCGAAATGAACCTTCCGTTTACGGACAGCTTCAATGCATCGCTTGCCGCACGTTATGAGGATTACGGCGGTGAGACCGGTTCAACGTTTGACCCGAAACTGTCCGCCAAGTGGCAGGTTCTCGAGCCACTCGCCCTGCGCGCCTCGGTCGGTACGACCTTCCGCGGTCCTGCACTGACTCAGGTTGCCACAGGCGCTGTCACGTCTCTACAGAACGTGGCGGGCACCTTCCGGGCGGTTGATATTGCCGGGAATCCCAATCTGACACCGGAAAGCGCCCTGACCTTTAACGTCGGGACCATCTTCCAGACCGGCAATTTCAACCTGTCGGTCGATTACTGGAGCTTCGACTTCGATGATTCGGTGATCACCGAGCCGGTGGCGCCCATCGTTGCCGCTGTCTTCCCGGCGGTCGGACCGAACAATTGTGCCAACCCGGCATTTGCCGCACTAGTTGCCCGGTTCACGTTCACCGGCCCTTGCGCTGCAACCAACGTGTCGCGCCTGTCCACCCAGTATATCAACGGTCCGAACATCAAGACTTCGGGCATTGACGTTCTGGCGGACTACACGTTCGAGGATCTGTTCCTTGGCGGTGATCTTGAGGTTGGCGCCAGTGCGGCCCACGTGCTCAAGTACGACGTCGGCTCTGTTACCGTGGAAGGTGTACAGGCTGGCCTGCCGTTCTCGGCTGTGGGCTTCCTGAACTTCCAGACGATTGCGACGCCTCTGCCGCAAACCAAGCTGGAAACCTACGCGAACTTCTCGACCGACAACACCAACACACGCCTGACGGCGCGTTATGTCGGCGAGTATGAAGACCAGCGCTCCAGCCTGTTCGCGACGCCGAATACGGTGACCGGTACGCCGATCCTGGTGGCTCAGGGGCAGACGATCAAGGAGCAACTGGTGTTCGACTCCACCTTTGTCTGGTCCCTGCCAGGCGATACGACGGTGTCCTTCTCGGTCGAAAACATCCTCGATTCCGATCCGTCCTTCGCGCGCCTCGAGCTGAACTATGATCCGTTCACGGGCGATGCCGTTGGCCGCACGTTCAAGGTCGGCTTCACGAAGCGTTTCGGCGCAGGCAACTAAGCCTTCCGCCTGCACACCTTATCGAGCGGCCCCGGGAGACCGGGGCCGTTTCTTTTTGGGCGCTGCGCAGACAAAAAGGGCAGGCTGTGAAGCCTGCCCTTTTCCGTTTGCAAAAGGGGGCGGATCAGCCCTTGATCGAGAACTCGATCCCGATGATGCGGCCAGGTTGCAGCGGCTGGAAGGTGCCCGCGGCCGGGTTCGGGTCGAACGGATCGTTGGTGCCGTCCGACAGGTTCTGGCCGCCCGGGACCTGCGGGGCGAAGACGCCGCCGAAAGGCACTTGCGTATCGCCGCCGGCGATTGCCTCGTCGAGGAGGTTCTTGCCGAAGAGCGAGACCGAGAAGCCGTCATACGGCGTATTCCAGGTCAGGTTGGCATCGACCTGGTCGGCCGCGTCGACATAACCGAAGTTATTGTCCGTGTACGCAAACTCGTCGCGGTGCTGGAAGCTGGCGCGCGAGACGAGCGAGCCGCGGTTGCCGAGATCGAGATCGTGCAGGACGCCGAAGCCGTAGGTCGTCTCAGGCACGCGGGGCAGGGCCAGCGCGAGGTCTTCGGCGCCGACCGCGCCGTTGCCCGAAATGTCGAAGATCACGTTCGTGTATTCGGCGTCGAGCAGGCCGAGGTTGGCCGTCAGCAGGAAGTTGTCGGTCAGGGCATAGCGACCTTCAACTTCGAAACCGAGGATTTCGGCGTCGGCGGTGTTGACGATTGTCTGGGCCACGCCCGAGGTCGGCGAGGACAGGTTCAGCTCGCGCTGCATGTCGGTGATGTCGTTGAAGAACACGGCGGCGTTGACCTGGCCGCGTCGATCATCCGTCTCGTACTTGAAGCCCAGTTCGTAGGCGTTGACCTGCTCCTCGTCAAAGGCACGGCTGCCGCCCGGCGGGAAGAGGGCTTCGAACGCCGCGGCGTTGGTGATGCGGAAGTTGTAGCCGCCCGAGCGCACACCCTGGGTATAGTGGCTATAGACCTGCATCAGGTCGGTCGCGGTGTACTGGAAGCCGATCTTCGGATTGAGGTTGTTCCACTTCTCCGAATCGCTGAAGCCGTTCGGCTCGCCCGGCACGAAGGGGTTGGTGCCGGTGGTCGGGCAGGTGCCGTCGACGACTGAGCAGAAAGGACGTGGGCGGACATATGTGATGTCAACCGACTTCTCTTCCGTGCCATAGCGCAGCCCGAAGATGCCGGTCAGCTTGTCGGTGATCGCGTAGTCGAGCTGGCCGAAGACGCCGTAGACCGTGTGGTCCTGGAAGCCGCCGCCGTTGAACTGGGCCGCCGAGGCCGTAGGGAGGCGGCGGCGTTCGGTATAGCCGATCTCCTGGTTGAAGTAGAACAAGCCGGTCGTGATGTCCGCCTTGCCGAAGGTGCCGGCATAGCGCAGCTCGTTCGAGATCTGCTCCTGCACGAGTTCCGTGTCGGAGTGGAACAGGAAGGTCGGCACCGGCACGCCGCCCGACGTAGCCGTCGGCGCGAACACCGTTGGCAAGGCGTCGATGTCGCCGTTCGAGGTCGAGTCGAGATCGCGGTAGCCGAAGATGTTGGTGATACGGCCATTGCCGAAGTTCACGTCATAGTCGGTGCGCAGCGAGGCGAACAGCGTGTCGTTCTGGTAGGAACCGATATTGTCGACGGCGATGTCGAAGCTGTCGCGGTCGTAGACGCCGGAGTTGCGGGCGGCCGGGCCATCGGTCTGTGTGCTGAAGGATTCGAGTTTGCCGAGGAAGGTGAGGTCTTCGGTCGGGGTGAACTCGAGCGCGCCGCGCAGGATGAAGGTCTGGGCTTCGCCGATGTTGTCGTTGTTGAACTTGTTGAGGAAGTAGCCTTCGTCATAGTTGTAGTAGGCGCCGACCTTGCCGTTGAGCAGGCCTTCGACGATCGGGCCGGAGACGCCGGCCTGGAGGGTGGACGAGGGGCCGCCGCGGCCGTCATCGACCGGGCCTTCATAGGTGGCCTTCGCCTTGTACTGGAACGTGTCGGTCGGGTTGCCGGTGTTGATCAGCACGGCGCCGCCGGTGGTGTTACGGCCGAACAGCAGGCCCTGGGGACCACGCAGGATTTCGACGCTGTCGAGGTCGAACAGGTCAAGCACGACGCCGTTGTTGACGCCGAGATACACGCCGTCAACGAACACGCCGACGGTCGGATCGATCGACGGGATCGAGGAGTTGATGCCGAGGCCTCGGATCGAGAAGTTGGCGGTGCCGCGGGCGGTGCCGATGTCTTCGAGCTGGATGTTCGGGGCGGAGTAGGAGAGGCTCTGGACGTCGCGGACCTGCAGGGCTTCCAGCGTTTCGCTGTTGAAGGCGGTGATCGCGACCGGGACGGACTGGACGTTCTCGACGTCGGCTTTCTTCGTGGCGGTGACAGTGACGGTGCCCAGCACGCGGTCTACGGCCGACTCGCGCTCGGCGGTGTCTTCAACCGTTTCGGCGGCGGCGGGGGCATCGGTCGTCTGGGCGTAGGCGGGCACAAAGGCGATCATTGCCGCCGAGGCCGACGACAGGAGAAGTTTGCTGAATTTCATGTCTGGGAGCTTCCTCTACATAGCTTTTTTTGGGGGACGGTGGATCCCCGGGAGCGGACATAGAGGGGTTTTGTCCATATTGAATATTAATATGCAGCTTTACGCAAAGTTAAGTGTAAACTTGTTGCCGGCGCGACACACCGCCTTGAATTTACAAGGTTGTCGTCGGGCGGGTTCAGAGCGCGCCGAGGGCCCGGCCGGTGATCTCGCCGGCGTCGCGCGCGGCCTGCCGGGCGGTGGACGAAATGGGGGTTAGGTTCAGGAAACCATGCACCATGGAGGCGTATTCGCGCTCGGTTGTGCGCACGCCCAGGGCGCGCAGTTTCGAGGTGTAGGCGAGGCCTTCATCGTGCAGCGGATCCCAGCCGCAGACGATGATGTGGGCCGGGGGAAGGGCTTTCAGATCCTCGGGCGGAGCGAACAGGGGCGAGATACGCCGGTCCATGTAGGCGCCGGGGTCCGGCAGGTAGTGTCCGCGGAAGAACTCGAACAGGCCGGCCGAAATGAACAGGCCGCTTTCTTGCGGCGTCATCTTCTTGGAGCGGATGTCGGCGAACTGGAGCAGGGGATAGAGGAGCAGCTGGAAGGCAGGCTTCGGGCCGCGGACGCGCACCATCTCCTGCGCCAGATAAGCCGCGATGTTGCCGCCGGCGCTGTCACCGGCAACCGCCACGCGGGCCGGGTCGATGCCGGCCTTCGCCGCGCCGCGTTCCTGCAGCCAGGCCCAGGCGGCGAGGGCGTCCTCGTGCGCGCTGGGGAAGCGGTTCTCGGGCGCGAGGCGGTAGTCGATGGCGAGCACGCGGCAACGCGAGCCTTCGGCGAGGCGGCGGCACAGCATGTCATGGCTGTCGAGATCGCCGAGGACGAAGCCGCCGCCATGGAAGAACAGGATGCCGGGGCCGGGCGGCACGCCGGCGCCGAGGGGCACGTAAAGGCGCGCCTTGATGTTGCCGGCGGCGCCCGGAATGATCAGCGGACGGACTTCCGCCAGCTCCGGCGCATCCGGCTCGGCGCTGTAGTCCATGCGCAGGAATTCGCGGCGCAGGCGGTCGATGGGAAGTTTAAGGTCAAGCGGCTTCAGTTCCGGAAAACTGAACCGGCCCCGAAGGTTGCGAAAGGCGTCATCGAACGTCATGTGCGCGCCACTGCCTGCCAATTCCGGCGATGTGAGGGCAGGGTGGCGGCGTTGCAAGCACCGGGCCAATCACGGCCCGGTGAATGCGGCCTCAGAGCGCGATAACGCCCGGCGCAAGCGGCTCGGCATACAGGGCCTGCACAAGATTTGCGCGGCGGGAGATGACGAGGCGCTGGTTCACATAGCCCTTGTCGGTGATCTCGCCGGCATCGATGCTGGGCGCTTCGGTCATCACCATCAGCCGCTTGATGCGGCGGGACGAGCCCTGTTCGGACGCGTTGAAGGCGGCGGCCTTGCGGGTCAGGTCGCCGACGAGGGCAGCAAAGCCCTTGGCCGGATCGCCGGCCGCCTTGATGTATTGCTCGGCGGTCGCAGGCGAGGGCCAGACGAGGGCGGTGGCGAAATCCTTGTCCTGTCCGCAGATCACGGCGTCAAAGATTAGCGGCGAGCAGGCGGCGACGAAATCGGGGCGCAGCGTGCCGACCGAGACCCAGGTGCCGGAGGAGAGCTTGAAGTCCTCCCCGACGCGGCCATCGAAGATCAGGCCCTTGTTCGGGTCGTTCTCGTCGACAAATTTCACCGCGTCGCCGAGACAGTAGAAGCCTTCCTCGTCGAAGACTTCGGCATTCTTCTTGGGGTCATTGTGATAGCCCGGCATGACGGTCGGGCCTTTGACGCGGACTTCCAGTTTCTCGCCGTTCGGCACCAGTTTCAGCGTGGTGCCGGGCAGCGGCAAGCCGATCAGCCCGACTCGCTCGACTTCCCAGTGCACCACGGTGATGCCCTGTGTTTCGGTCGCGCCATACATGGTGACGATGGGAATGCGGCGGCCTGTAGCCTTGATGGAGAGGGCCTGCAGGCGGTCGTAGAGATCGTCCGAGAGGGTCGCGCCGCCATAGCCGATGGAGCGCATGTTTTTGAAGAAAGCTTTCAGCAGCGTGTCGTCCTGCTCCATCGCCTCGGCGAGCATCGAGAGGGCAATCGGCGCTGTTCCGAACACGGACGGACTGGCTTCGCGGATATTGCGGATCGTCTCATGGAAGAGGGCAGGCGTCGGCTTGCCGCCATCGATCCAGAAAGTGGAGCCGTTCCAGAGCGCGCCGTTGAAGTTCACGTTGGAGCCGGAGATATGGTTCCAGGGCAGCCAGTCCAGGAAGTGGTCAACGCGGCCCGGATCATGTTCCGGATCGCGCGAGGTGTCCTTCAGCCCTTCCTGGCCGCCGATCATCGAACACATGGCGCCCTGCGTCGTCGGCACCGGTTTCGGCATGCCGGTCGAGCCGGAGGTGAAGAGGTATTTTGCGACGCTGGCATCGTTCAGTTCCGCCATGGCGGCGGCGCCGGCGGGCGTCGGCGTGGTGGCGCAGAGCGCGTCATAGGAGATCACCGCGTTTTCGCCTTCGGGCGACGCGCTGACGATCCTGAACGCGCCGGCCGGGAGGGCGGCGATGGCCTTCCGGAAGGGCGCGAGCTGTTCGGCAAACACGACCGCGGGCTTCACCGTGTTGAAGCAATGCTTCAACTTGTCGAAGTCGGTCGACATAGTGGAATAGGGAACCGAAATCGGGGCGGCAGGTGCGCCGATCTTCTGGGCGGCGAGGATGACCATCGCGGCGCGGATCGAGTTGCCGGACAGCAGCATCACGGGCGCATTCGGGCCGGCGCCCAAATCGAGGAAGGCCTGGGCGAGGCTGTCGGTGATTGTCTTCGCTTCGCCATAGGTCAGCGTCACCCATTCATCCGTCTTCGGATCACGTTCGCGCAGGAAGGGGCGGTCCGGATGCTGGGCGGCGCGCTCATCGAGGCAGTGGGGCACGGTTTTCGGGCGGTCACCAGGCGTCTGGTTGGCAGAGATGTAGAAGGTGTCGCCCTTGCGCGTCATCGAGACGTCGGGCGTCTTCTGCGGCAGGGGGCGGAATGCGGGCAGGGTCTGTCCCTCGGCCATGACGTTTCTCCTCCGGTGTTGGTGCGGGCTTTTTGTTGCCCGACGAATAGTGGCTTCAGGATGCCATGCAACCGGTGACGCCTGGAGAGGCTCTGTGCTGTCAGGCTTCCGCTTTCACGGCGTCCGCAACGAGGGCGAGTGCGCGCCGCATCAGTTCGGCGTCGAGCGCCTCGGCCATCACGCGGATCAGCGGCTCGGTGCCGGATTTGCGCACAACCATCCGTCCACGGCTTCCGAGCAGTGCGTCCGCCTCGGCGAGCGCGGCTTTCACCTTGCCGGAGTCCATCGGGTTGGCGCCGGTGTAGCGGATGTTGACGAGTTTCTGCGGCGCCGGTTCGAAGACGCGCAGCATGTGCGAGGCTTTGCCGCCGCGCGACGCGAGCACGGCGAGGACCTGCAGGCCGGCAAGTAGGCCGTCGCCGGTGGTGGAGACATCGGAAAGGATGATGTGGCCGGACTGCTCGCCGCCGAGATTGTAGCCGTGCTGGCGCATGTGCTCGCCAACATAGCGGTCCCCGACCTTGGTGCGCGCGAGCGAGAGGCCAGAGGCTTTCAGGTATTCGTCGAGGCCCATGTTGGACATCACGGTGGCGACCATGCCGCCGCCTTTCAGGCGCTGCGAGCGGTGCATTTCGGACGCGATCAGCGCCATGACCTGGTCGCCGTCTGCCTCTTCACCTGTCTCGTCCACGACAATCAGACGGTCCGCGTCGCCGTCGAGCGCGATGCCGATATCTGCGCCGGTTTGAAGCACGGCGTCTTTCAGCGCGCCGGTCGCGGTCGAGCCTACGCCGGCATTGATGTTCACGCCGTCCGGCTCCGCGCCGATGAGGGTGAGCTGCGCGCCGAGGCGGCGCAGCGCTTCGGGCGCGGTTTCAAAACCCGCGCCGTGCGCGCAGTCGAGCACGACCTTCAGTTTCGAGAAATCCTGACCCTTGCCGATCGTCTCGAGGCAGCGGCCGATATAGCGGCGTCCGGCGCCGGCCATGCCGGCGGGTTCGGCGATGGCGGCGGGCGAGGCATAGTCACCTTCGAAGGCGGCAGCCATCGCGGCTTCGAGCGCTTCCTCGACATCGTCCGTGAACTTCACCCCTTCGGGGCTGAAGAGCTTCAGTCCGTTGTCTTCGTATTTGTTGTGGCTGGCCGAGACCATGAAGCCGAGTGCGGCGCCGGTCTCGCGGGTGATCAGCGCGACGGCGGGCGTAGGGACGACGCCGAGGCGGACGGGCTTGACGCCCATGGAAGTGAGGCCGGCGATCAGGGCCGCTTCGATCATCTCGCCGGAGCGGCGTGTGTCGCGGCCGATAACGACTTCCCGGCCACCTTCCGGAGCGAAGGTGCGCGCGGCCGCGATAGCGAGACGAAGCGCGGTCTCCGCCGTCATGGGGGCCTTGTTGATCCGTCCACGGATTCCGTCTGTGCCGAAATACTGCCGCGCCATGCTGAACCCCTGCGCCGTCAGAGCGGCGTCACATCTCCGTACACGATGAAATCCGGATTGTCGTAGCCGCGATCCCGCTTGCCATAGAGCAGGGGAGTGTGGTCGAGCGTCAGGACCCGCCCACCTGCCGCTTCGACAACGGCCTGACCAGCGGCCGTGTCCCATTCCATCGTGCGGCCGAGGCGGGGATAGACATCCGCTTCGCCTGCCGCGACGAGGCAGAACTTGAGGGCGGAGCCTGCGCCCGCGATTTCCTTCACCGGATATTTTGCGAGCCAGGTGTCGGTTTCCGGCGAGCGGTGGGATTTGGAGGCGACCGCAGTGAGGCCATCCGCAGGCGCTGGGCGGATGCGCAGGAGATTGCGTTTCTTCGGCACAGGGCCATCCGGCGCGGCTTTGGACTGCCAGGCGTGCGAGGGGCTTTCGGCCACGAACAGGCGGTGCAAAGCCGGCGCGTAGACAACGCCTATCACCGGGCGGCCATGTTCGATGATCGCGATGTTGACCGTGAACTCGCCATTCTTCGCGACGAATTCCTTGGTGCCGTCGAGTGGATCGACGAGCGCGAAGCGGCTGCCGTGTTCGGGGATGTTTCCGCCAGCTACAGATTCTTCGGCGATCACTTGCAAATCAGGCTCGGCTTCTGCGAGGCCCTTGAGGATGATCGCTTCTGCAAGACCGTCTGCTTCCGTCAGCAGAGAGGCATCAAGCTTCGTCTCGACCGCGAAATCGGTGCGATAGACGCGCATGATTTCCTTGCCAGCGGCGAGGGCAATGCTGGCGAGGATTTCGGCGGTGACAGCCATGGACGAATTTATTGCATCACGCTGAGCAGTTCGACTTCGAACTGGAGCGGCGCATTCGGCGGGATCGGGCCCCCGGGTGTGCCTTCGGCGCCGTAAGCCAGGTTAGCGGGCACATGGACCATCCAGCGATCACCTGGCTTCATGATGGCAAGCGCTTCAACCCAGCCTTCGATCAGGCCGTTCGAGGGGAAAGCTTCCGGCTCACCGCGCTCATACGAACTGTCGAACAGGGCGCCGGTGTCGGCAAGACGACCCTCGTAATGGACGAGCACGAATTGTCCGTTCACGGGCGATGCGCCGGCGGGGTCGCCGCTGGCAAGCACGGCATATTGAAGGCCGGATTCGGTTTTCACGACTTCCGGGGCGTCCGGATTCCAGGGGAAGTATTTTGTCCAGGCGGCGGCGTCGGCGACTTTCGGCACTTCGATGCCGAGCAGCTGGACAAGGAAAACGAGGTCGTCGCCGGCCTTGATCACGTCGCCGCGCGGCTGGTCGCCGTAGGCGAGCGCGCTGGGGATATAGAAGAGGTACTCGTCGCCTTCGGACATTTCCTGCAGGCCCATCGTCCAGCCGGGAATGACCTGGTTGAGGCGGAAGCTGGCGGGCTCGCCGCGGTCAAGCGAAGAGTCGAACTTCTCGCCGGTGGCGAGGCGGCCTTCATAATGCACATTGACCCGGTCCGTCGCGACCGGTTTCCTGCCGGCGTCCGGGCCTTCCTTCAGCACGATGTATTGCAGGCCCATCGGACCGTTTTTCACGTCCTGTCCGGTGGGGTTCCAGGGCAGGTGGTCCTTGAAGGCAGCAGGCATGGTATCATCCGTGAATGGCGGTGAGGGCAGGACGCCGTTGGCAGGCGCGGTGACGGGGTTCGGTGAGCAGGCCGTCAGGGTGAGGGCAGCAAGAGCGGGTATGAGCAGTGTGCGGAGCATGAGGGCTGTCTCTCTTCGGGGGATCAGATCGCGCGCGGGGGGTAGCCCGCCTGGGCGAGGGCATCGATGACTTCCTGCGTGTGCTGGCTGTCGCGCGTTTCCATCAGGATGTCGAATTCGGCGCCCTTGGCCGGCACGTCGAGCGCGATCCGGTTATGGGCGACTTCCATGATGTTGGCACCGTTATCGCCAATGATCTTGGAGACCAGTGCGAGCAGCCCCGGGCGGTCATCGCCGACGATGCGGATGCGCGCGAGACGGTTCTCGCGCACCAGCGCACGCGTGAGCACCGAGGCGAGGAGGCGCGTGTCGATATTGCCGCCGCAGAGGACGAGGCCGACCTTGCGGCCATAGAAGCGAGAGGGGTGGGCGAGCAGGGCCGCGAGGCCGGCGGCGCCGGCGCCTTCGGCAATCGTCTTCTCGACTTCGGCGAACAGTGTGATCGCGCGTTCAAGGTGTTCCTCCTCGACGAGGAGAATGTCGTCCAGCAACTGCTCGGCGATGCGGCGCGTCAGCTTGCCGACTTCTTTTACCGCGATGCCTTCGGCAATCGTGGCGCCGCCCATTTTGGGCGTCTTTCCGCGCAGGGCGGCGTGCATGCAGGGATACATCGCGGCTTCGACGCCGATGATCTTGATGTCCGGCTTCATGGCCTTGGCGGCGACCGCGATGCCGGAGATCAATCCGCCGCCGCCGATCGGCACGACGAGCGTATCGAGGTCCGGATTGTCGGCCAGCATTTCAAGCGCGATTGTGCCCTGGCCGGCGATGATGTCGAGATCGTCAAAGGGGTGGATGAAGACAAGGCCTTCTTTCTCACCCAGCTTCAACGCGTAGTCCTTCGCTTCGTCGAATCCCATCCCTTCGAGAATGACGCGGGCGCCGTGGTCGCGGGTATGCTCGACCTTGTTGAAGGGCGTCGTCTGCGCCATCACGATGGTCGCCGGGATGCCGAGGCGGCGGGCATGGTAGGCAACACCTTGGGCGTGGTTTCCGGCCGAGGCCGCGATCACGCCTCGGCGCTTTTCATCGTCCGTCAGCTTCGACAGCTTGTTGAGCGCGCCGCGTTCCTTGAAGGCCGCAGTGTATTGGCGGTTTTCGAACTTGATCCATACATCCGCGCCGGTAATCGCCGACAGCGTGCGCGAATGCGCCAGCTCTGTACGCTCGATGTTTCCTTCGAGGACTTTGGCGGCCGCCTGCACATCGGCAAGCGTCACGAGCGGGTCTGGCGGCAAGGTATCTGGCATGGGGCGGGGGTCCGGCTGAAGCGGGCGCACCCTATGCGGGGAGGGGGGCGAAGACAAGGCGGGCGGGGCAACGAGCGGGCGGTTTAGGCGGTGGGGGGGAGCGCGCGCTTCATGGCGACCGACAGGGCGGCTTCGTCATAGGGCTTCTGCAGCACCTCAAAGCCGCTGAAGCGGTCCTCAAGGCCACTTGCGCCGTAGCCCGACACAAAGATGATCGGAACGCCTGCCGCGACAAGCTGGTCGGCAATAGCGGCACTGGGCGTACCATTGAGATTGAGGTCGAGCAGGGCCAGGTCAGGCTTCGCGCCGGCGGCCAAAGCATCCATGGCCCGTTCAAAACTTGTCGCGCTGGCGGCGACGTCATAGCCCAGCTGGAGAACCATATCTTCCAACTCGCACAGGAGCAGGGCCTCGTCTTCCACGATGAAGATCTGTTTGGCCGGCATTTTGGTCTCCTGTTTCAGTTCTTGTCTTCGAGCCAGCCCTCCATCTTGCAGACCAGTCCGTTCGGATGGTATTCCAGCGAAATCTCGCCATTTATTTCCTGTGCCAGAATGCGGGTCAGCATCTTCGTTCCGAAACCTTCCCGCTCTGGCGGCTTCACTTCAGGACCTCCGGCTTCTTGCCACACGAGCCTGAAATGAAAGCGATTTGCTTGATCCAACGTCCAGCCGACATAAACGGTTCCATGATCATCCGAGAGCGCACCGTACTTCGCGGCGTTGGTGGCCAGTTCGTGCACGGCCATTGACAAGGCCTGAACCTGCTTGGCGGTCACATGAACTTTCGGTCCGGTCAGGATGATCCGGCCGCTTCCAGGCTCGTAGCCGAAAGGCAGAAGAGCGTTGGCGAGCACGGCTTCGACAGTCGATCCGCGCCAATTGCGTTCGACCAGAAGGCTCTGGACGTCCGACATCGCGCGCAGGCGCCCGAGCAGTTCGTCCTTTGCTGCCGGGACAGTCTTTCCCTCCACCAATGACATGCGGGTTATTGCCTGCACGGTGGCGAGCGAGTTTTTAACACGGTGATCAAGCTCGCGCATCAGGAGGTGGTTTTCCTGTTCGCGTTCGTGCTTGGCGGTGATGTCGCGCGCGTTCTGCAAGATGTACTCAACCTCGCCCGCGCCATTGCGCAGGGGTATTTGCGAGCAGGTCCAGATGACCTCGCGCATGCCACCGCCGTCTACAGGAATGGCAAACGGTTCCGTGGTCAGCACGTTGGCGCACCCGGCCAGTGCGGTTTCGAAGGCGTCCCGGAACAGGGCAATGCGTTCTTCGGTTTCCGGAAAAGCTTCAAACACATACCGGCCCTGAATTTCACTAAGCGTGCAGGCCGTGGTTGTCAGATAGGCCGCGTTGGCGAACTGGATCACAAGCTGGCGGTCCATGATCATCAGCGACGTCGGCGCCAGCGCAAAGGCCTGGGTGAAATCGATACCGCTGACCGGCGGGCGGTCGACCCGGCCCGTCTCGATAGGACCTGTGGGTCTGACCTTCTGCATCCCGTTGCTCGTCCGATCCGCCTCTAGAAGATTATGGCGGGAAACTAGCAAACTACGGGAAATGTGGAATATCCAAAATTGAAACGCGAAAGATTTTGCCGCGCAACGGTCAGTTAACCAGCAAAGCGTCGGCGCCGCCGATTGCGTCATGCTCAGCCACCCAATGGCCGGGGCCGATGGCGACCAGCTGGGGCTGATACTGCTCTGCTTCGGGATCGTCGATCAGCTTTGATTTGAGGAAGCGTAGGGCCGCGCGGCTGTCCATCGGGCTTGGCAGATCGCCCGTCAGGCGAAGTTTCTCGCGCGCACGCTCGCCCCTGGGGTCGGCGTTCGGCACCGCCGCGATCAGCGCCTTGGTGTAGGGGTGGCGGGCGTCTGTATAGATTGTGCTGCGTCCAGCCAGTTCGACCACCCGGCCGAGATAGAGCACCATGACGCGGTGGCTGATCTGGCGCACCACGGCAAGGTCGTGGCTGATGAAGATCATCGCCAGGCCAAACTCCTTCTGCAGCTCGATCAGCAGGTCCACCACCTGCGCCTGGACGGATACATCGAGCGCCGAGACGGCCTCATCACAGATCACCAGCTTCGGCTGCAGGATCATTGCGCGGGCGATCCCGACGCGCTGGTTCTGACCACCCGAGAGCTCGTGCGGATAGCGGTTGATCAGGTTCGGATCGAGGCCGACGCGGGGGAGGATCTCGCGCACCTTGGCTTCGCGCTGGACCTTGTTGAGGCCGGGCTCATGCACCTGCAGCGGTTCGGCAATCGAGGCGCCGATGGTCATCCGCGGGTCAAGGCTGGCGAGAGGGTCCTGGAAGACAATCTGCAAGTCATCGCGCAGGGCGTTCATTTCACGCGCACTGGCTTTGGTGATGTCCTTGCCGAGCCAGGCGACCGTGCCGGCAGTCGGCGGGATCAGCTTCAGCACGCCGCGGGCGAGTGTGGACTTGCCGCAACCGGATTCGCCGACGACGCCGAGCGTTTCGCCGGGGCGCAGGTCGAAGCTGACGCCGTTGACCGCTTTCAGCGGCTTGGTCTTGCCGAACAGGCCGCCTTTGACCTGGATCGGGAAGTGCACCTGCATGTCGTCCACCTGCAATACCGGCGCGATGTCAGGGGCAGGGGCGGGCGAAAGCGGCGGCCGGCCTGGCGGGTCCGGCAAGTCGATGCGGGGCACGGCGGCGAGCAACATTTTCGTGTAGGGATGTTGCGGCGCGTAGAAGATGTCATCGACGGCGCCTTGCTCGACGATCTCGCCGTGACGCATCACGATCACCCGGTCGCACATGCGGGCAACGACGCCCATGTTGTGCGTGATCAGGACAATGCCGGTGCCGGTTTCGCGCTTCAACTCGTCCATCAGCTCCAGCACCTGCGCCTGGACGGTGACGTCGAGCGCGGTGGTCGGCTCGTCGGCGATCAGGAGCTTCGGGCCGCACAGCATGGCGATGGCAATCATCACGCGCTGGCGCATGCCGCCTGACAGTTCATGCGGGAACTGGTCGAGCCGGCGGGCGGCCTCGGGGATGCGAACGTGTTCGAGCCAGTCGACGCAGCGCTTGTTGGCCTCTTCGCCTTTGAGATTCTGATGCAGCGCGAGGATCTCGCGCATCTGCGCGCCGACGGTCATGTGCGGGGTCAGGCTGGTTAGCGGGTCCTGGAATATCATCGACATCTCGGCGCCGCGGATCTTGCGCAGTTGCGCTTTCGGGGCGGTCAGCATGTCGGTGCCGTTGAACAGGATATGGCCCCTGGCCGTTCCGTTCTCGGCGAGCAGGCCCATCGCCGCGAGGGCGGACTGGCTCTTGCCGGAGCCGCTTTCGCCCACGATGCCGAGGCATTCGCCGGCCGCCACCTGAAAAGAGATTCCCCTGACAGCGTTCACGATGCCATCAGCGGTGTCAAAATTTACGGCGAGGTCTTTTACGGTCAGGATCGTCATGCCGAAGGGGTAGCGTTTTGAAACGGCCTCGCAAAGAGGCGGGGCGCAGAAAACAAGGACGCCGCGCCTCCTGTGGGGAGGGAGACGCGGCGTTTCTGCGGCTGGCTGCCGGCAAGGCCGGCAGGGCCTCAGTATTTGTAGGCGAGGCCGACGCCCACGACGAGCGGGTTGATATCGACATCGGCGTTCACGGTCGCACCGAGGGCGGTCGTGAAGTCGACTTTCACATCGGTGTTGATCCAGATCTTCTTGACATCGACGTTGAGCGCGAAGCCGCCCTCCTTGCCATCCAGGTCATAGTCGAAACCTGCCTGAAGCGCGGGTCCGAAGCTTGGGTCATAGTCGATACCGTCGGCGACCGGGCCTTCATCCTCGTTGAAGAAGAAGGTCGCGTTCACCCCGGCCCCTACATAGGGCTTGAACTTGCTGCCATTCTGGAAGTGGTATTGCAGGGTCAGGGTCGGCGGCAGAAGCCAGACGTCGCCAAGATCGATGGTGGCATTGGTCAAAGCGCCCGGGACGGTCACGTTGATGGCGCTCACATCATGCGGGGTGACGGCCAGGATCAGTTCGGCGGCGATATTGTCGGTGAAAAAGTAGGTGATGTCGAACTCGGGCACATACTGGTCGCCGATATCAGCGTCGCCTGCGAGGTTTGCGCCGCCAACCGACAGTCCGGCAGATTCGTCCGGCAGCACGGCAATCGCGCGCGCGCGAAGCATCCATGGATTGTCTTCCGCAGAGGCGGTTCCGGCCAATCCGGCAAGGGCTGTACCCGTCATCAGGGCGGCAAGAAGGAGCTTTTTCATCGCTTGGATCCCATCATTTTGGTGAGCGATGGATCCTCGTTAAGCCTCTGGAATTGTTCGCGAAATTGGCCAGCTTGACGCGCGTCGGCGAGCCGCGCGGCACAAGCGCGCGACTAGGTAATCGTCCGTATTGAGACGAAAATCGCAGCGGCGCAGATAGAGTGAAATGCGGAGGGGACCCGCAGAGGAAGTCCTGGCCACTGCACACTTCGCGTGTGCTCAAGGGGTGGGCGCCTGCCCCTGAGGAAAGGCTTGAACTTCCGGCCTCCAGTTGGGAACATAGCCCCCTTTCCCTGTTCCCGGCTGGAGTGCACCTGATGCCCGTCATGAATTTCCTCACCCAATGCGTCTTCGATGCCGGCGCGCTGAAACAGCTCGCCGCGCTCGCCAAGGGGAAGGGGATCACCCGGCCCTTCATCGTGACGGATGCGGGCATCAAGGCCTCCGGCATCCTGGCGAAGGTCGAGGATGCGCTTGGCGTGGCTCCGGCCGGCGTGTTCGCCGAGACGGTCTCGAACCCGACCGAGACGCAAACGAAGCTGGCAACGAAGCTCTACAAGGAGTCCGGCGCAGACGGCATCATCGCGGTCGGCGGCGGCTCCTCCATGGATCATGCCAAGGCGATCGGCCTGATGGCCTCGCACAGCGAACCGCTCGAAACCTATGCGGCCATCATCGGCGGCGCCAAGAAGATCGGCAAAATCCCGCCGCTGATCGCCATACCGACCACTTCAGGCACGGGGTCTGAAGTTTCCATCGGCATGGTCATCATTATGGAGAACGGCCGCAAGGAAACCTTTGCCTCGCCGAACCTGATCCCGGTGGTCGCGCTTTGCGATCCCGACCTGACGCTTGGCCTGCCGGCGGGTCTGACGGCGGCAACCGGCATGGACGCGCTGACGCATTGTATCGAGGCGGTGCTGACGCCGTCGGTCAATCCGCCTGCGGAAGGTATTGGCTATGACGGCGCGCAGCGCGCCTTCGGGCAGGGCATGCTGGTGCGCGCCGTCAAGGACGGCTCGGACGCCGAAGCCCGCTGGCACATGATGATGGCAAGCTATGAGGGCGCGCTCGCCTTCGTGAAAGGCCTCGGCGGCGTGCATGCGTTGAGCCATGCGGCCGGGCGGCTGGAGCAGAAGAAGTTGCATCACGGCACGCTGAACGCAGTCTTCCTGCCGCACATCCTGCGGTTCCACCAGGGTGCAGCGGACGCAAAATATGTCCGCCTGCGGCAGGTCATGGGCCTGAAGCCCGGCGCCGATCTGGCCGATGCGATCCAGGACCTCAACAATGCCATCGGCATTCCGAAGAACCTGACGGCCATGGGCCTCGCGGCATCGGACGCGCCGGGCATCGTCGATTACGCGCTCAAGGATCTTGCGCATTTCGGCAATCCGCGCCCGATGAGCGCGGACGATTACGCGAAAGTCTATGAAACCGCGCTTGGCTAGGCGGGGCCTATTCGGCGTCGAGAACCGGAAGGCCGAGCGCGAGCTCGATAGCGGCCCAGTTGACGACCTTGAAGTTCTGGTCCCGGCCAGACTTCGGGTTGCCGTCGTCCTGCACCGTCAGGATACCGCGCGGGTAGCCGGTCAGCGCGCCGGAGAAGACATCGAGACCGTCCGTATGCGTCACGGCGTCGATGCCGAGCGCGGCGTTCTCGCCGATCGAGAAGCTGCCCATCGCGGTATGCGGCGCCTTGCGATCGTACACGACGAACCGGTTGTCAGACTGTGCCGAGACAACCAGCCAGCCCGCGCCGTCCTTGCCGCGCCAGAGCGAGACGCCTTCGACATCGGCCACCAGGCCGGCTGCGCCGCCGCCGACATCAATCTGATCCGGCACGGGCGCAGCGTCGCGGTAAGCCATCTTCCAGAGACCATGGTTCTCCTCACCGACAAAGAGCAGGCCTTGCGCCTCGTCAAACACGCAGCCTTCGAGCTGCGTTGCGAGCTTCACGGTCGTGAGTAGCTCGCCGGTCAATTCTGTGGGGCTCGCGGAAACAGTCCAGATTTCAATCGTTCCGTCCTTGTACGTCACACCAGCCAGGTCGCGCCCGTCTTCGCGGCCCGAACAGATTCCGTAAGGTTCGAGACGTCCTGTCGGCACTTCGCCGCGGTGCGAGACCGTTCCGGTCGCCCGGTCAATCAGGAACACGGAGATCGCATTTACCTGGTCATTGCTGGCAATGGCAACATCATAGGAACGATCCGCGGACTGACGAAGATCAACGTTGTTGATCAGGCCGATCGGCAGGCGTGCGGCTTCCGTACCGTCGAGATTGTAGACGACAAGGCCTTCCTGTTTGTTGGTGCCGAGGATCAGCGATTTCGCAGCGTCCTGCGGGTGGAGCCAGAGGGCCGGGTCATCCGCCGCGTCGCCGCGCGCGCCGGCGGGCGCGGTCTCCATGGACGCCATCACGAGCGCCTGATTCGGCAGGACAGGCGGCGCCGAGGCGCAGGCCGATACGGCAAAAACAGAGGCGGCAGCGAGGAGCATGGGGCGCAGCATGTGAGATGTATCCTTCATTTTGAGGCGGCGTTTGGCGCCGCCATATCGCCCAGCTGTGACACAAAAGCTACTGTCATAAAACTGATACTGATCCGTCACCTGATTGCGAAGATCGAGTGATAGCCGCCCTCCATAGACAACTGGGGTGTACCATGAAATCCAAACTTTCTCTCCTTGCCGGGCGAGCTTCGTCACGCTTTGCCTGAGCGCAGCCATCTCCGCATCCGCGCAAACTGCGCCGGCGGCAACCACCGAAGAGGAGGACCCGATCCTCCGCGCCGAGACGGTCGTCGTCCAGGGCGAGATATCCTACCGCAACCGGAGCGACGAGACGGTCCAGACCCTCGAGTACGGCCAGGACTATTTCCAGCGCTTTGAGCCGCTGACCGCCGGCGATGCCCTGAAGCGCGTCCCCTCGGTCACTTTCCTCTCCGACGTGATCGAAAGCGACGGCGCCCGCCTGCGCGGTCTCGACCCTGGCTATACCCAGATCCTGATCAATGGCGAGAAGGTTCCGGGCTCCAACTCCGACCGCTCCTTCTTCCTCGACCGCATCCCGGCCGAACTGATCGACCGCGTCGAGATCGTCCGCTCCTCGTCTGCCCGCCGTTCCGGCGACGCCCTTGCGGGTACACTGAACATCGTCCTGCGCGACGGCTACGAGCTTGACGGCGGGTATATCCGCGTTGGCGGTCTGGCGTTCGACGACGGCGAGTTCAAGGAAAGCCTCGGCGGCGTCTATGGCGGCGCGGTTGGTCCGGGCCGGCTTTTGCTCGGCGCAAACCTGCAGGGCCGTTACAACCCGAAAATCAAGAAGTCGCTGCGCTATGGCGACAGCCCGGAGAACAATCCGAACTTCCGCGTTGATGACTTCGACAACCGCGAAGACCAGACCGATACGCGCGACGGCACGGATTATTCCTTCAACGCCGACTACAGCATCGATTCCGACGATGGCACCGACATCAACCTGTCCGGCTTCTACGTGAAGACCGAAAGGACTGAAGACGAACGCTCGTTCGAGTATGACGATCCGACGGCGATCACCGGTCCGGTACGCCGCGCCGTCGCGGGCAACCTTCTGACCGACAACGCCAACCTCAACACGATCGACCAGGAAAACTATTCCCTGCGCGCGGTCGTCGAAGAAGAATGGGCGGCGGGTGAAACCACTCTCAAGGTTGGCTTGGCCAACTTCGACGAAAGCCAGTACGAGACCGAGGACGAAATCGACTTCGACCGGGCCACGCCTCGCTACACAGGTGATCTCACCATCACAGGAATTGTTGACGAGGAATACTTCGGCGAATTCGCCCACCAGATCGAGACCGGCGACAACACCGAGTTCGAATTCGGCGTCTTCTATCAGGTCAAGCAACGCGACACGGACATTCGCACGCAGCGCAACCGCTTCAACGTCGCTGTCGCCCTTCGCGATGGCTGGGATCAATTCTCCGACACTCCGGAAGTGGCCCGGATCGCCTGGACGAACCTTCAGCCTGTCCTGGGCGGAGAGAGCCAGATCGACGAAGAACGTTTCGACGGCTTTGCTGTCTTCAACGGCGAAAGCGGCCCCCTCGCCTGGGAAGCCGGTCTTCGTTACGAGACCACGACTGTCGACATCACGGACCTCACCGTGGCTCCAGCTGACCGCGCCACAAGCAACAACTTCTCGTTCTTCCTGCCTTCGGCACACCTCAAGTATGATGTTACCGGTGCCGACCGGATTTCCGCCTCGGTCGCGCGCACGGTGCGCCGCCCGAACTTCAACTTCATCTCTCCGGCGCTGCTAGAAGCCGAACTCGGTGACAACGACCTGCTTGGCAATCCGGACCTTGAGCCGGAAAGCGCCTGGGGCGCCGATCTCGGCTACGAGCGCCGCCTCGGATCGGCCGGCGTCTTCGGGGTCAACCTGTTCTACCGCGACGTCAAAGACCTCGTAGAAGTCGCAAACACCGGGGTTGAAGGTTCGGAAGGACCAGGAACCTTCGTCCTGCAACCGCAGAATACCGGCGATGGCAGTGTCTATGGTATCGAGTTCGACCTCTCGACGCCGCTTACGATCGTTGGCCTCCCGAATACGGGCGCCTTCGCCAACTTCTCCTGGCTCGACAGCGATATCGAAGATGCCTTCGGGTCGCGCCGCTTCAACGACCAGTCCGAGTTCGTCTACAACTTCGGATTGATCCACGACCTCGTCCAGTTGGACGCCGCCTTCGGCGCAACGTACCGCAAACAGGGCGACGCCTTCGGACGCGTGATCGGCGAAGAGATCACCACATCCTACGGCGCCGACCTCGAAGTCTTCATCGAGAAACGCCTTGGTGATAGCTTCACGATCCGGGCCGTCGGTTCGAACCTTCTGAACGGTTCGAAGGACGAAGTGTTCAACAAGTTCACGACGATCCAGGACCAGGTCGATCGCAGCTTCGATGAGTACGAACTGGAATCGGAAGAAGCAGGCCCTGTGTTCCAGATCATGGCCCGCTACGCCTTCTGATCTAATCATCAGTACCAAGAAAAAGTCGGGCCGCAGCAGGTTGCTGCGGCCCGTTTTCATCCGGCCTCAGCGACGCGTTCTGGACCAGGCCGCAAGACGCGCCGTATAGGCGCGCGGTGTCTCTCCGGCGAGGCGGCGCGCTGTGCCATGGGCCCGGCGTATGGCGCGGCGGCGCGCTTTGGCAATCAGGGCGCGCGTCGTCTCCGCATCAGCCTTGGCAAGCAGGTGGGCCGGAACATCTGCCACGGCTGCGTCCAGCAGGCCGAGGTCGCGCCAGTCACCCAGGTCATCGCACAGCCGCTCGGCGGCGGCGGCGTATCCGTCCATGACTTCCGGAAAGGTGCTGCGCAGCAACAACGTCTGATACCAGTGATCCTTCGCCCGTTTGCGAAATTCATGCACCGGATCGTCGTCCTTCGCGCGCCGGGCCGCCTCGAAGGATTTTCGGAACCGGCGATGGCTGCGATGCAGGCCTGGGGCGAGCGCAGCCCAGCCCGTCTGCGTCAGGGTCCAGGATTGTGCTCGTCGGGCAGCGGCGTCCATTTCGCCGGCAAACGTCGCCAGCAACCGTTTTTGAGCCGCCACTCCGGCCGCGCGGGGTTGCGCAAACGCCGCATTCAGACAGGCGGACACGTCCTCTGGCAGGTCTAGACGCGCCAGCGTTTCGGCCAACGCGCCCCGGTCTCCCAGCGCCGAAAGGCGCCCGGCGGCGTTCCTCAACGCCGTGATTTCGTCATGTGCCTCCGGAAAAACGGGTGCAACAAGGCGTAGCAAGGCGCGCAGCCGTTTGGTCGCCTTGCGGCCCTCATGCACCTTGCGGGCGAGCGGCACGGACTTGTCGGCGAGGGCGGCGCCGATCGCTGCAAACTCCTCCGCCGCAATCCGGCGCAAAGCATCGGTCGCCGACGCGTCGCCTGACTTGAATCTGTAGGCCATCGTGTCGCCGGACCCTCCTCGCGCCCAGATTGCACAGGGAAAACCTGGCCGCCAATCCTCTCGCGCGGGCGGCGACTACACGAATCTGGAGGGTTTTGGGTGCCCGGGCTTTAAGCCTCTTCCCGAACGTGCGCGAATCCGCCGATAAGATTGGTCCATGCCCGCAAACCTGCAAATCGTCCTGAACAATCTCGCCCTTATGGCCTGTGCGCTGGCCATCGGCGCGTCCTGGGTTGCCGCAATCGTCTCTCCCAATTGCAGCTTCGACAAGCTGACGGGCGCGCGGGCAGACGGGCATGTGCGCGAACTGATCCACCGGACGAGCCCGCAGCTCGGCTTTCTGATGGCTCTGGCGGGCGGCCTGTTCCTGTTTGCTTCCAGCCTCGTGTCCGGCATCGTGGCGCTGGTGGCCGCGTTCGGCTTTTATGCGACAAGGATGATGCTGGCACCCAAGGAGGGCAAGAACGCCCCCGGGGTGCGCACCAAACGCAAGGAACAGCGCGGCACTTCTGTCGGTCTGATCCTGATGTTCACGGCGACCGCGCTGATCGCCGCGATCCTCGGCCTGTTCGGTCTCTAGCCCTTTACCAGCCAGAGACACCCCATTTCGTGGAGCTGGCGGAAGCTTTCGGTTGAGCGATCCGTCGCCGCGCGGGCAAGCCGCCCCGCGGTTTTCCGGTTCACGGCCAGCATCAGGACGCAGACGAGCAGGCCCACGCCGGCCGTCCACCAGCCGACGGGCAGAGCCGCCAGAACGCCGACCAGCACCGCCAGATAGGCCAGCGCATCGAGCACGCGCATTCGCACGTCCAGGCCGCGTCCGAACGGTTTCAGCAGTTCCGGCTGGCGGTGCAGCGCTTCGGCGTCGATGGCGAAATGTGTGCCCGGCGTCTTTTCGAACACCAGTACCCGGGTCATCCGGCCCCCGTCATGCGGGTTCGGTTGGCAGCTCAGGAACATCGCAAATCCCTCCTGTTTCGGCCCAGCCCTCGAACTTTTAGCAGCGAGGCCTGAGCGCCGTGTTCCCCCGAGAGGCGAAAATTTTCACTTTTTCAGCACTTTGCGTTCACCATGGAAAAATGCGCGCGGTTGGCGAGGGCCATTGCCGGATCGTAATCCCCAGCTTACGCTGCACTGCAACATGAAGGGCCGCTGACACAATGCTGTACTCCCTTGTCGAAATGAACCGGGTGGCGATGGCGCCCATGCGTTTGGCCGCTAAGGCGGGCCGGGCAGCGCTGGCCTCGCCGCTGAATCCCCTCGGGCAGACAAGTTACGGCAAGTCGCTGGCCGCCATGGCGGACGTGTTCGAGAGCGCGACCCGTTATTATGGCAAGCCCGAATGGCGCATCGACTCGGTACGCATCAACAGCGTGACGGTGCCGGTCACCCCCGACGTCGCCTGGCGCTCGCCCTGGTGCGGCCTTGTCCACTTCAAGAAGGATGCGGACATCTTCGCCTCCTGCCGCCGGCCCGGCGCGGCGCCGTTGCCCCGCATGCTGATCGTTGCCCCGCTGTCGGGGCACTACGCCACGCTGCTGCGCGGCACGGTCGAAGGCTTCCTCGAAACGCATGACGTCTACATCACCGACTGGACAGATGCGCGCATGACTCCGGTCTGGCTCGGCAGGTTCGACCTCGACGATTACATCGACCATATCCGCAAGATTCTGACGCATCTCGGCGGCGGCGTGCACGTTCTCGCCGTCTGCCAGCCCGGCCCGCCGGTCCTCGCTGCCATCTCGATGATGGCAGAAGAAGAAGATCCCGCGCTGCCCGCCACCATGACCTTCATGGGCTCGCCGATCGATGCGCGCCTGTCGCCAACCATACCGAACAAGCTTGCGGAAGAGCGGCCCTTCTCCTGGTTCGAGGAGAACATGATCCATACGGTGCCAGGCCCCTATCCGGGTATGCTGCGCCGCGTCTATCCGGGCTTTGTGCAGCTCTCCTCATTCATGAACATGAACTGGGGCCGGCATGTCGATGCGCAGTGGAAATTCTTCAACCACCTCGTCGGCGGCGACGGTGACAATGCCGGCAAGCACCGCGAGTTCTATGACGAATACCTCTCGGTGCTCGACCTGACGGAAGAATTCTACCTGCAGACCATCCAGCGCGTGTTCCAGGAGCACCATCTGGCGCGCGGCATCTACAGCTATCGCGGCAATCGCCTCGTGAAGCCGTCTGCCATCCGCACCGTGGCGCTGATGACGGTCGAAGGGGAGAAGGACGATATCTCCGGCATCGGCCAGACGCAGGCCGCCCATGATATCTGCACCAACATCCCGAAAGACATGCGGTCGGACTATATCCAGCCCGGCGTCGGCCATTATGGCGTGTTCAACGGCTCACGCTTCGAAACCGAGATTGCGCCGCGCGTCACGCAGTTCACGCGCCGCTTCACCGGCCGCCCTGCCGAAGAAGCCGCCAAAGCAGCCCCGGCGAAACGTCAGCGTTCTTAACGCGCTGTCTGCAGAGCAGGGCTTGCGGGCAGGACGGGCTCGCCCGTGCCGAATTTCTGCTCGTGACGCGCCATCGCTGGCATCGCGAGGCTGGTCGAGACAAGAGCGGCAATTGAAGCGCCGATGGCCGCCCCGATCACCTGCCGGACATTTCTTGATAGATGCACCGCGTGTTCCCCGCCTTGTTTCGCAACGGGGAGTGCAATCGATATGCCGGACGCGCCGATACTAGTGTTTCGTCGCAGAGATTATGACTCGTTGAGCGACGGTGTTGGATAGGACTTAGCCATTTTGTTTCGGGCCTGTTCAGTTGAGAACATCCAGCG
>JBBSAZ010000007.1:0-25776 GCA_038251755.1 Caulobacterales bacterium
AGCCTGTACCCGCCCGGATCGGTCATCAGCAGGCGTGCGTTGCCGGGATCGGGCTCGACCTTCTGGCGGAGGCGGTAGATGTGGGTCTCGAGCGTGTGCGTCGTGACGGCGGCGTTGTAGCCCCAGACTTCCGAAAGAAGCGTCTCGCGGGCGACCGCCTTGCCGCCTGCCCGGTAGAGGTATTTGAGTATCTCGGTTTCCTTCTCGGTCAGCCGGATGCGTTTGCCTTCCTTCGTGCGCAGCGTCTTGGTCGACGGGCGAAACTCATAGGGGCCGATCTCGAAGGTGGCGTCTTCGGTCTGCTCGAAGCTGCGCAGCTGGGCGCGGACGCGGGCGAGCAGGACCGAGAAGGTGAAGGGCTTGGCGACATAGTCATTGGCGCCGGCATCGAGGCCCGCGACCGTGTCGGCTTCGCCGGTGCGCCCGGTGAGCATGATGATCGGCGCGCGAACGCCGGCAGCGCGCAGGCGCTGGCAAGTCTCGATGCCGTTGATGCCGGGCATGTCGACATCCAGCACAATGATGTCGACGCGCTGGGCGGCGGCGAGCGTCAGCGCGTCTTCACCGGTTCCCGCACTTGTGACCTGGAAGCCCTCGCTGAGCTCGAACTGCTCGGCGAGTGTGTCGCGAAAGTCCGCCTCGTCATCGACGATGAGAATGTGTTTCTTGGCCGACATCACGAAAATCCTTCAATGCCCGCATGGGCTTAAGTCCGGCGCCCCTTGGCGCCGGGCATGGCGGGCTGCATAGTTCGGGGCGTTACCTGACGCCAATAACAATCCCGGGAGCCAAGACTGGCAAGCCAATTCACTGCCTTCGCAGACGGGCGTTTTGAAGGCGAAGGGCTCGTCTTTCGCTGCGCGCTCGGAAAAGGCGGGGTGAAACCGGCGGCTGCCAAACGCGAAGGCGACGGGGCCTCCCCCATCGGCGCCTGGCCGGTTCGGCGGGTACTTTATCGGCCGGACAAGGGTCCGCCGCCGGAAACCGGATTGCCGGTCATCGGCCTGAAACCGGAAGACGGGTGGAGCGACGACCCGGCCGAACCGAGCTACAACCGCCTCGTACCCCTTCCCTGCCGCGGCAGCCATGAACGGCTCTGGCGGGAGGACAGGCTCTACGACCTGATCGTGGAACTGGACTATAATGATGATCCCGTTGTGTCGGGGATGGGCAGCGCGATCTTCCTGCATGTGGCGCGGGCCGAGTATGCGCCGACCGAGGGCTGTATCGCGCTGGCGGAAGCGGATTTGCGTGCCGTGCTGAGATTGCTGGGCGGCGGGTCGGTGATCGAGATCCGCGCCTAGGCGCGCTCCCCGAACAGCGCTGTTCCGACGCGGACGTGCGTCGCGCCGAAGCGTGCCGCGAGTTCGTAGTCTCCGCTCATGCCCATCGACAAGGCCGCCAGTCTGTGGACGCGGGCGAGTTTGGCGAGCAGTGCAAAGTGCGGCCCTGCCGGCTCACCAACGGGAGGAATGCACATCAGGCCTTCGATCTCGAGACCCTTGCTGCGCGCATGTTCCAGGAGCGCCGGCAGATCGGCCGGCGAAATGCCGGCCTTCTGCGGCTCCTCACCGGTGTTCACCTGAATCATCAGGCGCGGGCGGCAGCCGGTCTTCGCCATGGCAGCGGCCAGCGCGTCGGCGAGCTTCGGCCGGTCGAGCGTCTGGATCACATCGAACAGACGGACAGCGTCTTCTGCCTTGTTGGACTGGAGCGGACCGATCAGGTGGAGCTCCAGGTCCGGAAAGCGCGCGCGGCGCCCCTCCCAATGCAGTTTCGCCTCCTGAACGCGGTTTTCGCCGAACACGCGCTGGCCGGCGGCCAGAATTTCTTCGAGCGCTTCGTCCGGTTGCGTCTTGGAGACGGCGACCAGCCCCGGCGGGGGCGAAGCCGCTGCAGCGAGCTGCGCGAGGATCATATCCCGGCGTTTCGAAATTCCTGTATCCGGCGTATCGGTCATGGCGATGAGCCTAGAACCCCAAAGCCGGGCGCAGCGCAAGCTGATCGCCGCTGCGCGGATCAGCGCGGCGTACCTTCCCCCTGCCCTGCCCCCGGCCTGGTTCATCACGGATCCGGCGCGGACCCCCGACCCGGCAGCCATTGCGTCTGGCCTTCCGGCGGGGTTTGGCATGATCTACCGCCATTTTGGTGCGGCGGACCGGGTCCACGTGGCGCAAGCGCTGTCCGGAATATGCGCCCGTCGAGGGGTGGTTTTCATGGTGGGGGCAGATCCCGAGCTTGCTGCAAAGGTAGGCGCAGACGGCGTGCATTGGCCCTACCGGCAAAGAAGCCGGGCCCGCCGCTGGCAGTCGCGGTTCGCCTTGCAGACGGTCAGCGCGCATTCGGGCCGGGAATTGCGGGTTGCGGCACGAGTCCCGGTCGACGCGGTGCTGCTGTCCACAGTGTTTGCCTCGCGCAGCGCAAGTGCGGGGGCGGCGCTGGGCGCGCTGAGATTCAGGATCCTGGTGGAAGCCGCGCCATTGCCCGTTTACGCGCTGGGCGGCATCGGGCCGGGAAATGCGGGGCGCGTCGCCGGAGCGGCCGGATTTGCTGCCGTAGACGGAATGGCGGGTTTCGGGCCGGAAATCAGAACTTGAAAGCCGATTTCAGCCGGATACCGGCTTCAACGTCCTGATTCTCCCAACGGCTGGAATCGTTCAATCCGTTCAGTTCATCGGCGCGGATGCTGACTTCGCCGCCGACCGAAAAGCGGGGCGTGATCTTGAACGAGGCGCCAGCCTGGACTTCTTCGCGCGGCAAAGGCGAAGTGCCGAGACGGGTAAACTTGTCGACGCTGAGTTCCCAACGTGAATCGCCGCCAAGACGCATCGAGAAATCCTGCGACGGTTCGGCTTGCCATTGCGGACGGTTTTCGGCCGGCTTGGCTTCGGAGAACTGGCGGTACCATTCAGCGCGGGCCGATGGGGTTTCCGAGGCGGTGGGCGCTTCGATCCGGATGGCATCTTCGCCCGCGCGCACCTGTGCGAGCGCCGGGGCCGAGAAGGCCGCCGCCGCGAAGGCAAAGGAAAGAGCAAAACGAGCGCGCATGTCAGACATCCTGAGCTCCGTGGATAGTCCGCGCAGTTCGCTAATGAAAGATTAACATTCCGATACTCGAGGCTTTTAGCCTGATAGTGTGATTTCGATCACAATGCCTTCGGTCTGTTCGCTTGTGCGGGGCGCTAGAGGGAGGGCGTTTCCCGTATAACGGGTGTCGCGGCGCTGCCAGCCGCCCACGACGCGCAGCTGCTCTCCAAAATTGCGTCCAAGCGTCAGGCCAATTGATTCTGATTCGGCGCCAATTGCCTTGTCCTCGGCGTTGGCCAGCTCGAACCCGGCGTCGATTTTGTCGAGAGTCAGGCGCACGGCGGCCGACAGGGCCGTGTAGTCCCCATTGCCAAGGGCAAAGCCGTTATTGCTCTCGAGGTAGCTCGCCCCGAAGGCCAGCGACGAGAATTCCGCAGACCCTCCGGCGGACCATGTCTCGACCGTGTCATAGACGCCGGGCAGCGACGCCTGAGCGGCGTCAGCCTGGCTCCACGCGACCCCCGCCCGCAGGCGGACTCCGCTGCGCGGCAGACGCCGGGAGACGTTCAAGCCGGCTTCGATGGCGTTCTCGATGTCCGGACCCGGCGCGCCGCCGAGGTCGCGGACCGGATCCCGGTCGAGGCCCCCGGCATTGGCCTCCGGGGTCAGGGACACCCCTGCCCGCGCACCGAGGATACGGGGGGTGGCGTAGCTGACCTTGAGGGACGGGCCGGTGAGGTCATGGTCGGTGCGCGCTATCGTGCGACCGGTGGGGTCAAGTGACGGATTGACCAGCGCGGCATGGCGCAACAGCGTGGGGGCACCTTCGAAAAACCGGGCCGCAACGCCTTCGTCGAGGCCGGCACGCAGTTCGCCGTAGCCGCCCTCTATATAGATGTATCCCGTCTCGATACGCGCGCGAGGGCCGGCGTCTTCGGCGGCGGGGCCGCGCGCGAGGCCGCTGAACGCGCCGGCCGGAACTGCCACGGGCTGGCCGGGACCGAACACGCCGCTGACGCCTGCACGGGCGGGATTGTCCTTGTCGAGGCCGCCGGAGGCGCGAAAGCCGACTTCGGCGCCGTTCTCGAGAACGAGGTTCGCGGCGAAGGCGCCGCGTAGAGTATAAAGGACGGACTCGTCTGCTTCCGCCGCCGCCACCACCGCCGCCTCGTAGGACATCTCGGTTTCCAGGCCGCCCGGCTCATCCCACACATCCTGCGCCGAAGCGGGCGCTGCGCCAACGACAAGCGCGATGGCCAAACCTGCCAGATGGTGCTGCATCGAGAAACTCCCATGCGATGTGTCTGGTTCGGGCCATGCGCAGAACAACACTGGCGAGGCCATACCCACGTTGTTATACACGCCCCGTGAACAAGGTCTTGCACGCAGGAACACCAACGATGATGAAGCCGATGACTGCCGCCGCTTTTGCAGCGATGATCGCCCTGAGCGGATGCCTGTCCGGCGGCAAATCCAATTCGGCTGCAAACGCTGCGGCAGAATCCCTGGGCGCCGTGAACCCCTACCTGTGGCGCGCCACGCTCGACACGATGGCGCCGCTGCCGCTGGTCAGCGCCGATGCCATCGGCGGGCTTGTCATCTATGACTGGAAGTCCTTCGACGGCGCACCCGCCGAACGGATCAAGGCCACCGTCTATATCCTCGATTCCCGGCTACGTGCCGACGGCGTCAAGGTCAGCGTCTATCGCCAGGTCAATACCGACGGCGCTTGGGCTGACGCGGCTGTGGATGTGGAAACCGGCCAGCAACTCGAGAACAAGATTCTTGAGCGGGCCCGGCTTCTTAAGGCCTCCGAGATCGGCTAAAGCGCCGGACTTCGACCTTACTTCTGATGCCTTGATGGGAGCGCCGGATGGCAACCCGATATGATCCGCAGGCTGCGGAGCCCAGATGGCGTGACGCCTGGGCTGCAGCCGACCTGTTCCGCGCGAAATCTCCCGCCGAAGCGCCGGGGGCGCCGAAGGCTTACGTCCTCGAGATGTTCCCCTACCCTTCCGGCCGGCTGCACATGGGGCATGTGCGCAACTATGCGATGGGCGATGTCGTCGCCCGCCACCGGCGCGCCAAGGGATATAATGTCCTCCACCCGATGGGCTGGGACGCGTTTGGCCTGCCGGCAGAGAACGCTGCGATGGAGCGCGGCATCGATCCCGGCAAATGGACCTATGCCAACATCGACGCCATGAAGGCGCAGTTCAAGAAGCTCGGCCTGTCGCTGGACTGGAGCCGCGAGTTCGCGACCTGCGATCCGGAATACTACGGCGCGCAGCAGGCGTTGTTCCTGAAATTCCTCGAGAAGGGCCTTGTCTATCGCAAGGCCTCGAAGGTGAACTGGGACCCGGTCGATAATACCGTACTCGCCAACGAGCAGGTGATCGACGGACGCGGCTGGCGGTCGGGCGCGCTGGTCGAACAACGCGACCTGACGCAGTGGTTCTTCAAGATCACGGCGTATGCGGATGATCTGCTGACCGAGGTGCAGAAGCTGGAGCGCTGGCCCGAGAAGGTCCGCACGATGCAGGCGAACTGGATCGGCAAGTCCGATGGCGCCCTGGTCTGGTGGGACATCGCGGAGGTGCCGGCATTCCTGGCTGACGCCAAGAGCGAGAGCGGGCCGAACCATGCGACGGACCCGGTCGAAGTCTACACGACACGGCCGGATACTCTGTTCGGCGCCAGCTTCATCGCGCTCGCGCCGGACCATCCGTTGACCCGCACGATTGCGGCGCAGAATCCGGCGGTCGCGGCCTTCATCGCGGAAGCCTCACGCATCGGCACGTCCGAAGAAGCGATCGAGAAAGCGCCGAAACTGGGCGTCGACCTGGGCGTGCGCGTGCGCCATCCGTTCGATCCTTCGTGCACGCTGCCCGTATGGTCAGCCAACTTCGTGCTGTCCAGCTATGGCAGCGGCGCGATCTTCGGCTGCCCGGCCCACGACCAGCGCGATCTTGATTTTGCGCGCAAGTTCGCCCTGCCCGTCACTCCGGTTGTCCTGCCGCCGGACACCGCTGCGGAAGACTTCCGTATCGATGACAAGGCGTACACCGGCCCGGGGCGCATCTTCAATTCCGGTTTCCTCGACGGCCTCACCGTGGACGAAGCCAAGCGGCTGGCGATCTCGAAACTCGAGGCCGCGGAGCATGGTCAGGGTACGGTCAATTACCGCCTGCGAGACTGGGGCTTCTCGCGCCAGCGCTATTGGGGTTGCCCGATTCCGATCATCTATTGCGAGGTTTGCGGCGTCGTGCCCGTGCCTGCGAAGATGTTGCCCGTGCGCCTTCCGGACGATGTCACCTTCGACAAGCCCGGCAATCCGCTGGATCACCACCCGACCTGGAAACACGTCGATTGCCCGACATGCGGAAAGCCGGCGCGCCGCGAGACGGACACCCTGGACACGTTCGTGGACAGTTCCTGGTATTATGCCCGCTTCGCCTCGATCAGCGATCCGAAAGAGCGCGCCTACTGGCTGCCGGTGGACCAGTATATCGGCGGCGTCGAACATGCCGTGCTGCACCTTCTCTATTCCCGCGCCTTTGCCCGCGCGATGCGGGATGTCGGCGAACTGGACCTCCCAGCGGGCGAGCCGTTCGCGGGCCTGTTTACGCAAGGCATGGTGACGCACGAGACTTACCGCGCAGCGGATGGCCGCTGGCTTGAGCCGGGCGCGGTCGAGAAGCGGGACGATCACTGGGTCGAGGCGGCCACCGGCGCGCAGGTCGAGTCGGGCGCGATCGAGAAGATGTCGAAGTCCAAGAAGAACACGGTCGATCCTGACGGGATCGTGGCGGCCTACGGCGCGGATGTTGCGCGCTGGTTCATGCTGTCGGACTCTCCGCCCGAGCGGGATGTTGAATGGACTCAGTCCGGCGTCGAAGGTGCGGGCCGGTTTGCGCAGCGGATCTGGAGTCTGGCCGATACTCTTCCCGCCGCCCCCTTCCCGGCCCCGGGTGAGGATTCTGCGTCCGTGGACCTGCGCCGGGTGAGCCACCGCGCGGCGAAAGCCATCGACAAGGCCATCGACGAATTCCGGTTCAATTCCGCGATTGCAGCCATTTATGAATGGGTGAACGCGCTGAAGAAGGCAGAAACTTCGGTCGAGCTGCTTGGCGCCCGCGCCGAGGCCCTCTCTATGTTGGCGCGCTGCCTCACACCGTTCATGCCGCACCTCGCCGAAAGCGTCTGGGAGCGGATCGCCGGCGAAGGGCTCGTGTCGGCCGCCGCCTGGCCGGAGGCTGACGCCGCCCTGATCACCGAGGATACCGTAACACTGGCGGTGCAGGTAAACGGCAAGCGCCGCGGTGAAATCACGGTCGCAAAAGACCTGGGCAACGAGGCGGTCGAGGCTGCAGCCAAAGCGCTCCCGGAAGTGGCGGGCTTCATCGCTGGCAAGGACGTGAAGAAAACCATTGTCGTGCCCGGACGCATCGTGAATATCGTGGTGGCATGAAACGTCTCCTCGCTGCCTTGCTCGTCGCCGCCTCCAGTGCTTCCCTCAGCGCTTGCGGATTCCAGCCGGTCTATGCGCCGGTGGACGGCAAGTTTGCCGATGCCGGGCTGATCGAGGTTTCGGACATTCGCGGGCGGCCAGGCCACATGCTGCGCCAGGCGCTGCTGCAGGAACTCGCCCTCGGCGTGCCAGGCCTGACGGAGCAGGTGACCTTGAAGGTCAATCTGGATGACCAGCTGTCGCGCTTGGCCTTCCAGCCGGACGGGGCCGCATCTCGCTCGAGCGTGCTGGCGACCGGCATCTACGCCATGACCGGAGAGACCGTTTCGGTAACCGGCAGTGTCGAAGTAGAAACCGGCTTCCTCGTGCCCGACTCGCCCTTTGGCGACATCGCCGCCCAGACCAGCGCATCCGACCGCGCCATGCGGATGCTGGCCAAGCGTATTGCAGACGATATCCGCCTCAAGTTTGCGTCTCAATAGTGCTGCTCAAGGGCAAGCAGGCGGAAACTTTCGCCCGGCGCCCGGGGGACGACATCTGGGCCGTGCTCGCGTTTTCCGAGGATGAGGGTCTCGCCTCCGACGCCGCTCAGGGCGTGCTGGCTGCCTGGGGCGGCAAGGCCGGACTTGAAGTCACCATTCTCGATGACGACGCGATCCGCAAGGATCCTTCCCTTCTGTTTGACGCGCTTGAGGCGGTTTCACTGCTCGGTGACAAGCGGGGCGTGCGAGTGCGCACGAGCGGCGACAAGATTGCGGCCCTGCTGATCGAGGCCATCGAAGCGGGTGATGCGTCGCCGGGCCGCTATGCCGCGAAGCTCGTAGTCGAGACCGGCAGCCTCGCCTCCAAATCCAAACTGCGCGGCGCAGCGGAAAAGGCACAGCGAACGGCCTGTCTCCAACTCTTTGCCGAGGAGGCGGGAGATATCGGCGACCGGGTACGAGCCGCCTTGATGGCAGAAGGCGCCGTCATGGACGACGACGCTTTGGAGTCGTTCTGCGCCGATCTCCCCGGGCACCGCGCGATTGCCAATTCCGAGATCGAGAAGCTGGCACTCTATGCGCGCGGCCTGGGGCGGCGCGTTTCGGCCGAGGACGTCCGCGCCCTGACGGCCACGACCCTGCGCCAGGATATGAGCGGCGTTCTGATTGCCGCGCTCGAAGGCCGCCCTGCAGATGCCCACACTGCGCTTGACCGTCTGAACGAAGCGGGCACCAGCCCGATCTCGATCCTGCGCTCACTACAGATGGAAACTCTCCGGATGTTGAGCGCGCACGAGAAAGCGGCGGCGGGCGATGCCAATGCTGGCCGCAGCCTGCGCCCGCCTGTCTGGCCGAATGAATGGCCAGCCTTCCGCAAACGGATGAACACCTGGACGCCGCGGCGCCTGATGCGGATCATGGAGCGGATCCACGACGCCGAGCGGCAGGCGAAGACAGCGGGCGCAACCGCCGAGCCGATTGTCCGTCTACTGATTAATGATCTGGCAAGGGTTGCCGAAGGCGCACGCTAGCGCCTTCGATCACCGCTTAGAGCTTGCGCTTTGCCGTCAACCGTTTGCAGACATCATCGAGTTGTTCGAGATCGCGGTACTTGATCCGGATCTCGCCCCCCTCACGGCCGTGGCGGATATCGACAACGAGGCCAAGCTCGCGGCTGATGTCGGCTTCCAGCGCTTCGGTATCGACATCTTTCTCGGCGGCCGGGCGAAGCGGCATCGACTTGGTCTCGAGCGGCGCTTCGCGCGACTCGCGGGCCTTGGCTTCGACTTCGCGTACACTGAGACCGCGTTCGATGGCCAGTTCGATCAGGGCTTCAGGGCTGGTGCTACCAAGCGCGGCGCGGGCATGGCCGGCGCTGATCCGGCCTTCGCGAATATGCCGGCGCGCGCCCTCTGGCAGCTGGAGCAGGCGAAGCGTGTTGGTGATGTGGGCCCGGCTTTTGCCCACACTTGTGGCGAGGCCTTCCTGCGTCCGGCCGAAGCGCTTGATCAGCGCGTCGTAAGCTTCGGCCTCGTCTACCGGGTTCAGGTCGGCGCGCTGGACGTTTTCGATGATGCCGATCTCGAGGAGAGCAAGTTCGTCGACGTCTTTGACCACTGCCGGAATGTGCGTCAGGCCGGCCATGCGCGCGGCGCGCCAACGGCGCTCACCGGCGATGATCTGGAATTTGCCGGCCTCTTTCGGATCGGGGCGCACGAGGATCGCCTGAAGGACACCCTTGGTCTTCAGAGATTCCGAAAGCTCGCGGAGTTCTGCATCGTCAAAGCTGCGGCGCGGCTGGGCCGGGTTGCGGCGGATGAGATCCAGCGCGATCTCGTTGGGTCGCTCCGTAGGCGGAACATCCGGGGCCGGAACAGGTGCGCTGGGCGAGCGGACGCCCATCGCTTCGACTTCGCCGATCAGGGCCGAAAGCCCGCGCCCGAGCCGCGAGGCGCGGCGGCCGTCATCCTGGGGTTCGCCGCTCATGCCACCCTCGCCTTCTCGCGCTGCAGGACCTCCGACGCGAGGCGGATATACGCCTCGCTGCCCGGGCAGCGATAATCATAAAGGAGCGCCGGCTTGCCGAAGGACGGCGCCTCCGACAGGCGAACGTTGCGCGGGATGACCGTGTTGTAGACCTTCGAGCCGAAGAAAGAGCGCACTTCGTTGGCCACCTGGTCGGACAGCGAGTTGCGCCGGTCATACATGGTCAGCACCACGCCCTGGATTTCGAGCGTCGGGTTGAGACCCGAACGGACGACCTCGACGGTACGCAAAAGCTGGGACAGGCCCTCAAGGGCAAGGAACTCGCATTGCAACGGAACGAGCAATGCGTCGGCGGCCGTCATTGCGTTCATGGTCAGGGCCGACAACGACGGCGGGCAATCGATCAGGACATAGTCATACTTCACGAGGTCGCCGGTTTCGGCGCGCGCGATATAGGTCTGCAGCGCTTCCTTCAGGCGGTAAGACCGGTGGGCATCGCCCGCGAGTTCAGTCTCGACGCCGGACAGGTTCTCGTCGCCAGGAATGATGTCGAGGCGCGGCACGATGGTGGAGAGGACGGCTTCCTCAAGCGGAATCCGGTCGACCACGAGGTCGTAGGACGTCTGGAGACGCTCTGCTCGGGAGATGCCCAGGCCGGTGGAAGCGTTCCCCTGGGCGTCGAAATCGACGATCAGTACCCGCCGGCCGACGGCGGCGAGCGCTGTGCCAAGGTTAATCGACGTCGTCGTTTTACCGACTCCGCCCTTCTGGTTCACAATTGCAAATATCCTAGGCTTAGCCATGACGACGTGCCGCTTCCCTTACGATTAAAATTACCCCGGCACCACCGCTGCGACTTGGAATCGCTTGATACGCGAAATTCCACCTTTGTCGGGCCGCCGTCAATTCCTCATTCCAGCGCTCGCCCTTTGGGAAGACGCCTGTGGCTCCTTTGCACAGCCAGGGCGCGGCATAATCCAGAAGCTCCGGAAGCGGCGCGAAAGCGCGTGCCGTGACGCAGGTAGCGGCGATCGGGGGCGCTGCCTCCACCCGGCCTTGATGGACTTCGGCGGGCAAATCAGCCGCCTCGATGGCGGCGCGAAGAAACGCACATTTCTTTCCGACGCTCTCGATCATGGTCACGTGACCCGCCGGACGGGCCGCCGCGAGAATCAATCCGGGAAAGCCAGCGCCCGATCCGAGGTCGACCATGCGGGCCGTATCCGGGATACGGTCGAGCAGCTGGACTGAGTCGCCGACATGCCGGGTCCAGATCTGCGGCCACTCTTTCGGACCAATCAGATTGCTCCGGCTACGCCAGGCGTCGAGCGTCGCGATGATGATGTCGAGCTTGGCCAATGTTTCACGTGAAACATCGTGGGCAGCCAGAAAGGCCGCGCGGTCGTTCGTGTCTGGCATTCTCTATCCCGTCCGGCCTCAGCCTGTTCGCCGGACGCGTTTCACGTGACCGAGCAAAGCGGTCAAGGCCCCGGGTGTCACACCCTCGATCCGCGCCGCCTGGCCGAGCGTCATCGGGCGCACTGCCTTTAGTTTGGAGCGCACCTCGTTCGACAGGCCGCCGATGGAATCATAATCGAGGCTTTCGGGCAGCGTCAGGGACTCGTCCCGGCGAAGGGCCGCGACGTCCTCGGACTGGCGGTCAAGGTAAGCGGCGTACAACGCTTCGATCTCGATCTGCGCCCCGATGTCATCCGGTAGAGACTCGAGCTCCGGCCAGACGGTCCGGAGATGTGCGAGTGTGATCTCCTTGTAGGAGAGATACTCCCAAGCTGACCGGACGCGGCCATCCTGATTGACGGTCCAGCCGGCCTTCACGGCGGCGGCGGGCGACAAGGTCAGAGCCTTGAGCCGGGCGCGGGCCGCATCGAGGGCTGAATGTTTCACGTGAAACATTGCGGCGCGTTCCGGACCGACACAGCCAGATGCGAGACCGCGCGGGGTAAGTCGCTGGTCCGCATTGTCCGCCCGGAGCGCGAGGCGGTACTCGGCGCGCGAGGTGAACATGCGGTAGGGCTCGGTCACACCGCGCGTGACGAGATCGTCGATCAGCACCCCGATATAGGCTTCAGCCCGATCGAAGATCACGGGGTCTTTCCCGGCGGCGGCCCGGGCTGCATTGAGACCCGCCATCAGCCCCTGGGCACCCGCTTCCTCGTATCCCGTCGTGCCGTTGATCTGGCCCGCAAGATAGAGACCGGGCATTTCCTTGACCTCCAGCGCTGGCGAGAGGGCGCGCGGGTCCACATAATCATACTCGATGGCATAGGCATGCTGGAGGATGACGACATCCTCGAGCCCGGGGATCGTCCGGATGAAAAGGTCCTGGATCTCTTCCGGAAGCGAGGTCGAGATTCCGTTCGGATAGACGGTGTGATCATCGAGGCCTTCCGGCTCGAGGAAAATCTGGTGCCGGTCGCGGTCCGCAAAGCGGTGGACCTTGTCTTCGATCGAGGGGCAGTAGCGTGGTCCGCGCCCGGCGATGGCGCCGGAATAGACGGCCGACTGGTTGAGGTTGGCGTCGATGATCGCGTGAGTCTCCGGTGTGGTCCAGGTGATGCCGCAGGCGACCTGCGGCACGTCGATCTGATCGGTCAGAAAGCTGAACGGGATCGGCTTGGCGTCCGCCGGCTGCATCTCCAGACGGTCCCAATGGATGGTCCGGCCATCGAGACGCGCTGGCGTTCCGGTCTTCAGACGGCCCATCGGCAGGCCGAGGGCGTAGAGCCGTTCCGACAGTCCTATAGCCGGCGCTTCGCCGACCCGGCCTGCCGGGATGCGCTTCGCGCCAATATGGATGACGCCTTTCAGGAAAGTCCCGGTCGTGATGACGATCTTGGCGGCGCGGTAAACGGCTCCCGTCAGGCCGGTGATGCCGGCGATATGTCCATTCTCGACGATAAGGTCTTCGGCGCCATCTTCGATGATCGTCAGATTCGGATAGTAGCCGAGTTCGGACTGCATGGCTTCGCGGTAGAGCTTCCGGTCGATCTGCGCGCGCGGACCCCAGACGGCCGGGCCCTTGGAACGGTTCAGCATCCGGAACTGGATACCGGCCTTGTCCGCCATCCGTCCCATGACGCCGTCGAGCGCATCGATCTCGCGGACAAGATGGCCTTTGCCGAGACCGCCGATGGCGGGGTTGCAACTCATCTCGCCGATGGTCGAACGCTTGTGAGTGACGAGAGCGGTCCGCGCGCCGAAGCGGGCGGACGCTGCCGCAGCTTCGCAGCCGGCATGGCCGCCGCCGATCACGATCACATCAAAGTCGGCCGCGTGCGGCATTAACCATCTCTTAAGCAGGGGGTGTGGCCGGGTATATAACGCCGGGGGGCGTCAAACCCTAGAGCCTATTTCCCGATGCAGAAGTGGGAAAAGACGGCCCCCAGAACATCCTCGACCCCGATCTCGCCGATGATCGCCTGCATCTCGCGGATGGCGAGCCGAAGGTCTTCGGCGACCAGTTCGTAGCCGAGATCCTGGTCGATAGCGACCCGGGCAGAGGCGAGGGCGGCGAGGCCGCGGGTCAGTTTTTCGCGGTGGCGAGCGCGGGTGATGACCGGGGATTCGACCGATCCAGCCAGCGCGGCGATGCGCTCGCCCAGGCCCGCTTCGAGCCTGTCGATCCCGATTCCGTCCTTCGCACATATTATAAAGTCAGATGCGGGAAGCGCGTCAGGGACGGCGAGATCAGACTTGTTCACCACAATTATCCCCTTCGGCGCCGGGAAGGGGAGGGGAGGGGGGGTGCCCGGATCGGACGCATCAATGAGGAGGAGGCAGAAGTCGGCATCTTCCGCCGTCATCATCGCCCGCCGGATTCCTTCCGCTTCGATCTCGTCTTCGGTGTCGCGCAATCCTGCCGTGTCCGCGATCCAGACCACCTGACCGCCGAGCACCCGGCGGATCTCGATAACGTCGCGGGTGGTTCCCGGCCGAGCCGTGACGATGGCGGCCTCGCGTCCGGCCAGCCGGTTGAGGAGCGTGGACTTGCCAGCGTTCGGTGCCCCGATGATCGCAATACGGAATCCGTCGCGGATGCGTTCGCCGATCCCGCCATCGCCGAGGGCGCCTTCGACCTCCCTGATCAATCCGGCGATGCCTTCGCGAAGCGGCGCGGCGGCGTCGGACGAGACATCGCCCTCATCCGGAAAGTCGACCATGACTTCGACCAGGGCGAGCAGGCCCATCAACACGTCGCGCCAACCGGCATAGGTCGCCGAGAGGCTTCCGGAGAGCTGCCGCAGGGCCTGGGACTTCTGCGCGATTGTCTCGGCCTCAATGAGGTCGGCCACGCCTTCGGCTTGGGTGAGGTTCAGCTTGCCGGCTTCGAAAGCGCGCCGGGTGAACTCGCCGGGCTCGGCCAGCCGCACATCTTCCATGGAGGTCAGGGCGCCGAGCGCATGCGCGACGACCGCCGGGCCGCCATGCAGGTAAAGCTCCAGCGTGTCTTCGCCGGTGTAGGAATTGGGGGCAGGGGAGAAGAGGGCGATGCCCTCATCGACCGGTTGACCCTCACGGTCGCTCAGCCGGACGAGGGTGCCGCGCCGGGCAGGCGGCAACCCGCCGGACAGGAGCAAGGCGCCGATCTCGTAAACGGCCGGACCGGAAATCCGCACGACCGCAATCGCGGAAGGCAGCGTTCCAGAGGCAAGGGCGCAGATGGTGTCTTGCGCGCCCATGGTCAGCTCCCGTCAGTTCTTCATCGCTTCGAAGAACTCGTCGTTGGTCTTCGTCTGGCGCAGCTTGTCTATCAGGAAGTCCACCGCGTCGTTCGCGCCCATCGGTCCGAGGATGCGGCGAAGGATGTAGATCTTCGACAGCTGGTCCTGCGGCGTAATGAGTTCTTCTTTCCGCGTGCCGGACTTCATGATGTCGATTGCCGGGAAGGTACGCTTGTCGGCAATCTTCCGGTCGAGCACGATCTCGGAGTTACCCGTGCCTTTGAATTCCTCGAAGATCACTTCGTCCATCCGCGAGCCGGTATCGATCAGCGCTGTCGCGACGATGGTCAGCGAGCCGCCATTCTCGACGTTGCGTGCCGCGCCGAAGAAGCGCTTCGGACGTTGCAGGGCGTTCGCGTCAACACCGCCGGTGAGAACTTTGCCGGAAGAGGGGACGGTCGTGTTGTAGGCGCGGCCGAGGCGCGTGATCGAGTCGAGCAGGATCACGACGTCGCGCTTATGCTCGACGAGACGTTTGGCTTTCTCGATCACCATTTCGGCGACCTGGACGTGGCGGGTGGCAGGCTCGTCAAACGTGGAGGCGATGACTTCGCCTTTCACGGTGCGGCGCATGTCGGTCACTTCTTCCGGACGCTCATCGATCAGGAGGACGATCAGGTAGCACTCGGGATGGTTCTCTTCGATGGCCGAAGCGATGTTCTGCATCAGGACGGTTTTACCGGTCCGGGGCGGAGCAACGATCAGGGCGCGCTGGCCTTTGCCGATCGGGGCGACAATATCGACGACGCGTCCGGAGCGATCCTTCTTCGTCGGATCGCGGCTCTCCATCTTGAGGCGCTGTTCCGGGTAGAGAGGTGTCAGGTTATCGAAGTGGACTTTCTTGTTGGCCTTGTCCGGATCTTCGAAATTGATCTGGCTGACATCGGTCAGCGCGAAGTAGCGCTCGGAATCCTGCGGCGCGACAATCGGACCTTCGACCGTGTCGCCGGTGCGTATGTTTGCCTTCTTGAGAACTTCGGGGCTGACATAGATGTCGTCCGGGCCCGGCAGGTAGTTTGATTCCGGCGAACGCAAAAATCCGAAGCCGTCGACCAGAACCTCAAGCACGCCTTGGCCCGTGATCTCGACTTCGCTGTCCGCCAGCTCCTTCAGGATCGCAAACAGCATATCCTGGGTACGCATAGAGGATGCATTCTCGACCTCCAGCTCCTCGGCATAGAGAAGCAGTTCCTCAGGCGATTTCGCCTTCAGTTCGCGCAAAGTTACACTGGTCAGGTTGTCGAGCATCGAGGAAGCCATTCGGAGCGGTCCGGATTTTGGATCTAGCGAGGGGGTGCCGGTCAGGTCAAATCGGGGGGCACCACAGGGACTGGGCGCACCGGCATGCACTCCTCATCGCCAATTTGTCCGGAAACGTCAAGCTTGAAAGCAAGACGGTCAGAACGGACGGACGATCACCATGATCACAACGCCGATCATCAGGATAAACGGCACTTCGTTGAGCATGCGCAGGGTTTTCGCTTGAACGGTGCCTGAGACCGCATCCACGTTCTTGCCCAGCACCATGAAGTACGCATGCACTGCGGTGATCCCTGCCACGAGGGCGAGTTTGGCGTGCATCCAGCCTTGGGAGAGTAGATCTGGGTTCAGGACAAGCATCCAGATTCCGAGAACCCAGACCAGGACGAGACTGGGCGTGAGGATGATCCGCTTGAGACGGGCGGACGCGTCTTTCATCGTCTCGAACAGCGGCTCGCCCGGCCGGCCCGACAATTGATGGATCTTATAGCGCGGATAGATCAGCAGACCGGCCATGAGGGCGACCACAAAAATGATGTGCGCCGACTTTACCCAAAGATAGATTTCCATTCCGCCAATCCTGCTGCCCGGCCCTAAAGTACCGGCTCGATGACGCGCTGACCGGCTGTCTGATGTGTGACCGCATGCGGGCATCCCGTCCAGTCCGACGGGCAAAGCCGCCCACCTGCGCAGGAGCGAATGTCAGCTTTCATTTCCAGGGCCGCCAGGGTTTCATCGGCCAGCGTCCGGATAAATCCGGGATGCGTTCCCAGTGCTTCAACGCGGGTATAACTCGCTGCGCCATCGGCCTCTGCGACAAGGCGGTATTCCTCGCCCAGCTCAACGAGGGTTTCGATATGCTCCGAAACAAACGCGATCGGGGCAATCAGAATATGCTTCTTCGCCTTGGCTGCACGCTCGACTTCGGCTTCCGTCGGAGGGCCGATCCATTTCAGAGGACCGACGCGGGACTGGTAACAGGGGATCACTTCCCAGTGGGCCGGCACACGTCCCGCAATCATCTCGGCCAACGCTTCGCACTGCCACTGGTAGGGATCGCCTTCGCGAACCACCTGCTCCGGCAAGCCATGCGCCGAGAGAAGCAGCGTCACCTGTTCGGGTTCACCAGCGCGGCGGTGACCATCCATGATCCGGTCGACATGCGCGGCGACGAAGTTCTCGTCGAAAGGATAACAGCAGACCGTCTTTGCCGTTCCCTTGAACGCCGCCTTCCAGGCGGTCAGCGAAGAACCGGTCGTTGTCGTTGAGAACTGTGGATAGAGCGGCAGCAGAACCACCTCGTCGGCGCCCCAGCGCTTCACATCTGCAGCGGCCTCTTCCGTAAACGGATGCCAGTAGCGCATCGCGATGAAGCACTTCACCTCGTCTCCAGGCAGCGACTTCGCCAGCTCGGCCTCCAGTGCCCGGGCCTGAAAATCTGTTTCCCGGAGCAGGGGAGAGCCGCCGCCGGCGTCCATCATCGCATAGTTCTTGATCACGGCCGGCGCGCGCGTACGGGAAATCAGCCGCGCCAGCAGCCAGCGGATCGGCAGGGGAGCGCGGATGATCGCCGGATCCCGGAACAGATTCTTCAGGAACGGCTGAACCGACGCGGGCTTGTCCGGACCGCCGAGATTGAACAATACAACGGCGATCTTGCGGCCCATCGGCGAACTTATCCTTTTCGAATCCGGGCCAGAACGCGCTCGACGTTCGCAATCGGGGTTTCAGGACGCACCCCGTGGCCGAGATTGAAGATATGGGGCCGGCCGCGATACGCGTCCAGAAGCTGGTCCACCCGTGCGTCAAGACGCCCGCCGCCCTCGATCAGCAGCAGGGGGTCTAGATGTCCCTGAACCGGGAAGTTCGGGGGAAGTGCACTATTGATGAATTTCGGCAGCGCCGCCGTGTCCAGCCCGACGCCTGTCACGCCTGTCGCGGCCACATAGTCCGGCACCATCACACCGGCTCCGCGAGGAAAGCCGATGATCGGTACGGTCACGCCCATGCCGCGCAGACGCGCCACCAGTTTCTTGGTGGGAGCAATGATCACTTCCTCGAAGATATTGTCCGGCAAGCCCTCTGCCCAGCTGTCGAACAACATCAGCGCATCGGCGCCGGCCTCGACCTGCCGCGCCATGTAGTGAGCAGTCGCCTCGCCGACGAGATCCATAGCAGCTGCGAGATCGTCGGGCCGCCCGTGCGCCCAGCGCCAGGCCATCGACTTGTCCGTCTTCCCCCGGCCTTCGACGGCGTACAGCGTCACGGTCCAGGGCGATCCGGCAAATCCGATCAGCGCGCAGGATGGAGGCAGTTCGGCCTTCACTCTGGATACGGTTTCATAGACGGGAGACAATTTGTCCGCGGCAGCCTGCGGTTTCACGCGCTCCAGATCCGACGGCCCTTTGATCACTTCGACCAGCGGGCCTTCGCCCTTTTCGAAGGTGACGCCGAGACCCATCGCATCGAGGATCAGCAGGATGTCGGCAAACAGGATCGCGGCGTCCATGCCATACCGGCGAACCGGCTGGAGAGTCGCTTCGGCAGCCAGGGAAGGCGTATAGCAGAAGTCCAGAAAGTCGCGGGCTCGCGAACGGGTTTCGAGATATTCCGGGAGATGCCGGCCAGCCTGCCGCATCATCCAGACCGGGGGAGGGGAGACCGCCTGACCTGAAAGCACATTCAGAAACTTTTTCCCGCTGCTTGCCGTCATTCGTCTTCCCCTTTTCATCCCATTTCAAACGAGCCCGTCAGGGCGCTTATAGTTATGATCCTGCAGATAGGTTGGAGAGCCTCGTTTCAACCGCTTTGTCCACCAAAATCCACAAGCGAGTCACAGGCTGCACTCGCCTGGCGGGCGAGCAGATTCCCGGCGACTCTCAATGGTTAACGCAAGATTAAAGCCTCAGGGCGAATCACAGGGAGGAACAGGCGGAGACCGCAGGGGAGTCGAATTCTCCCAGCTGTGGAATGCATGTGAGTCCCTGTGGGGTGCAGGCCATTCCACAGGCGAGTCACAACCCTTGTGCAAAGAAGGAAGCCCCGGCAAGACAAGCGCATGACACGCCCCACCCGGCCCGCCATCTATTTCAATGTGCACCTCGTCTCGGACTCAACGGGCGAGACGCTGAACGCTGTGCAGCGCGCCGCCTGCGCGCAGTTCGAGAATGTCCAGCCGCTCGAACACAACTACTACCTGGTCCGCTCCGAACGCCAGCTCGAACGGGTCACGCGGGAAATTGAAGCCGCGCCCGGCGTCGTCTGGTATACGATCTCCGATTCCGGACTGCGCGCCCGCCTCGAGTCCTTCTGCCGTGAGCGGAGCATTCCGACGCTGCCGGTCCTCGACCCCTCGATTGCGATGCTGAGCCGCCATCTCGGCGTCGCCGCGAACAACCGCGTCGCTGGCCAGCACGCGATGGATGAAGACTATTTCGAACGGATGGAAGCGATCAACTTCACCCTCGCGCATGATGACGGCCAGAATATGGAAAGCCTGATCGGCGCCGATGTCATCCTGCTCGGCGTCAGCCGCACATCAAAGACGCCGACCTGTGTCTATCTCGCCAACCGCAAGGTGCGCGCCGGCAACATTCCGCTGGTGCCCGGCGCCGCGTTGCCAGACTTCCTGGAGACGATGGGCGACAAGGGGCCACTCGTTGTTGGCCTCAAGATTTCCGCCGAGCGTCTCGTGCAGATCAGGCGTCAGCGCCTGATTTCGCTCAACCAGGATGATGCCGGTGACTATGCGGATGAGGAAGCGGTGCGCGAGGAAATCACGCAGGCCAATCGCCTCTTCCAGAGGAACCAGTGGAAGACCATCGACGTGTCCCGTCGTTCGGTCGAAGAAACCGCCGCCGCGATTCTGAACTTCCTTCATGAACGCCGGGGCCATCCGTGAGCCTGGCCGTCACGCTCGCATCCGGCAGCGCCAGTCGCCGCGCCTTGCTGACCGCCGCAGGGGTGGGCGCCGACGCTGTTGCGCCGAATGTCGACGAAGAATCTTTTCGCACCGCGATGCGCGCCGACGGCGTCTCCGTGCGCGACCAGGCCATGCAACTGGCCGAGATGAAAGCCGTCCGTGTTTCGCAAAACCGGCCGGGTCTCGTGATCGGCGGCGACCAGATGCTGGCCCTCGGCGAGGAGGCCTTCGACAAGCCGCACGATCTGGCCGAGGCCAAAAATCACCTCAACCGTCTTTCCGGAAAATCCCACACGCTGGAGACCGCCATCGTTGTCTGCGAAGACGGCCGATCCGTCTGGCGACATCTCGCCCGCCCGAAGCTAACGATGCGACAGCTCTCTTCCGAATTCATTGACGACTATGTCGAGACTTGCGGTGACTTGCTCCTCTCCACCGTCGGCGCCTATCAGCTCGAAGGCCGGGGGGCGCAACTCTTTTCCCGGATCGAAGGAGACTATTTTTCCATCCTGGGCCTGCCGCTCTTGCCGCTGCTCGACTATCTCCGTGTCCGGAAGGTCCTGCCGCAATGACCAGGCTGCTCGGCGTCATCGGCGATCCGGTCGCTCACTCGCTCTCGCCCTATATCCACAACCACTGGCTCCGCGAAAACGGCATCGATGCTGTCTACGCCGCTCTGGAAGTGAAGGCGGACGAGCTTTCGGCATCATTGGAGTCCTTGCGCGCCCACGAAGCCATTGGGCTCAATGTCACGCTGCCCCACAAGGAGAGCGTGCTGCGTCTTGCTCCTACCGCCAGCGACACGGCCCGCCGCCTCGGCGCTGCCAACACGCTGGTGCGCACGCCGGGCGGCCAGTGGCATGCTGAAAATACCGATGCGCCCGGCTTTGCCCTGACGCTCGATTACGGCGATATCAACGTCGATGGCCGCGAGGTCTTCCTGCTCGGGGCAGGGGGCTCTGCCCGCGCCGTCGCAGATGTGCTCGCCCGCCGCGGCGCGCGCCTGACCCTCTGTAACCGGACGATTGCCCGTGCTGAATCCCTCGCGCTCGATCTGGCTCCGGCGGCCCGCATCCTGTCGCTCCAAGAAGGCCTCGCCCAACTCGCGCGCGCCAGCGTTGTCATCAACACACTCAGTCTCGGCCATACCGGCGCGGCGCTCGAACTGCCGGAATCGGCTGGCGGCATTTTCTACGACATAAGCTATGGCAAGGGCGCCGCCGCTGCGCTTGCCGAAGCGCGCCGGAAGGGCTGGCGCGCCCTGGACGGGCTTGGCATGCTGGTCGCGCAGGCCTCGCTCAGTTTCGAACTCTGGTTCGGCGCCGCGCCGGACCTCGCTGCCGCGCATGCCCGCGCACGCTCGCTTCTGGAGGCTGTCCAATGATCATCCTTGGGCTGACGGGTTCCATCGGCATGGGAAAGTCCGCCACCGCCACTCTCTTCCGCGAGGAAGGCGTGCCGGTCTATGATGCCGACGCCGCCGTCCATGCACTGTATGCCGGAGGCGGCGCTGCCGTCGCACCCATCGAGGCGGCCTTCCCGGGCGTCACCGACGGCGGCGCGGTCGACCGCATACGCCTGCGCACCCGTGTGCTCGACAATCCGGACGCGATGAAACAGCTCGAAGGCATCGTCCATCCACTCGCCGGTGCCGCCCAGCTCGATTTTCGCCGCGATGCACATGCCCAAGGCGCCGCCTTCGCCGTTGTCGACATTCCGCTCCTGTTCGAAACCGGCGGGGACCGGCACTGCGATTTCACGCTGGTTGTCACCGCTCCGGCGGAAGTCCAGCGCGAGCGCGTCCTTGCCCGGCCCGGGATGACGCCGGAAACCTTCGAGGCCATCCGGGCGCGCCAGATGCCGGACGGTGACAAACGCGCCCGCGCCGACTTCATCCTCTCCACGGCGCATGGGTTCGACTTTGCCCAGGGCCACGTTCGCGCCATAGTCGCCCTGATGATTCGCCTCGCCGCCGAAAGAAACGCATGACCGCCCGCATTCGCGAAATCGCCTTCGATACCGAAACCACCGGCCTCAATCCGGCAGACGGCGACCGTGTGATCGAAATCGGCGCCGTCGAACTGATCAACCATATACCGACCGGGCGGACCTTCCGCCGTCTGATCAATCCCGGCCGGCCGGTCTCCGAAGCCACCATCCGCATCACCGGCATCACCGACGCGGACCTGAGGGACAAACCGCCGTTCGAACACCCTGATATCGTCGATGCCTTTCTCAGCTTTGTAGGGGACGCGACCCTGGTCGCGCATAACGCCGCGTTCGACCGCGGCTTCCTGAATGCCGAACTGGCCCGCTGCGATCGCCCGCCGATCCCGGACGAACGCTGGATCGACACGGTCGCGATGGCGCGCAAACGCTTCCCCGGCGCACCGGCCAGCCTTGATGCGCTTTGCAAGCGCTTCGATATTTCGCTCGAAAGCCGCACCTTCCACGGCGCATTGCTCGACAGTCAGCTGCTCGCCAGCGTGTATCTCGAACTGCTGGGCGGGCGCGCCCGCGCGTTCAGCTTCGACGCCGCGAATGATCTGGAAGGCGGTCCGGTGCGCCCGCCCGCGCTTCAGCGGCCGAAGCCGCTCGCGTCATCCGCGACAGATGAAGAACTCGCGGCCCACGCCGCGCTCATCGAGAAGCTCGGTGCCGGCGCGCTCTGGAAAACGGTCCATTAAGGATCAGGCGGGCGTCTCGCCCGCGCGTTCCGCCGCCTTGCGGTACTGGGCCTGGTAGAGTTGCACGAAATCGACCGGATCGATCAGCAGGGGCGGGAAGCCGCCTTCACGCGTGATCTCGGCGATGATCCGGCGGGCAAACGGGAACAGGAGGCGCGGGCACTCGATCAGCAGCATCGGCTCGATCTGCTTTTCGGTGACGTTCGACAACTGGAACAGGCCCGCATAGTCGAGTTCGGTGATGAACAGGGTCGTCTCGCCCGACACCGCTTTGGCGGAGAGCTTCAGGGAGACTTCGAACAATCCGTTGCCATCGACATGGGGCGCAGCGCCGACGTCTATCCCGAGATCGATGTTCGGCTGGGTCTGCACGGCTGCATGGCCCGGATTTTCGAATGACAGATCCTTCACATACTGGCCAAGAACCCGCAGCGAGGGCGCAGGCTGCGCCGGGCCGCCGGGAGTGGGGTTTGCGGGGGCGCTGGTATCTGTCATTATGAATCCTCTACACTTTCCGGGTGGCTGCCGGGCCCCGCGCCTAGCATGCGCCCCTTGGCCGCGCAACGCAAAGGCTGGCACGTCCGCCTTGCCTGCACTATCTAACCCTGAACCCTGTGGATAACTCGAGGATCCTGCCCCTAAAATGTCGAACCCTGTAATCGAAGTCCTCATCCTGGCTGCCGTGGCGCTGTTCGTGCTGTGGCGTCTCTATGTGGCCCTCGGCCGGGGAGGGGACGAGCGCCCGATGCAGCGCCCGGCGCCTGCGCCGGAACAGCGCGGCGGTGCGCCCGAGGCGCAGGCCCCCGCGCCCCGCCGTACCGAACCCGAACGGCCGATCTTCACCGGCCCGGCCGCCGGCGGGCTTGAGGAAATCTACAATGCCGACAGCGCTTTCTCGGCGGAGGAATTCCTGCGCGGCGCCAAGGCGGCCTACACGATGATCGTCGGCGCCTATGCTCGCGGCGACCGCGCGGCCTTGCGCCCGCTGCTCGACGATGACGTTTACGAAGCCTGGGACGCCGCCATAAAGGCCCGCGAAACCTCGAATGACCGCGCCTTCGAACTCCTGCGCATCAAGCGCGCGGAGATCGACCGGGCTGACCTTGAAGCCGGCATCGCCCGGGTCTCGGTCCGCTACGACGCCGAACTGGGCGACGGCGAGGTGACCCGCACCGCCAAGGAAATCTGGACCTTCAAGCGCGAAGTCGCCTCGATGGATCCGAACTGGCTGCTCGATGATGTGGACGTCGCGGTCTGACTCTCCTGCAAGGTGAATCGCCGGGTGACAGGCCGGGCCGTTTCGCGGCATATCCGGAGACATGCGACATTTCAGATTCCTTCTTCCGCTCGCCCTGATCCTGTCGGCCTGCCAGACCGCCCCTGCGCCGATCGAGCAGCGCCCCGTCACGGGCGGCTCCGGATCCTCCGGCCCGCCGCCGTCTGCCAACCCGGCCACCTATCGCGAGCTCCCCGGCTGGAGCAGCGCCCCGCTCGCCGCCCCGGTCGAGGCCTTCCGGCGCACCTGCGACCGCTTCACCCGCCGCGCCTTTGACGCCGCCCTGTCGCGCAGCGCGCCCTGGGCCGGCACCGCAGGCGACTGGCAACCCGGCTGCGCGGCCCTCGAATCCGCCGCTGACGATGCTGCCGCCCGCCGGATTTTCGAAACGCAGTTCGTGCCACTCGAGATCATCGACCGTGAAGGCAAGGACAAGTTCACCGGCTATTTCGAGCCGCGCTACGAGGCCCGCCGCGCGCCTGAAGGCGTCTTCACCGAACCGGTCTTTACCGTCCCGTCCGACTTCGTCGCCGATGGCGACAGCCCGCTCCAGAAACTGCCGGATGGCTCGACCCGGCCGTATCCCGCGCGCGCGGACATCACCGCGCGCGGCGGCCCGGCCATCGCCTATGCGCACCCGGCGGATGTGTTCTTCCTGCAGGTCCAGGGCTCAGGCCGGCTGACCTTTCCGGACGGCATGACGCTGCGCGCCGCCTACGCCGCGCACAATGGACAAGCCTTCAGATCAGTCGCCAATTGGCTGATCGAAACCGGCCGTATCACGCGCGGCGAAGGCTCGATGCAAGGCATCCGCGGCTGGATGGACCGTTCTACCGATGCCGAAGTGCGCGAAGCGATGAACATCAATCCGCGCTTCGTCTTCTTCCAGTCGCTTCCCGAAGGCGACCCGGATCTCGGCCCGAACGGCGCCCACAATGTGCCGCTCACGCCGCTCGGCTCGATGGCGGTCGATCCCGAATTCCACGCCCTCGGCGTGCCGATGTTCATACAGACCACGGCGCCGGGCCTTGGCGGCGAATGGTCCGGCCTGCTCATCGCGCAGGATACCGGCGGCGCCATCAAGGGCCCGGTCCGCGGCGACATCTATTTCGGAACCGGCGTAGATGCCGGCAACCGCGCCGGTACGATGAACGCCAAAGGGCGCCTCTGGGTTTTGCTGCCGCGCGCGGTCGCCGAACGGATGTTCGAAGCCGGCCTCATTGCCAGCCTCCCCGCATCCGGCCAACCGGGCTGATGACCCGCCGCAGTCTGTCGCCCGAGGAGGCCCGCGCCTGGGCGCGCGTCGCCGCGACGGTCAAGCCCATCGGCAAGCGCGCCGCCGACCTCGAAGAACTGTCCGCCGCGCTGGAATCCGGCCGCACGGAACTGGATACGCCGCCGCCCAGGGCCGCGCCAAAATCACATAAACCGGAAGCGCCAAAAACACCTGCGCCGCCCGCCGAGCGCGGCGGCGAGAAGAAAGTCCGGCGCGGCAATCTCTCCATCGCCGCGCGGTTTGATCTGCACGGCCACACGCAGGTCAGCGCCTCGCGCGCGCTGCCCGCTTTCCTCGAACGTCAGCAGGCGGACGGCGCACGCTGCGTGCTCGTCATCACCGGCAAAGGCAAGGAAGGCCAGGGCGTGCTGCGCCGCAATTTCCTGCTCTGGCTCGAATCCCCCGGCGCACGCCGGCTTGTCTCGGGCTATGCCGAGTCGCACCCCAAGCATGGCGGGGCAGGGGCCTTCTATGTCTTCCTCAGGCGGACGGACTAAAGCAAATTCCGCTCAAGTGGTTACCGGTTGAGCGAAAGAATTTGCGACAAATCAAGAAACTAGAGCAAGCGATCTGATTCCATCAGATCGCTTGCTCTAGAGAGGCGTTCCGAAAAGGGGGAACCGGTTTTCGGGAAAACGCCGCGACCA
>JBBSAZ010000008.1:0-25018 GCA_038251755.1 Caulobacterales bacterium
AGCGTCCAGTCCTGCAGTGGCAGCAGGAGGCCACTCGCGCGCGCCATCGCGTAAGGCAACAGCCCGGGGCGGCCGATCCGGTCGCCGAGCGCTCCGACCAGCTTGTGCCACTCGGAATACCGGCCATCACCTTGCCATTGGCGCAGGTCGCATCCCTGCAAGAGATTGAACGGCGTTGGCAGCGCGCAGGTCTGGAGGGTGGCGGCTAGGAGGAGTCCCCCGTCCCGGCCATGACTGGCTTCGGCGCGCACCCATTCGGAACTGGCAGACTGATCCGTCCAGAGCACGAGTATGGCTCGGGCGTTCGACAATTTGGTCTGGATTGCCGTGTCAAAGGGGGCTGCGTGTTCCAGCCGGGCGTCATACCAGGCGCTGACCCCGTAACTTTCGAGCCGCGCGGCAATCCGTTCCGCATGGCTTCGGTCATCACGCGCTTAGGATATGACCACATCCGCCACGACGGGTGCCCAACGGGACAATAGCAGTTTTGCGCGGCGCAGCCTACTCGGCCGGGCGTGGTTCCTGGATGGACACGAGGTAGCTCAGCAATACGTCCATGCCGAGGTCGCCGAATACGAAGTCGGGCATGTCTTCGTGGCCGACATGGATGCCGCTCCTGAAGTCTTCCGCGAGGGATTCGGCGGGATAGATCGACAGGACGTAGCGCAGCGGCGGGGCTTCGGGGCGCAGACTCGCGTCGCTGTCGAGGCCGTGGCAGTTCGAGCACTGGTGGACCGCGATCTCTCGGCCATCGGCGATCGAGCCTTCGTCCATCGGGATGCCGAGAGCGGCGGCGTCGATGACCGGGGCAGCCGTGGCAGGGGTCGGGGCCGGCGCGTCCGGCACTTCGACCGGCACCGTCACCGGCGTTTCGGTCTCCTGGGTGCAGGCGGCGGCGAGGGCCAGACCCGTAGCGGCGAGGGCAAAAAGTAGAGGTCGCATGTGAGGAATCCCGGGTTGCATCTGTAAATCCCGTACCACCTTTCGGCGGCGTGCGCCCTAGGGATGTCTCCCTAACCGGGACGCCTTCACCCTGCCGTAATCTTCTTACAGGTAGGCTTGCGCGCTCACGGCAGGTTCATCCAGACAGCCGGAGACAGCACGGCAGCCATGACCAACCAGTTTCCCACACCTCCCCAGATGCCCCGCATCGTCCGCGTGCCGACCCCCGCATTCCTGCGCCGGCAGAGCCCAGCGGTGCGCTACCTGGTCCTCGCGGTGGGCGGTATCCTGCTGGCGGGCGGCCTCTGGGCGGCGTGGAAGTGGCATAGCCTGCACAATGGCATGCCGAAACTGCCGAGCAATATTTCCGAACTCTGGGACGCCAACCGAGAACCGGCCATCGAGTTCGTCGACACCAATGGCGTGACGCTGACCGTGAAGGGGCCGCGCTACGGCCGCGCGATCGCTGTGGCGGACCTGCCGCGCCATGTGCCGCAGGCGTTCCTCGCGGCGGAGGACAAGCGGTTCTACGAACATGACGGCGCCGACGAGGCGGCGATTGCCCGCGCGGCGATTTCCAATGCGGCGGCCGGCGAGACGGTGTCCGGCGCCTCGACGATCACCCAGCAGCTGGTGAAGAACCTGGTGCTGCATTCCGGCCAGACGATGCAGCGCAAGGCGCAGGAAATCACGCTGGCGCGCCAGCTCGAAAAGCGGATGACCAAGGACGAGATCCTGAGCCTGTATCTCAACCGGGTGTATTTCGGCTCGGGCCTCTACGGCATCGACGCCGCGTCGCGGTATTATTTCGGCAAGCCGCCGGAGCAGATGACCATTCCGGAAGCGGCCCTGCTGGCGGCGCTGCCCAAGGCGCCGTCGAAGCTGAACCTGCGCGAGAACCTTGCGGGCGCCAAAGACCGCCAGGGCTATGTGCTGCGCGAGATGCGCGCCGAGCGGTTCATCACGCGCGAGGAAGAGAAGGCGGCGCTGGAGGCCGAGATCAACATCATCAAGCCGCCGGTGTATGATGCCGAGCTGGGCTATGTGCTGGATGTGGCGACCGAGCGGCTGGCCGCCGTGCTGCCGCGCGTGCCGGGTGACGCGGTGGTGACGCTGACGATTGACCCGGAGCTGCAGGCCCGCGTGCAGGCGCGCGTGACCGAGCGGCTGGCGAAGGACGGCCCGGCGCTGAAGGCGACGCAGGCCGCCGCGCTTATTCTGGGTACGGATGGCCGGGTGGTGGCGATGGCGGGCGGGGCGGATTACAAGACCTCGCCGTTCAACCGCGTGACGCAGGCCAAGCGCCAGCCGGGATCGAGCTTCAAGCCGTTCGTGTACGCCCTCGCCCTCGAAGACGGCTATTCGCCTTATGACGTGTTCAACGACCGCCCGATCAGCATCGGCAAGTGGAAGCCGGTGAACTATAACGGCGAGTATATCGGGCCGATGACGCTGAGCGAGGCGCTGACGCGCTCGACCAACACGATTGCGGCCGAGCTTGGCAACGAGTCCAATCCCGAGCGGGTGGCGGAACTGGCCAAGCGGTTCGGGATCAAGAGCACGATGCAGCCCTATCCCTCGCTCGCCCTCGGCAGCCAGGAAGTGACCCTCTGGGAGATCACCGGCGCCTACGGCGTGTTCCAGTCCGGCGGGCGGCGGATCGAGCCGTACATTATCGCGAAAGTGACCGACACGCGCGGCAATGTCCTGTTCGAGCAGCCGGCCACCGAAGGCGAACGTGTGTATGCGGAGGATTATGCCGCCGACATGAACGCCATGATGACGCGGGTGGTCAGCGCCTCGATCGGCACCGGGCACAATGCGCGCCTCAAGGACTGGACGGTGGCGGGCAAGACCGGCACCAGCCAGGACTGGCGCGATGCCTGGTTTGTCGGCTTCACCTCGGTCTATGTGGGCGGCGTCTGGGTCGGCAATGACGATGACACGGCGATGAAGAAAGTGACCGGCGGCGGCCTGCCGGCGGATATCTGGTCGGACCTCATGGAGATGGCGCACGAAGGCAGGAAACCGGCGCCGCTGTTTGGTTCGGACACCGCGCTGGTGCTGGACCCGGCCTCGGAAGACCGCATCGCCTTCTACCGCGGCATGGCGCAGGCCTTTGCCAGTGCCGCGCCGGCGCGGGCAGCCAGCGGCGGCGGCGAGACGGTGCAGCAGGCGGAGTAGGGGGCTTTCCCCCGAGAAACCCTCTCTTTCCCTCTCGTTCCTTGTCGTTTTCCCGCTGTTTCTTTCTCGCGGCGTATCGTTTGTTTTTCATTCGATCTCACATTTTATCGCTTCTGCGCCGCGGGCTCTTCGGGGGGCGGATATGATCCGGGGGCGGAGGGGGGCTCGTCATGCGGGGAGTATACCTCCGGCGCGGAGGGTGGGGCGCAAGTTTCCGGAAGTATCTTGCAGGCGCCTGATTTTGTCGGGGCGAGGTTGGCAGGGATGTGGGCGTAATTGCATGCCTCAAGCCCCTCACCTCCCACCGCCTGCGGCGGCCGGCCTGCTCGGGGCGCTTGCAGTGCAATCGCTTGCCCCTCGCAGCCTCTCCCGGTGGGACAGGGGTTAGAGGAGGGCCGCTTCACGCGGCCGAAGGATCAGGCTAGCCTGTGGCAAATGCCGGGGAGGCCATGCGATGATCTATCTTGTTCTGGGGCTCGTGATCTTTTTCGGGGCGCACCTGTTTTCGGCTTACAGGAGCCGTGAGCCGGGGAAGGATCTGCGGGTGAAGATGGGCGAGGGGCCGTATATGGGTCTCTATAGTCTTCTGTCGCTGGCGGGGTTTGTGCTGATCGTCTGGGGCTATGGGGCGGCGCGGCCGGCGCCGATCCTTTACACGCCGCCGGCATTCCTGGCGCATATCAACTTGCTGCTGATGGCCTTCGCGATGATCTTCCTGGCGGCGGCTTATCTGCCGACCGGGCATATCAGGAAGGCGGTGAAACACCCGATGCTGCTGGCGGTGAAGGTCTGGGCGTTCGGGCACCTGCTGGCGAACGGGGAGCTGAACTCGGTCGTCCTGTTCGGCAGTTTCCTGGCTTACGGCGTACTTGACCGGATCGCGGTGAAGAAGCGCGGCGACAATGGGCCGGGGCCGGAGGCTGCGGTCAATGTGATGGGCGATGTCGGCGCCGTAGTTGTGGGGCTGGGCGCGTATGCGGCGATCCTGCTCTGGCTGCACCCCATCCTGTTCGGGGTAGCGGTGTTGCCGGGCTAAGGGGTCAGGGGCGTTTCAGCCGGCGGCCTGCGAACGGGGCGAGCGCCATCACGGCGAGGCCGATGGGGAAAAGCGATCCGCGCGTGACGTCATACCCGTCGAGGTAGTCCGCGAGGCTGACGCGCATGAAGCCGAGGGCCATCGTGCTTTCGAAGGCGATCAGGACGAGGACGCCGAGGAGGCCGATGGCGAGGGCGGGCGCGGTGGTTCGGGCGCCGGTCCAGATACCGATGGCGCAGGCAGCGGCGGTAACCATCGGGAACTCTGCCAACCGGCCAAGCTTTTCTCCGAGGGCCGGGATGAGGACGAGCTGGCGCAGGGCGCCGAAGGCGAAGCCCGCCGCGAAGCCGAGGGCGCCGTAGAGGGCGCTCCAGGCGAGGAGGTTTCCGGGTTTCGGCAGCATTGCGGTTAACCTTCCTGTTTCCTTGCGGGCGGCGCGCTGGCGGGCTAATCGCAGGGCCATGTCAAAACAAACGCAGACACAACGTAAGACCGTCAAGGACATTGCCGCTGCCAAGGGGGGCACGCCGCTGGTTTGCCTGACGGCGTATGATGCGCCGACGGCAGCGCTGCTGGACGCGCATGCGGACCTGCTGCTGGTCGGCGACAGTGTCGGGATGGTGGTGCACGGATTGGCCTCGACGGTCGGCGTGACGATGGAGATGATGATCCTGCACGGGCAGGCGGTGATGCGCGGGTCGACGCAGGCCTTCGTGGTCGTCGACATGCCGTTCGGCAGTTACGAGACGAATGCCGATCAGGCGTTTCTCAATGCTGCGCGGATCATGAAGGAGACCGGCTGCCAGGCGGTGAAGATCGAGAGCGGGGCGTATGCCGCGCGCCAGATTTCCCACCTTGTGGAACGGGGCGTTCCGGTGATGGGTCATGTCGGGCTGCGGCCGCAGGCGATCAATGTGGACGGCGGCTTCCGGGCCAAGGGGCGCACGCTGGACGAGCGTGAGCGCGTGATGGCGGAGGCCAAGGCGGCCGAGGAGGCCGGGGCGTTTGCCATCGTGATCGAAGGCGTGGCGGAGGACCTGGCGGCGGAGATTACCGCAGCGGTGGCGTGCCCGACCATCGGGATCGGGGCGTCCAGCGCCTGTGACGGGCAGATCCTCGTGACCCCGGACATGCTGGGCCTGTTTGACTGGACCCCGAAATTCGTGCGCCGGTATGCCAGCCTGAATACGGCGATCTCCGAGGCTGTGGCCACCTATGCCGATGACGTGCGGGCGCGGACCTTCCCCGCCAAGGCCGAGACCTACAGCCTGCGAAAACCTGAAGCCTAACAGCGCTGATCCGTTGCAGCCGCCCCTTGCGGCGTCTAGGTTTGCGCCGAATCCTCAAAAAGCCGTCCGGAGCCCCGCTTGTCTGACATTTTTACCGAAGTCGATGAAAGCATGCGCCAGGAAAAACTGGCGAGCTGGTGGGGGCGCTGGCGCCCGTTTGTCTATGGCTCCGTGGCGGTGCTGATCGGCTCGGTGGCGATCAACGAGTTCATCCTGCGTCCACAGGCCGAAGCGGCGCGCGCGGCGCGGGCGCTGGAACTCGAGAATGCCGTGAAGGCGCTCGAGGAAGGCCAGTATGAAGAAGCGCAGGCCGCGTTTCAGGCGATCGTCGACAGCGAGTCCAAGCTGGCCCCGCTGGCAGCCCATTACCTGGCGCAGACGCAGCTGGAAGGCGGCGGCAATGCTGAAGCGGCGGCGGCCACGCTGGCGGCCATCGGCGGCACCGAAGGCGGGCCGTATGAGCGGGCGGCGCTGCTGAAGGCGGCCTATTTCCGGGCGGACACGCTGACGATGCCGGAACTGGAAGCGACGCTCGGCGCGCTGGTGACCGAGGACACGGCGCTCGGCGCGCTGGCGCGGGAGCTGATCGCGGCGAAGGCCTTTGCGACCGGCGACATTGCCCGGGCGCGGACAGAATACAGCCGGCTGAAGTTTGACGCGGCCGCGCCTCAGGGCGTGGTGCAGCGGGCCGAGATTGCCCTCGACGCCATTCCTGTCCTGCCGGGCAGCGCGGGCGAAGTACCCCTGCCCACCGAGGCGCCCACAGACACGGCTGCGCAAGCGCCGCAGGAGACTGGCCAATGAGATTTCACCCGACTGCTGCCGGCCTGGCACTGATTTCGCTGGCGGCGCTGAGCGCCTGCAACAGCCTGCCCAGCTTCGGCAACGACAAGAAACAAGAGCTGGCCGAAGAAGAGAAAACCGGGCGCATCACGATGGTGCTGGATGCAGAGCGCATTGCGGCGAGCACGACGCTGACCGGCATTGCCGTCGAGATCCCCGAAGCGGGAGCCGTAACCGCCTGGACCGAAGCGGGCGGCAACCCCACCAAGGCGCCCGGGCACGTGATCGCCGCGCCGGAGCTGAACATTGCCTGGCGCCGGTCCGTCGGCAAGGGGTCGTCCACCAAGAGCGCGCTGACGACGCCGCCGGTGACCAATGAAACAACCATCTTCACGCTCGACGCGACCCAGACGGTGCGTGCCTCGCGCCTCGACAATGGCTCGGAAGCCTGGAGCGAGCGCCTCAAGGGCATCTCCAAGCGCGACAAGAGCGCCATCGGCGGCGGACTGGCCGTGGCCGGCGACGTGCTGGTGGTGGCGAGCGGGTATGGCTATGTCGTGGCCCTCGACGCCGCGAACGGCGCGCAGAAATGGCGCCGCGACCTCGGCGCGCCGATGACCGGATCGCCGACGGTTACTGACGGCCGGATTTTCGTGACCTCGAACAATAACGAAGTCTACGCCATCAACCTGGCCGACGGCGCCACGCTGTGGAGCGACCAGGCGATTTCGGAATCGGCCCGTGTGCTGGGCAGTTCCAGCGTCGCGGCGGTCGAGGATTTCGTGATTGCGCCGTTCTCCTCGGGCGAAGTGATTGCCTATCTTGCGGCCAACGGCCGCCGGCTGTGGACCGACGCACTGTCGCAGGCCGGGCGGTTCACGCCGATTTCCGAGATCAACGATATCGGCTCGCGCCCGGTGCTCGGCGCCGGCCTTGTGTTTGCGTCCAGCCAGTCCGGCACCACGGTGGCCATCGATGGCCGCAGCGGCGCCCGGGTCTGGACCGCGCCGGTCGGATCGACCCGTGCGCCGGCGCTGGCCGGGCGGTTCCTGTTCGTGCTGGGCACCGAAAACGAGCTCGCCTGCCTCGATGCGGCGACCGGCGAAGCCTACTGGGTGGTGCAGTTGCGCCAGTTCCAGGACGAGAAGGACAAGAAGAAGCGGATCAGCTATTCGGCCCCGATTGTGGCCTCCGGACGGGTGATCGTGGTCTCCTCGCGCGGCGACCTGCAGGCCTTCTCGGTGCAGGACGGCACGCAGACGGGCTCTTTGAAGCTGGGGGATACCGTGTATATCGAGCCGATTGCGGCGCAGGGGCGGCTGTTTGTCCTGACGGATGACGCCAAACTGATCGCTATCGACTAGGGCAGACCGGGAATACTCGCTCCGCCCTCTGATTTTTGAGGAGGGCGAAAGCCTTGCCATTGAAGCTCGCGATTGTCGGACGGCCGAATGTCGGCAAGTCCACCTTGTTCAACCGTCTGGTGGGCAAGAAGATCGCGCTGGTCGATGACCAGCCGGGGGTGACGCGTGACCGCAAGATGGCCGAAGGCCGTCTGGCGACGCTGCCGCTGCTGGTGATCGACACCGCCGGCTTCGACAATGTGCGCGATGACAGCCTGGAAGCCCGGATGCGGGCGCAGACCGAGGCGGCGATTGCCGAGGCGGATGTGGCGCTGTTCCTGATCGATGCGCGCGTCGGCGTGACGCCTGAGGACGAGACCTTCGCGATGCTGCTGCGCCGGGCGAACATGCCGGTGGTGCTGGCGGCCAACAAGGCCGAGGGGCGCCAGGGCGAGGCAGGCGTGATGGATGCGTTCAGCCTGGGCCTCGGCGAGCCGGTCGGCCTGTCGGCGGAACATGGCGAGGGCTTTGCGGAACTCTATGAGGCGATCCGCACCGTGCTGGGCCCGGAAGCGTTCGAGCGGGCGCTGGAGGAGGCCGAGCCGAACTATGCGGGCGGGGCCGGAGACGACATTCTCGAGAAGCTCGCGCATATCGACATCGAAGACGAGACCTTGTCCGACGACGAACTGGTGGCCGCCATCGAGGCCGCCGATGTGGACACGCCGGATGTGGAGCCGGAGACGCCGCGGCCGATACGCCTCGCGATCGTGGGGCGGCCGAATGCCGGCAAGTCGACACTGATCAACCAGCTGCTGCAATCGGAGCGCCTGCTGACCGGGCCGGAAGCGGGCATCACGCGCGACTCGATCACCATCGACTGGGAATGGGAAGGCCGCCAGATCCGTCTGGTCGATACGGCGGGCCTTCGCCGCAAGGCGCGCGTGCAGGAAAAGCTGGAGCGGATGTCCACCGCCGAGACCATCCGTTCACTGAAGTATGCGGATGTGGTCGCGCTGGTGATGGACGCGCATGACGCGCTGGAGAAGCAGGACCTGCAGATTGCCGACCTCGCGCTGCGCGAAGGCCGGGGACTGGTGCTGGTGATGTCGAAATGGGACTCGGTGCAGGACCAGGACGGCGCGGCGCGCCACATCCGCGATCTGGCCAACCGGCTGGTGCCGAATGGCGGGGGCGCGCCGGTCGTGTTCCTGTCGGGCCTGACGGGGCGGCATGTCGACAAGCTGATGCCGGCGGTCGTGCAGGTGTACAAGGACTGGACCGCGAAGGTGAAGACCGGCGACCTCAACCGCTGGCTGCGCCATACGGTCGAGCACCATCCGCCGCCGAGCGTGCAGGGCAAGCGCATCAAGCCGCGTTACATGGCGCAGATGAAGGCGCGGCCGCCGACATTTGTGCTGATCGCGTCGCGCGGCGAGCAGATGCCGGAAGGCTACAAGCGCTACCTCGTCAACGGCGTGCGCGAGGCGTTCGACATGCACGGCGTGCCGATCCGGCTGTTCGTGCGCCAGGGCAAGAACCCGTATGCCGGCAAGATCGGCCCCGGCGGCCCGCCGAGATACAAGCGGCCGAAGGAGTAGGGGTGGGCTGGAGGGCTAACCTGCCCTGTAGGCCTCCCGGGCCTTAACGAGTAGCGGGACAATCGCCGAGTCGAGTCCGGTTGCTGCCCGGCTGATCGCGGCTTTCCATTTGGGGCCGGATATCTCCGCCATGTGCAGGGCTTCGCCCAGTTCAAAACTACGCCGGACGCTCAAAGCCTCGATGAGCAGGCCTGCCTGGATCAGGTCCTTGTCCGCCTTGGCGCGTGATTGAGCTGGCCTTTGCGTGGATACGATGAGTTTGTGCACAGCGTACCGCGCAGGCTGTGGCACCCGGACAGGAATGCCGCCGCGGTGCAGGATTACCGACCAGACTGGCTCGTGGATCAGGAAATCAAGGAAGCGCAGCGGCTGCGCACTTGCGCCGCCGAGTGCCGGCATGGAGGCAGGCCTCGATCCGTATTCGTCCTTGCTGCGGTTGGGCGTCAGAAATTCCACGCGGTATTTTTGTTGGTTCGAAAACGCGACAGCGGCCGGTCCGTCCAGGGTGGCAACCGGTTCGAATGTTTGGTCCACAGAGTTCAAGACTTCCAGTATGGGCGGCAGAGAATCCCCCACAGCGTCGGAGATCGCCTTGAACTGCGCAAAGTCGCTGTCCTGAGTCATGATGGCGGCGCCCGGCAGCTTCATGCCGAGTAGTCCGGCGTATGTCTGGAAAGCGACCGTGCCGACCAACACGCCTCTGAGCCGGAAGAATCCAGCTTTCCAAAGTGCGTCGATGATGTTGCCCGTGAGTGCGTCGGGTTGAGGCAGGCTTGTGGAAAGTGCTCTTACCGATTCCCGCCTCTGGGTGAAATCCCCCTTCAGCCGGCCAAATGCCTCTACCCGTTGTGTAACAGCCTCTTCGGCCACAGGTCCGACATATCGCCGGATCCTCGTGCCACCGCCATAGAGCTGGTAGTACCAATACTCACGGCCTTTCGAGTTCACTTTTACAAATTGGCCTTGCTCGTCAAAATCGCGGTCAAAGCCTGCATCGAGGCATCGCTCGATCAGGTCGGCGAAAGCGGTCTGAAGTGCCAACGGGATCGGTTGCATGGACAAACTGGCCTGTGCGCGAAGCGGTATCTATGGGTTGTTATACCTTGTTTCATAAACAAGGTATAACGGAGTGAGGCAATTGTCCATATACTACGATAGGTAGTTTTCAGATACTTGCAGCATGCTCGCAAGAGCAAATGAGCAAGAGGCCGAAGGAGTAGCAAGGGTAAAGGTCCTGTCGGCGGACTACCGCGGTCTCTTCAGGGCTCGTGCGAGTTTCGTGAACCAAGCGGGACGGGACGCCGGGTGCAGTTCGTAGCTGAACATGCGGCGGCGGGCGGCAGGAGGGACAGTAGCGCCCACCAGCCCGCGCGCAAGTAGGTGCGTAGGGCGGTTTGCTGCTGCAGAGCAATCCTGCGGCTTTCGCGCAGAAGGCCTTGCTCGGTATCTTCCGGACAGGTGTGCTGCGCCGCATCAAACATCAGGGAAATCAGGCGTTCCTTGATGTGCTGATCATCGTGCCGGCCGAGATCGGGGGCCACCGGCAAGCCAAGTTTGCGGGAATGTTCCCGCAGGATGCGGTAGCGGGAGGCGTCGTGCCTTATGCGGTAGCGCGCGCGGGCGGCGAAGGCGTCCGGGGCGGACCGTGTGTGCTGTTCAGCATGAAGGCGGTAGGCGGAGATTATGTCTGCTTCCGCACTGACGTGACCGTACAGCGGCGCGAGCACGGCGAGATAACCATCCGTTCCCTGACGAAACTCATCCGTTTCCATCGGCATGAAGGTGCCAAGTATGCTGCGGTCGAAAACCATGCCCGAGGTGATGGTGCCGTGATAGCGGCCGGTTTTCCGGAGGAGGCTGGAGATGTCGCCGGCGGAAAAGCCATGCAGTGGATGCATGCCGAACAGGCTGCCGGTTTCGTCGGCGTAGCGCATAGGATAAAGATAAAGAGAGGTATCCGGTTTGCAGTTGGCGACAATCCGCGCCGCCGCGCCCGGCAGCAGGAAGTCATCTGCATCCAGGAACATCACGAGATCACCGCGCGCTGCGGCGAAGCCGGCATTGAAGCCGGCGCCCTGGCCCGCGTTTTCGTTCAGCATGACGGGCGTCAGCTGATTGCTGTAGGACCGGATCAGGCTGCGAGAACCATCCGTCGAGCGATCGTCGACGACGACCAGATCGACCGGCAGATCCTGCGACAGGGCGCTTTCGATCGCGATGGGCAGTTAGCGGACATAGTTGAAGTTGGTTATGACCACGGACAGGGGGATCCTGCCTCGCGCGGTTCTGGCTGCAGAGTGTAATTGCATGGTGGCCCCGTTGAACCGTTGATCAGGAAGGCATGCGAGGCAACCTCTCAGAACTTCAGCAAATTTCCTGCCATTCTGCGCACCTCCGGTGATCTGGCAGGAAGAGGCACGTGCCGCGGAAATGGCTGGAGGCGCCGGAATGCGTCACAGCATCTCCTCTAACACGACCGTGCCGGTGGGGCCGGGGACGGGCAAGTCGGTGCAGTCGACGCGGTAGAGTTTCTCGCCAGCAAATCCCGAGCGGGCCTGCTGGTTGTCCTGGGAGATGGCGTCGCCGACGCCGCGCATCCTGTCAGAATGCCGACCCGCTTCCAGCATCGCCGCACCCGCTGTTGAGGCGACAATCAGGAGTTCCTTCCAGATGGTTGGCCTTGCCAGGCCCGATCATCCAGAGAGGCGACCGGGGTGAGACGCCAGACGGCGAGTTGGTGCTGCATGAAGGGTTCCCGGCGGCGTAGCTGCCCTCATCAACGGAGAAGGGGCCGGAAGGTTCTCCGGAACAAATGCGCGGTGGCGGCGTTGGCTCAATATAACCGGTACGCCGGTCAAATCCTGAAATCCTGAGCGGTTGCGCGCGGCGCGCCGCTTACCCCCGCAGAGGAAAAGCACATGGCTAAAGGTACTACGAAAAATGGTTCGTCCACGAAGGATAACATGGACGCGGTCGCGCTGCTGAAGGCCGATCACCGCGCCGTCGAAGAGCTGTTTGAAAAATATGAGGCAACGCGTGGCAGCGCCGCCAAGGCGAAGCTCGCCCAGCAGATCTGTCTCGAGCTCACGATCCACGCCACGATCGAGGAAGAAATCTTCTATCCCGCCGTCCGCGGCGAGGTCGACGACGACATGATGGACGAGGCATATGTCGAACATGACGGCGCGAAGGTGCTGATTGCGGAACTGATGGAAGGCGATGTCGGCGACGATTTTTATGACGCCAAGGTCAAGGTCCTGTCGGAAGAGATCAGGCACCACGTGAAGGAAGAGGAAGGCCGCGGCGGCATCTTTTCGCAGGCGAAGAAGGCCGGCGTCGACATGGCCGCTCTGGGCGAGCAGCTTTCGGCGCGCAAGGCCGAGCTGAAGAAGATGTTCCGCCAGACCGGCATTCCGCGCCCGGAAACCCGCTCCATGAAGGGCGTGCCGCTGACGGTCGGCCAACCGGTCTGAGGCGAGGCGCCGGAGGCTATTTCCGGAAGGTGCGGGAGACCGAATCCGTGAGCGGCTTGACGAGGTAGCTGAGCACGCGCCTGCTCTCGGTACGGAGCATCGCTTCGACCGGCATGCCGGGCAGGAGCTGGAAGCTGGAGGCGGCGAAGCCCTCGTCGGTGATTTCGACCATCGCTTCGCCGCGATATGCTCCGTCTTCTGGTCAAGGTACTTTGCAATTTACTTCAGGAACGTATTTTGAGATCGGATCTGGCATAAATTGTAAAGCGGCTATGACGCGGCCGCCTTACGGGGTTTCGTCCTGGTTGAAGGCGCTGAAGGGCAGGACGGCCGTCTGGCCGAGACTGATCTTGTCGATGTTAACGGAGCTGACACAGGCCCTGGCGATCAGGCGGTCGTTTTCTGGTACGATGTAGATGAATGGAGCTACGGGCCACGTAGTGTGCGCGAAGCGTCATGAGTTCATTATGTGAGATGGCCCGAAGGCATTCTTCGATCTCGTGCACCAAGCCACCCGGACGTTTCTGGCGCTCTGTCCTGCACGCAGGGCAGCCGCCGGGCGCTCGCGCTCTTTTATCCTCGTGCCCTATGGACTGCCGGCTCAATGAGCGTCCAGATCTCGTCCAGTGTCTTGACAAGCGATTTGCCTTCCAAGGTCGTGGAAGTCGAAAAGGCGCGCCATTGATCGGCTTTTCCGGGCTGCTCGGCGAATTTGCCTGACAGGCCTGTCGGACGGTCTGCTGGCACCGGAGTTTCTCGTCTCTGAAAGGTTGCGCGTACGGCTTCTGCCAGCGCGTCGGCCGGCACATCGACGGCTCTGGGGATCGCCCAGAGATCATAGAAATCCTTCATGCGGCCGTTGATCAGGCCAAGCGATACTACCGCCTGCAGCTTTTCCGCCATCACGGTGGCGGGCGAATAGGCCCGGATCCGTGCGCTTTCGAAGTCGAGCAGGGAGCTATAGTTGATCTCGTAGCCCGGCGCTGTGATGGCGTCCCCGAATCCGATGTCGATCGTTATGGGAATCCTGGCGCCGGCGAGGTCAGCCAGGGTTCGCAGGCGTTTGCCGCCATAGACCTTATCCTCACGGATGTCGCTGACTGTCAGCGCGTCTGTGTCGAACACGAGCCCATCCCCCGCGTCGAGTGAAAGGATCTCGGCAAAGATATCGCGGATCCGTTCTTCAACTGACGCGCCGAACCCCAGGAAGTCGACATCGCGGGTGAAGCGGCCCGGATCTGACGTCCAGAGGGTGACAAGCATGCCCCCCTTCAGGAAGAACTGGTCGCGGTAGCCGGAGACTGACAGGCGCCAGACCAGCCGTTCCAGCCCGAATGCGACAAGCACGGTCTGGAAGTCGCGGCCATCGGTCCGCGCGAGGTTGAGTCGTCGCTGGCGCACCGACGCCGCCATGTTCGCAGGTGGTTTAGCCATTGGACGTCAGGGCCTCCAGATAGGGGCCCATGACCTTGCCGGCGCCGAACGCCATGGCGGCTTTCATGATCGCCGCTGGGCTCGCTTTCCTTTGCGCGAGTGCTGCCTTCAGGCTCTCGATGGCAACGGACCGGTCCACCAGCTTCGGGTTCCTGAAGGAGTCGGCGAGGCTCTTGGGCACCGAATAGATCTGCACAGGCACGCCTTCGATCCGGTGCGTTTCGATCCCTTCTGAAAGATAGGGCTCACGCAGCCTCACCATCCTGACGGGCGGGTAGGAAACCTTCGGCTCCCAGTCCTTTGCGCCGATCGCATACCAGACTTTGCGGGGGAGCTGATCGGTCAGGCCGTGAAAGGCGAGGGCCGAGACAAGGCAGATAACAGCCCTGGGAATCTGTATGGCGACCTCGGCGAAGTTTGTATGGAGATCGCTGGCGGCGTCGACGGACTGGTATAGCCCACGTCCGACGCGAACAATCTCTCCGGCGCTTACCGCGCGCGAGATGGCCGTCGCGCTGATCCCGGCTTCGCGCAGTTCATGCGCGCGCGCGATCGGATGCCCGCGCAGGTAGCTGAGCAGGCGATCATTCTGCGTAGGAGCCGCCATAGTCACTATGTTATAAAACCTCGGACAAAAAACTGTTTAGTCCTAGGTTTTGTAACACGAAGAAAGGTGAACGTCCACAAGGGCGGGCTCGTAAGTTCCAATCGCCCTGTTGCAGAACGGCTGCACGGACAAGCAAAAGACCGCCGCAGGGCCTTTACTGCGGACTTCGAAGGGATGAGCAGTCACCTTCTGACCACGAGATGCACAAACAGACGTTCAGGCGGATGCTCGATCAGATCCTGATTTCCCTGACCCAAGCGGACAAGGGATTCCTCCAGACTTTCGAAGCTGGCGAACCGGATTGGACCCTGTTTCCTAAACCCGCAATCCGCCACCTTCCGGCTGTCCAGTGGAAGCTGCTGAACATACAGACGCTCAAGCAGGTAAGTCCGGTCCGGCATGCCGAAGGTCTGAACAAGCTGTCGCGCGTTCTGGCCTAGGCCCGCCCGGGCAAGGCCTGCCAACGCAAGTGTCCGCCGGCGGGGAAATTCACGAATCGCGCCAATTTCATTCCCGGAATGTACGGGAGACAGAATCCGTAAGCGGCTTGACGAGGTAGCTGAGCACGTTCCTGCTCTCGGTACGGAGCATCGCTTCGACGGGCATGCCGGGGAGGAGCTGGAAGCTGGAGGCGGCGAGGGCCTCGTCGGGGATTTCGACCATCGCTTCGTAATAGGCGGCGCCCGTGGCCTCGTCGACGATGGCGTCGGCCGAGACGGCAATGACGCGGCCGTCGAATTGCGGCGTTTCATCCTGGTTGAAGGCGCTGAAGCGCAGCACGGCGGTCTGGCCGAGGCTGATCTTGTCGATGTCGATGGGGCTGATGCGGACCTTGGCGACCAGGCGGTCATTTTCCGGCACGATGTACATGATGGGCTCCGACGGGCGGATGACGCCGCCGACCGTGTGGGCGCGGATGCCGATAACGCGGCCGGAACGGGGGGCGGTGATGTCGAGGCGGCCGGAGCGGTCGAGCAGGGCGGTGCGTTCTTCGGCCAGTTCGCTGATCTGGGTCTGCACGTCGCGCAGGTCGGTCAACAGGGTTTCGGTATTGCCCTGGTCGAGGCGGGCGATCTCGCTGCGGGCCTCGCCGATCTGGACGCGGGTGCCGGCGATGTCGGAGGTCAGCGCGTCGCGTTCACCCTGCAAGCGGGCGCGGTCGCGCTTCAGGGCGAGGACGCGGGTGATGACGGCCTGGCCGCGCTCCATCAGGGTTTCGAAGCGGCTGATCTCGTCCTCGACGAGGGCGATCTGGTCGTCCTTGGCGGTGATCTCGTTCTGCATGCCGGCGATGCGGGTGTTCAGCTGGTCGATCCGTTGGCGCAGGATCGTGCCTTGCGTGCCGAGATTGGCGCTGCGGGCCTTGAGGAGGCCGGCCTGCGAGGTGAGGACGGCCTGCATGTCCGGGCGGGCGGCGAAGTCTTCGAAGCCGGGGCGCAGGGTGAGCGCCGAGGCGCCGTCGCGTTCGGCCACGAGGCGCGCTTCGGCGCCGAGCAGGCCGTAGAGGCGGGCTTCCAGGCCTTGGAGGGCGGCGCCGGTAGAGGTGGCGTCAAGGGAGAGGAGTTTCTGACCCTCGGTGACGGCGTCAGCTTCGCGCACATAGATTTCGCGGACGATGCCGCCTTCGAGGTGCTGGATGGCCTGCTGGTTGGACTCGACCGAGATCTGACCGGCGGTGAGCACGGCGCCTTCGAACGGGGCGAAGACCGACCAGGCAACCAGGCCGCCGAAGACGAGGGCGACGATGCCCCAGCCGGCATAGAGATATTGTTTCAGGAATTCGCCGCGACTGGAGGCGGCGGGGAGGGAGAGGTCAGCCATGGCCACCGTCTCCCGGACGCAGGGTGCGGACGTTCGCGGCGCCCGGCTTCGGCATGACCTTGGCGAGGACTTCGTCGGCGGGGCCGAATTCGCGGATACGGCCTTCGTCGATCACCATCAGCTTGGTGCAGTGGAGGATCGCGTTGGGGCGGTGGGCAATGAGGATGACGGTGGCGCCGCGCGCCTTGGCCGTAGCGATGGCGGCCTGCAGGGCCTGCTCGCCGGGGCCGTCGAGATTGGAGTTCGGCTCGTCGAGAATGATCAGGTTCGGGTCCCCGAAGAGGGCGCGGGCAAGGCCGATGCGCTGGCGCTGGCCGGCGGAGAGATAGGCGCCGCCGAGGCCGATTTCGGTGTCGTAGCCCTTGGCGAGGCGGAGGATCATGTCGTGGCAGCCGGCGGCCTGGGCGGCGGCGATGATGGCTTCCGGCGCGGCATCGTCGCGGAAGCGGGCGATGTTGTCGCGCACGCTGCCGGACAGAAGGTCCGCCTGCTGAGGAAGGTAGCCGATCTGCGGGCCGAGCGTCTCGGAGGGCAGGGCGGAGAGGTCGGCGCCGTCGATGCGGACATGGCCGGACATCACGGGCCAGGCGCCGGTGAGGACGCGGGCGAGGGAGGATTTGCCGGCGGCGCTGGGGCCGAGGACGCCGAGCACGTCGCCGGGATCGAGATTGAAGGTGAGGCCCTTGAGCACGGGCGTCTGACTGCCCGGCGGGCCGGCGACGGCGTTCTCGACGCGCAGCGCGCCGCGGATCGGCGGCAGCGGCATCTGCTGTGCGGGGGGCGGCGCGCCGGCGAGGGCTTTCTTCAGCGAAGCCCAGTTCTCGCGGGCCGAGGCGATGGCGCGCCACTGGCCGACGATCTGCTCGAGCGGGGCGATGGCGCGGCCCATCAGGATGGAGGCGGCAATCATTGCGCCGGGGGTGGCTTCGCCCTTGATCACCAGCCAGGCGCCGATGCCGAGGATGGCGGACTGCAGGAACAGGCGGAAGGCCTTGGTGCCGGAGGTGAAGCCGGAGAGGATGCGTCCCGAACGGGCGAAGGCGGTGTCGCCGCCGTCAAACACGCTCTGCCAGCGGCGGCGGACGGCCTCGCCCATGCCGAGGGCTTTCAGCACTTCGGCGTTGCGCGTCATCTCGGCGGCGCGCAGGGCGCTGGCGCGTTCGAGGTGTTCGCTCTCCTGCGTGAGGCGGGCCGAGGCGCGCTCGTTGACGGCGGAGGTCGCCACCAGGATGACCGCGCCGAGGACGGCCCAGAGGCCGAATAGCGGATGCAGCATGAACAGCACGATCAGGAAGAGCGGGCTGAACGGCGCATCGAAGACGGCGCCGGCGACGGGGCTGGCGATGAAGCGGCGCAGCTGGCGCAGGTCGCGGATCGGGCGGTCGGAGGCGCGGCCCGAGTCGGCGAGGCTCTGGGCCATGGCGGCGGCGGCGGCGCGCGGCCCGAGGCGGCCTTCGAAACTGGAGGCAGTGACGCTGAAGAGGCCGGAGCGGGCCCATTCGAGCACGCCGAGCGTGCCGTAGAGGACGAGGATGAGGACGGTCAGGGCGACGAGGGTCGGGATCGATTGGGAGGCCAAGACGCGGTCATAGACCTGCAGCATGTAGAGCGGGCCGGCGAGCATCAGGAGGTTCACGAACAGGCTGAAGCCGCCGGCATGCCAGAACACACCGCGCGAGGCCCTGAGGGCGCCGGCGAGTTCGTTCGCGGAGGCTTCGCTGGCGGTGTCCCGTGTCATGGCCATTGATCTAGCAGAAATCCCGGCAAGTGGTCAGGCGCAAAGTCAGGGCAAATGTGTCCTGTTTCGGGACAGGCGGCTCAGAGGAAGTCTTTCAGGCCGCGCGATTTCAGTTCCTTCACGACCCCGCCGACATCCTGCGAGCGATCCTTCCGTGTGATGAGGATACGGTTGCCGTCGGCAACGACGATCAGGCCTTCGACGCCGACGAGGGCGACGAGCTGGCCGTCGGCGGCGTGGACGGTGCAGTCGGCACTATCGATCTCGATAGGGGCGGGCGAGTTGGCGCGGGACGAGACCTCGCCGACCATCGACCAGCTGCCGATATCGCTCCAGGCGCATTCGAGCGGGGCGTAGACGGCGGCGCGGCGGGTGCGCTCCATCACGGCATAGTCGACCGACGTTGAGGGCACGGCGGCGAAGGCGGCGGCGTCGAGGTAGCGGAAGGCGCCGTCGAGATAGGCGCGCTCCAGCGCTTCGCTGGACCGGGCGAGGATGTCCGGCGCGTGGGCGGCGAGTTCGGCCAGCATGGTGTCCGGGCGGAAGAGGAAGATGCCGGCGTTCCAGCTATAGGCGCCGCTGGCGAGGTAGGTGGCGGCGGTTTCGGCGTCCGGCTTTTCCTTGAAAGCGGCGACGCGGGCGACCTGGCCGTCCAGCGCCTCGCCGGCCTGAATGTAGCCGAAGCCGGTGTCCGGACGCGACGGGGCGATGCCGAAGGTGGTGATGTAGCTATCACGCGCGGCCGGGGCGGCGGCGCGCACGGCGGCGAGGAAGACTTCCGGGCGGCCGATAAAATGGTCAGAGGCGACGAGCAGGCCGAGGCTGTCCGGAAACGCATCCGCCAGGTAGCGCGCGGCGACGGCGGCGACAGCGGCGGTGTTGCGGCCTTCGGGTTCGAGCAGGATGGCGGCGGGGGTAACGCCGAGTTCGGCGAGTTGCTGCGCGATGAGATCGGCGTAGGCCGCGTTGCTGATGATCAAAGGGTTCTGGTGGAAGCCTTCCGCGCCGGCAAAACGCAGCGCGGTCTCCTGGAAGACGGACTTGTCCGAGACGAGGGCATGGAACTGTTTCGGGCGGGCAAGGTTCGAAACGGGCCAGAGGCGCGTGCCGGCGCCGCCGCACATGATGACCGGATGGATCGACATTCTCGTGTTTACCTTGCTTCCTGCAGTGCCTGCGTGACGGCCCGGCCCGGGGGCACCTGATTTACCGTCAGGATTGCAACAACCGCGCCGCCCTGCAATGAAACTGATCAGCTGTCACGGGGTTCCATAATGGCGCTCGCACTCTATGGCCATCCGTTCTCGTCTTATACGCAGAAGGCGCTGATTGCGCTTTACGAGAATGCCACCCCGTTCGAGTTTCGCGAAGTAGGGCCGGAGGCGCCGGAGCACGGGTCCGAGGTGCAGCGGCGCTCGCCGGTGGGCAAGTTTCCGGTGCTTGTGGACGGGACACGCAGCGCCGCCGAGGCGAGCATCATCATCGAGTACCTGCAGATGAATTATCCGGGGCCGGTGCGTCTGATACCGGATGATCCGGCGGCGGCGCTTGAGGTGCGGTTCATGGACCGGTTCTTTGACCTCTACGTGATGGACGGAATGCAGATCGCGGTTGAGGCGGCGCTGGGGCGGGTGGCGATGACGCGCGAGGACGGGCTGGCGCTCGCGACGTAGCGGCTGGAGCGGGCGTATGGCTGGCTGGACGGCTATCTCGGCACGCGGATCTGGGCGGCGGGGGAGTTTTACTCGATGGCGGACTGTGCGGCGTCGACGGCGCTGTTCTATGCGGACTGGACATACCGGATTCCGGAGCGGTTCGCGGGCGTGCGCGCTTACCGCGCGCGGCTGCTGGCGCGGCCGTCCTTTGCGCTGGCGGTGGATGAGGCGCGGCGGTTCCGGCACTTCTTTCCGCTTGGGGCGCCGGACCGGGATTGACGCAGATCAGTTCTCAAACAGCAGCGCAGAGGCGTCAACATCGCGCGTTGCTGGAAATTGACCATCAGTTGACCTATCCTTTGGAATCCGAAACGTCCTGCTAGGTTTGACGTGCTATGCGTATTTCTGTGACTGAAGCAAGGAGACTGCTGGCGGAACTCATCCGGCGCGCGGAAGCGGGCGATGAGGTTGTTCTGACCCGTCATGGACATCCCGCCGTGAGGCTTGTGCCCATCACGCCGGTTGAAAGCATTAAAGGACGGCGCGCCGTGATAGAAGCGGCGCGCGCCGGTGCGGCTGCAAAGGTTGCAGACGGGCCAAGTACAGCGCGCTGCCAGGATTTTCTGTATGACGACACCGGTCTGCCGCATTGATTGCTGGCGATATGTCTGCTCCCGTGACGACCATGGTTGCCTGAGGCGCATACTGATAAATGCGCTTACTCGCTGAAGCATGCCGCCAGCCGGCTGATCTTTTCAGGCTTAATCGCCGAGGCTCCGATTGTTACGGCACGCCGAAACGAGCGTGTCTGGATGGCGATCTCGATCGATGGCATGGGTTTTAAGATTGCCACGGCCACGCCGGCGGCCGCCCGGCGGCGCTGCGGCCTTCCCGCTTGTAGGGTCTTGAAACGGGAGTTGGCGAAAATCGCGGCAAGTTGCGGAAGCGCCATTCAACGATCAGGATTTGCTGCCGCGATCGCGTGCGGCATCAGAAACGCGGCCAATTCTTCGATCACCTCGTCTAGTGTGCCAGGCCGGTGCGCCACGTCCTCAACAAAGGCCGGGCATTGTCGATTTTTTTTGTCCGTCCGCTGCAAAATCGGCGCTGAGCACGTCACGGGGCTCGATAGGAATAGTTGTCGCGCGCCAGGCAAACGTGGCGGCAATGGCTTGTGAAAGCCGTCGACCCTCAAAGTCGAAAGACCTGCTGAGAATCCAGATGGCATAGATATCCTTCATTCGGCTGTTGGCCCGTCCTAGCGCCACCATGGACTGGAACTTTTCGGCGATGACTGCATTAAGGTGGCCCTGCCACCGGCGATCATTCCCGTTCGGAGCGGACATGTTCATGTTTTAAACGACCCTCGCCCGCACGACGGCTTGCCGAGGGCCCGGTGGCGGGCGCCCTGGAAATGTAAGGCCTGAAATCCGCCAGGCTGGCATCGCCTTGCTTAACGGTATTGTGAATTTATGCGTTTTTGTATCCTTATAGTTTACAATATAAGGAATTTTCAAAGCATTTGACTTGTTGAATTTTGAAACCTTGCTATTTTGTAGACTATGAGACGACAAAATGAAACAAAGCTAAAATGGCTTCTGGAGGCCGTATTGCCGGGTCGACTGGTCGATACGCCAACCTTGGAGCGTCATGGTGTGACGCGAATGCTCGCCCACAAATACATAAACAGCGGCTGGCTCGAACCCGTCGTGCGAGGCCTTTACCGACGCCCAGATCCCGATGCTACCCGTGAGGACTGGCGGCTGGTTGTGCGCTCGCTGCAGCAGGTCATGAACTATACATCCGTAATCGGCGGGCGGACAGCGCTGGAGGCGCAGGGTTTTGTCCACTACCTGCCTATGCGCGACGAACAGGTCATCCATCTTTATGGCGAAAATCATCCAACCTGGCTCAAGCGGCTGGAAGGCGCTGAGCGCTTTCGTCTCCACAGCGACAAGCTGTTCGACCTGAGTGCACATGAGGAGATAACGAAAGTCGACTCGCCTGTTGGCTCTCTGGCCTGTTCAACGCCGGAACGCGCAATCCTTGAACTGCTGGACGAACTGCCGAGGCATGAGAGCGTTCATATCGTCGATAAAGCGTTTGAAGGAATGGCGTCTGCGCGCCCCCGCCACCTGGAAAAGCTCCTGGCGTCCTGCACAAGCATAAAGGTTAAACGCCTCTTCTTCGTTTTTGCTGACAAGCACGGACACGCCTGGCGGCAGCATGTCTCGCATGAGCGGTTCGATCTCGGTGCCGGGCCGCGCGCTTTGTTCGCGAAAGGTCAGTTTCACCCACGTTACAAGATCTCCGTGCCGTCTGAACTGATACCGGAGAAGGAGGCAGGCGATGGCGCGTGAGCGATATGCGGATCAGGTGAGGCTGCTGGTCGATATTCTGCCGGCCATAGCGGCGGAAGAAGACTTCGCCCTGAAAGGCGGCACGGCGATAAACCTTTTCTACCGAGACCTTCCGCGTCTTTCCGTTGACATTGATCTGACCTTTCTGCCGATCAAAGACAGGGCGCAATCCCTTGCGGACATTGACGACGCAATGGACCGCATTGGCAGAGTAGGCTCAAAGATGAGCGGCGTAACGTCAACTCGGATTGCCGGCGGCAGCGGCGGCGCAACACGGGTGCTATTTCAACGTGGCTCAGCAACCGTCAAGGTCGAGACCTCTCCGGTGACCCGCGGGGTTGTCTTCGAGCCGGAAATGAAACGCGTGTCGTCCGTTGTCGAAGATGATTTCGGTTTTGCTGAAACAAGGCTTGTCGCATTCGAGGACCTTTATGCCGGCAAGCTCCATGCAGCGCTCGACCGTCAGCATCCGCGCGATCTGTTCGATGTGAAGCTCCTCTATGAGCATGAGGGTATCACGGACGATCTTTTCCGTGCCTTCCTTGTCTATGTCGCAAGTTCAAACCGGCCGCCGCATGAATTGCTGGACCCGAACCTGTCGCCACTGGGCGACCTGTTCGTAAAAGAATTCTCCGGCATGACCGCCGAAGCAGTCACAATCGCTGATCTGGAGGCCGTGCGCGTCAGACTTATTCAGGATGTCCAGTCGAGGCTAAACCAAAACGCCGCGCAGTTCCTGCTTACGCTTGTGGACGGCGCACCAGACTTCGAGGCCATAGGTCTACCTTCCGCGGCCGCACTGCCCGCGGTGCAGTGGAAACTTCGTAACATTCTGAAACTGCGCCGTATTAATCCGCAAAAACACGCCGACCAGCGGACACGTCTTGAAAAACTGCTCGGCTGATACCGACGCGCACCGATCATCATCCATCTTTTCCCGGATCCAGGCCTGAAGGTCGACCAGCCGCCAACCGCAGCCGCTTCGAACCTAAAGGCGCCGCCATAGATCGCCGCCAGAGCCTGAAGACGCCTAACCTGGCTCGCATCACGCGATCCCTTCGCAGGTTTCCAAAGATCCGCCCCCGTACAATCCGCCCGCAATTCAATGGCAGTTCTCATGGCGAGGTCCTTCTCGCGACCCATCGAATTAGAAGTCGGTCAGGTTTACGACCCCTGTGAGTCTGATTTAAAGCGTGTTGGTATCATACCCTCCTTGCACTGGCTCCCCGGGTCCGTTCCGAAGCTCACGAAGTGCCGGCGAGATAGCCAGCTTCCAGCACACCCGGGTTCAGATTTCGAATGTGCCGCGCTCCGCGAGGAAGCGGAGGATGTCTTCGGCGGCGTCTTCGGGCGTGCGCCCGACCGTGTTGATCCGCAGTTCCGGATTGAGCGGCGGCTCGTAGGGGCTGTCGATGCCGGTGAAGTTGCGGATCTCGCCGGCGCGCGCCTTCTTGTAGAGGCCCTTGACGTCGCGCTGTTCGGCAACATCCAGCGGCGTATCGACATGGATCTCGATGAACTCGCTCTCGGCCATCAGGCTGCGCGCCATCTGGCGCTCGGCGCGGAAGGGCGAGATGAAGGAGACGAGAACGATGAGGCCGGCGTCCGTCATCAGGCGGGCGACGTTGGAGACACGGCGGATGTTCTCGACGCGGTCGGCATCGGTGAAGCCGAGGTCGCGGTTGAGGCCGTGGCGGACGTTGTCGCCGTCAAGGATGAAGGTGTGGCGTCCCATCTGGTAGAGGCGTTTCTGGAGGGCGTTCGCGATGGTCGACTTGCCGGAGCCGGAGAGGCCGGTGAACCAGAGGACGGAGGCCTGCTGGGCTTTCTGCTCGGCGAGGGCTTCGCGCGTCACGTCGATCGCCTGCCAGTGGATGTTGGCGGCGCGGCGGAGCGAGTAGTCGATCAGGCCGAGGGCGACGGTGTCGTTGGTCTGGCGGTCGATCAGGATGAAGCTGCCCGTCAGGCGGTTCTCCGTATAGGGATCAAACGGGATGGCCTGGTCGAGGGCGAGGGTGGTGACGCCGATCTGGTTGAGTTCCAGCGTGCGGGCGGGGGTTTCGGCCATCGTGTTGACGTCGATGCCGTGCTTGGGGGCGTTCACCGTGGCGGAGACGGTTTTCGTGCCGGATTTCAGGAAGTAACGGCGACCGGGGAGGAGCGGGTTTTCGCTCATCCAGAGGAGCTTGACCTGAAACTGGTCGGAGACTTCCGGCGGATGGTCGCCGGCGGCGATGACGTCGCCGCGCGAGGTGTCGATTTCGTCGGCGAAGGTCAATGTGACGGACTGGCCCGCGACGGCCTCGTCGAGATCGCCGCCTTGCGCGGCGATGCGGGTGACGGTGGTTTCGCGGCCCGAAGGGAGCGAGCGGATCCTGTCACCCGGCTTGACGCGGCCGGAGGCGATCTGTCCGGAAAAGCCGCGGAAATCGAGGTTCGGGCGGTTGACCCACTGGACCGGCATGCGCAGCGGGAGGGTCTCGGCCTCTTTCGCGATCTCGACGGTTTCGAGATAGTCCATCAGGCTGGGGCCGCCGTACCAGGGCGTCTCGGGCGAGCGCTCGGTCATGTTGGTGCCGGCGAGGGCGGAGATGGGGATCGGCGTGATCTGGAGATTGCCGGGCAGGGCCTCTGCGAAGACTTTGTAGTCTGCGACAATCTGGTCGTACACGGATTGCTTGTAGCCGACGAGATCCATCTTGTTGACCGCCACCACCACGTGCTCGATCTGCAGCAGGTGGGCGATGGTGGA
>JBBSAZ010000009.1:0-24520 GCA_038251755.1 Caulobacterales bacterium
AGGCGCTGGTCGAGAGCGCGCTCGACCATATCAAGATTCTGCAGGACCATGATTTCCACGAATATAAGGTCGCGGTGAAGGCGTCGGACCTGTTCCTCGCGGTCGCCGCCTATCAGCAACTGGCCGAAGTCTGCGACCACCCGCTGCACATCGGCATCACCGAGGCCGGCGGCAAGCGCACCGGCACGGTCAAATCGGCCCTCGGACTCGGCAACCTGCTCTGGGCCGGCATCGGCGACACGATCCGCGTCTCCCTTTCGGCCGAGCCCGAGGAAGAAGTGAAAGTCGGCTTCGAAATGCTGAAATCACTGGGTCTGCGCACGCGGGGCGTCAACATCATCGCGTGCCCGAGCTGCGCGCGGCAGGGCTTCGACGTGATCCGCACGGTCGAGACGCTGGAGAAGCGCCTCGCGCATATTTCCGAGCCGATCTCGCTGTCGATCATCGGCTGCGTGGTCAATGGACCCGGCGAGGCGGCGATGACTGATCTCGGCTTTACAGGCGGCGGCAAGGATAGCGGCAAGATGTTCGTGAACGGACGAGCGGATCACAATGTGTCCACCGCCGACATGGTGGATCATATCGTCAAGCTGGTCGAGGCGAAGGCCGAAAAGCTGCGCGCCGAACGGGACGCGGAGCAGGTTCCGGCGGAGTAGGCGTCAGGCAGGCCCGCAGGTGCTGACTGGCACCAGCGCCGCCGCAGCATCATACAGGCCCTGCGACGGTGCAAGGCGCCGGATCAAGGCCAGCGCTTCCGGCTTTGCCAAGACCACAACATCCACGCCTTCGGCAGGTTCGACCGCCTGACCTTCCAGGGCAACAACGATCCTGCGGACGCCCGGCGCGTCTGGCAGGCGGGCATCGAGTGAGCCGGCATAGACATTGTCCGTAGACGCATCAAAGATCGAGAGCGAGCCGTATTCCGGCCAGGTCGGCACTGTGAGCGAGACCGGGCCGCCGGAAACATCGATGATGCAGATGGCATAGGCGAGGTCGGGCGAGGGGCGCACGATGGTCTGGGTTTCGGGGGTGACGCGCGGGCTCATCTGCCAGGCGTGAACCGCAATGCCGGAGCCGGTCATTCGCTCCCGGGCCTTCGACATGATGTAATCCGGCAGCGCATTCAGAACGATGAAGTGCGCGGCAACGAAGCCGATGACGAAGGTGGCGAGACCGATGAAGGGCAGGCGCATCAGTTGGCCTCCCCGCAGCCGAGCTTCTCGATGGAGGGCGCCTGCAGGACCCGTTCCGGATCGGCGATGAAATCGGCGTCCGGCTTGTAAAGGCGCAGCGTAAGGTCGAAGTTTCCGCCCGCCCGGCTGGACACCCAGCCTGACCCGGACGCCGACGGGTTCGCAGACACGTCAAACAACCAGGAGGCCGGACCGCCTGCCGAGGCGGCGTCTGTAAGGTCATAAGACAGGGCGTTGTCGGTATTGTCCGGCAGGTAACTCTCCGAATTGTACAGCGTGATCGACCACCATTGCGCCGGCATGACCTCGCCTTTGATGCGGTAGTCGCAGCCTTCCCTCAGGCGGTCGCCCGCATCATCCGTATTCCGGGTGAAATATACGGCCTCCTCCTTGGTCAGGGCGAGCAGGCCGTGCCGGGCAACACGGGCACGGGTCCACGGATTGGCGGCCTTGGACCCGATGGTCCAGTCGCTGGCCCAGCCACTGACATCGACCGCGCCACTGAACCGGGCGCCGGGGCCGACAATGCCGGCCGCCGCCAGCGCGCTGCCGAAGCCCAGGAGCGCGCCGAGAAAGAGACCCACGAGGGCACTGCCAATCTTCATGCGAACACGCTAACGTGACCACAACGGGATGCAAGCTGCAGGTGCGAAGACTGTCCGCCGCGAGCGGAAACAGCTAGCACTGGCCGCTTAACGAGGGATCTGACGGGCGCCATGTTTTTCCGGATTTTGCGATGGATCGGCCTGACACTGCTGGCGGGGATCACCCTGCTTGTCGCGTCGAGCTGCACGATGCTGGGGCTCAACTATGCGAGCCTCGATACGGCCAACAAGCCGGCCGCCGTACCCGCGCTCGACATCGACCGGCTGATGACGCCGCAAGGCCGCGCCGAGGCAATGAAGCTGCTGGAGGACACGCTCTATGGTCCCTGGCCGCAGGGCTTGCCGGTGGCGGTGGGTGACTGGCGGATCGTCAATCCGGATTACCTGGACGGGCGGGGCACGCTTGAGGAAATCGATATCACGATCGGCCGGGGTGACGGCGCGCGCACCTTCCAGCTGGTCGCGGCCTTCCCAGCAGCGGCGCTCGCCAACCCGTTGGTGTTGAGCCAGACGTTCAGTTCGAACTGTGCGACCTTTCCGGGCGAAGCCGTCATGAGTGAGGATGGTGATCCGTGTACGGCGCGGGATTTCGGGCCGATGGCCAGCTTCATCGTCACGCAGCTGTTTGGCGAATACATCGCCGAGGCGCCGGTGGGTCTGTATTTCGACTCCGGCTTTGTCTATGCGAGTTTCCATGCCGGAGATTTCGTTCCGGACAGCACGCAGCTCGCGCCGAAAGCGATGGCGGAACTGGGTGGGGACGTGAACCCGACCAGCACCCTGATGGCCTGGGCTTATGCCTTCTCGGCGGCCATGGATGTGCTCGAAGACGATCCGCGCGTGGCCACCAACCACACATCCGTCATGGGGCATTCGCGCCACGGCAAGGCAGCCCTGCTCGCGACGATCTGGGACCCCCGCATCGAAGCGGTGATCGCGCACCAGTCCGGCTTTGCTGGCGCCTCCTTGTCACGTTCGCCAACGGGCGAGCGTCTGGAGCGGATGGCCGAGACCTATCCGCACTGGCTGGCACCGGGCGCGCAGAAGTACGGCGATGATCCAACCCTGCTACCGTTCGATCAGCATCTTGTGCTAGCGTTGGTGGCACCGCGCCGGTTGTTCCTGGGCAATGCCCGGCGGGATGTCTGGTCGGATCCCAATTCCAGCTACCGGGCCGCCGAAGCGGCGAGCGCGATGTGGACGGCATTCGGAAAGCCCGGGCTGAACGACAAGGGCATGCGGGCGTTTGATCCGACCGACGGGATCGTCTGGTGGATGCGGGCCGGCGGGCACAGCGTCGTGGACGATGACATCCCGGCCTTCATCGCGTTCCTGCAGGCGCGGCCCATGCCGGAAGAGCTGTCGTCGGCCATCGAGTTGCCAATGGCAGACGGGTCCAGATAAAGCTTGTGGGCAAAATCAGTTGGGAGGCTGAACCATGACCATTGACGTCGAATTCCTGAAGCCCGTGCTCGCGCTCGTCCTCTGGACGCTCGTGATGTGGATCTGGATGTACGCCCTGCGCCTGCCGGCGTTTGCGAAGTACAAGATCAATCCTGACGACGCCCGCCATCCCGGAACCTATAGCGACAAGCTGCCCGCGCATGTCCGCTCGGCCGCCGATAACTACAACCACCTGCACGAACAGCCGACGATCTTCTATGCCCTGATGTTCTTCATGGCGCTGACCGGCGGCAACGACAATCTGGCGGGGCTGGTTGCCTGGATCTATGTCGGCCTGCGCATCCTGCATTCTGTCGTGCAGGTTGTTATCGGCAAGGTGGCGCTGCGCTTCCTGGTGTTTGCGGCAGGCACGTTCTGCCTGTTTTTCCTGGCCATCAAGGAAGCCTTGCGCCTCTTCATGATGTCCCCCGCGCTGTAAGGCTTCCAAGCGGCGTGAAACCGGATTAAAGGGCGGGCCATGTCCTCCCTTTCAGTTACACGTCTCCAGCAGGTGATCGACCGGTTCGAGGAGGTCGAGGCCCGCATGGGCGCGACTTCCGATTCCAAGGAAATCATTGCCCTGTCCAAGGAGCATTCCGAGCTTCGCCCCGTGGTGGAGAAGGCGCGCGAGTTGCTGTCCGCCCGGCGCGGCCTGCAGGAGGCTGAAACCCTCGCCGCCTCGGGTGACGCCGAAATGGCCGACCTCGCCCGGATGGAGATCGAAGAGCTGAAGGACCGGCTTCCGGACCTCGAGCAGGCCATGCAAGTCCTGCTGTTGCCCAAGGACGTCGACGACAAGGCGAACATCGTGCTGGAAGTGCGGGCCGGTACCGGCGGCGATGAAGCTGCGCTGTTCGCCGGTGACCTCTGGCGGATGTACATGCGCTATGCGCAGCTCCTCGGCTGGAAGATCGAGATTGTCGATGCCTCGGAAGGCGAAGCCGGCGGCTACAAGGAGATCATCGCCAACGTGTCGGGCGACGGCGTGTTCGGGCGGATGAAATGGGAAAGCGGCGTGCACCGTGTGCAGCGCGTGCCGGCGACGGAAACGCAGGGCCGCATCCATACGTCGGCGGCGACGGTGGCGGTTCTGCCCGCGCCGGAGAATATCGAGATCGATGTGCGGCCCGAAGACATCCGTATCGATACAATGCGCTCGTCCGGGGCCGGCGGCCAGCACGTCAACACGACCGACTCGGCGGTGCGCATCACGCACTTGCCGACCGGCATCATGGTGACGAGTTCGGAGAAGTCCCAGCACGTCAACCGCGAGAAGGCGATGGATCAGCTTAAAATCCGTCTCTACGAACGCGAACGCGCCGAGAAGGATGCGGCGCGGGCCGAGGCGCGCTCCAGCCAGATCGGATCAGGCGACCGGAGCCAGAAAGTGCGCACCTACAACTATCCGGAAAACCGGGTGACCGATCACCGGATCGGCCTGACGCTTTATTCGCTCGACCGGATCGTGGCGGGCGACAAGCTCAACGATGTCGTTGAAGCTCTGATCACGGAAGACCAGGCGCGCAAGCTGGCCGCGATGGAGGAAGGCGCCTGAGCGTCCTGAATTTCGAGCAGATGATCCGTGTCGCCGCAGAGCGCCTGCGCAACGCCGGAATCGACAACCCGCGTCACGATGCACAGCTGCTGATGATAGAAGCATTCGGCGACACGCGCGCGGCGCTGATCACCGCCGCACAGGCTGTCGTGCCCGCCGAGGTGCAGGCGCGGTTCGAAGCGGCGGTCGGGCGCCGGGCCGCGCGCGAGCCCTTGCAGCATATTCTGGGATGGACGGGTTTCTACGGGCTGGAACTGAAGACCGATTCCCGCGCGCTGATCCCGAGGCCGGACAGCGAATGCGCGGTCGAGGTCGCGCTGGCGCTGGTGCCGGGGCGCGGCAAGCTTGCCATCGCCGATCTCGGCACGGGGTCGGGCTGTCTGCTGGCAGCCTTGCTGGCCAACCTGCCGGACGCAGAAGGGACGGGGGTGGAAGCCGATCCGGCCGCCGCGTCCCTTGCCCGGGAGAACGTCGCGCTCTGCGGGCTGGAAGCGCGCGCCTCGGTATTCGAGGGAAAATGGAGCGACTGGACCGGCTGGAAGACCGCCGACCTGATCATCTCCAACCCGCCCTACATTCCGACGCAGGTGATCGACTCGCTGGAGCCGGAGGTGAAGGATTTCGACCCGGCCGCAGCCCTCGACGGCGGCGCGGATGGGCTTGCGGCCTACCGCGAGATCATCCGCCTCGGCCAGACCTACATGAAACGCCGCGTGCCGCTTGTGCTTGAAATCGGCTACGACCAGCGCGCCGCCGTGCAGGCGCTGATGTCTGAAGCCGGGTTTTCCGAAATGGGACACCGCCTTGATCTTGGGGGAAATGATCGCTGCGTCTGGGGATTGGCGCCGGGCCGGTCCCACTGATTTTCCGCTTGGCGCCGGGCGCGTTCCACAGTAGAACCTTTCCTGCGAGGGGCAGTCTGCCGGAGAGGCAGATAATTAACGCTGCCTTCGTTCGGGTTCGGTGGAAACGGATAAGTCCCTCCCCAATCCCGCCTGCAAGCAAGATGACCATTCGAAAACTTGGCTTGCCGGTGACCGCTGGTTTACGAACACAGGACAAGACCATTCATGAAACGCTCACGCGGTCGCAACAGGCGCCCAGGCGGTAATCAACAGAACGCCTTCAACAATCCGAACCGTCACTTTGAAAGTGTCGGCCCGGATGTGAAGATCCGTGGTTCGGCCCAGCAGGTGCTCGAGAAGTACCAGCAGTATGCGCGCGACGCCCATACGAGCGGCGACCGGGTCCTGTCCGAAGCCTACTTCCAGTATGCGGAACATTATCAGCGCATCGTTGCCAAGCAGACTGACGCGCGCAGCCAGCAGCAGGGCGGCCAGCCGCAACAGAACCGCAATGGCAATGGCGGCGGGAATGGCAACGGCAACGGAAATGGTCCTCGTGACGACCGTGATCCGCGCGGCAACCAGGACCGCGATCCGCGCGGCGGCAACAACGAAGATCAGAACCAGGGTTACGAAGAACAGGGCGAAGCGGAAGTCGTGGCGCCGATGAGCGCACGCCGCAATGATGAGGAAGACTCAGATTCGCTGCGCGTCATTGACCGCGATGATGACCGGGACGACGTGACCGATTCCAGCGAAGCTGCTCCGGCAGAGGTTCGCGGTGACCGCCAGGGCGGTGACAAGAGCCGCCGCCCGCGCAAGCCGTACCGCGCGCGCGAAGAAGGTGCTGCCAGTGAAGACCGCCCGCCCCGGGAAGAGCGAGCACCGCGTGAGCCACGCGAGCCCCGCGAACCGCGCCCGCCGCGTGAACCGGTTGCCGAAGTTGTTTCCGAGACGGACGGCGTGATGAAGACGCTTTCCCGTGGCCGGCGCAAGCCGGCGCCCGAAGAAGGCGCACCGGCGCCAGAGACGACGGACTAGCGCGTTGCCGGTCCGGGCCGCCCATCGCGGCGATCTTGCTCAGTTGTCAGAGCTTGGCCGGGAAACGTTTACGCAGACGTTCGGTGCGCTCTATTCTGCCGAGGACTTGTCGAGTTTTCTCGACGCCCGTCACTCTTTGGACCTCTACCGCGATTGGATCAGCGACCCGGCGGTTGATCTCTGGATCCTTGAGAATGAGGCCGCGGCCGCTGTCGGATATGCGATGCTGCAGCCTTGCCACCTGCCGGTCGATCCGATGCCGCCCGGCGCGCTGGAACTGTCCCGGATTTATTTGCTTGCGCAGGCCCAGGGCGGGGGACGGGGGAGCGCGCTCCTGAACATCGTTCTGGAACGCGTCGAGGAACGCGGACGCCCGCCGCTGTTTCTGAGTGTCTTCTCAGGCAATACGGGCGCGCAAAAGCTCTATGCCCGCCATGGCTTCCGGCACGTCGGCGAATACCTCTTTGAAGTCGGGCAGCAACGTGACCGTGAGTTTATCTGGCGCCGGGACTGACGCGCGTCTCTAGGTATAAATCCTGCGACCAGATGACCTCGCCCCGTCCCCGCCGGCGGGCGTTTCATTTGCGCAAGGATGCTTGCGCCGGGCGGGCGGCCTTCCCAAATCCCTAGCAACAAGATGGCCGCCGCTGAGCGGGGCCAGACCGAAGACATCAATCTGCCTTTCAAAGGGGATGCCCAGCCATGAATATCGAGCAGTATACAGAACGCGCCCGCGGCCTGATCCAGAGCGCCCAGACGCAGGCCCTTGCCGGCGGCCATCAGGTTTTGACGCCGGCCCACATTCTCAAGGCCCTGTTTGACGACCGCGACCAGCTGGCCGTGAACCTGATCCGCGCCAGCGGCGGGCGGCCGGAGCTGGCCATCCAGGGTGTCGACGCGGCGCTCGGCAAACAGCCGAAAGTGTCCGGCGCCGGGGCAGGCGGGCTGCGCCTTGAACAATCCGGCGCAAAACTTTTCCAGGAAGCCGAAGCCGGCGCGAAGAAGGCGGGCGATGCGTTCGTGACCGTCGAGCGTTTGCTGCTCGCGATTGCTGGGCTTTCAGGTGATCCAGCGGCGGATGCCTTGAAGGCGGCCGGCGTGACGCCGAAGAGCCTTGAGAGTGCCATCGCGCAGCTGCGTCAGGGCCGCACGGCGGATAGCCAGAATGCCGAAGAAGGCTATGAGGCGCTGAAGAAATACGCGCGCGACCTGACCAAGGATGCGCGCGAAGGCAAGCTCGATCCGGTGATCGGACGCGACGAGGAAATTCGCCGCGCAATCCAGGTGCTGTCTCGCCGCTCAAAGAACAATCCCGTGCTGATCGGTGAACCGGGCGTTGGCAAGACGGCGATTGCCGAAGGCCTCGCGCTGCGCATCGTCAACGGCGACGTGCCCGAAAGCCTGAAGGGCAAACGCCTCTTGGCGCTCGACATGGGCGCGCTGATTGCCGGCGCGAAATTCCGCGGGGAATTTGAAGAGCGGCTGAAGGCCGTGCTTACCGAAGTGACGCAAGCCGAAGGCGGCGTGATCCTGTTCATCGACGAGATGCACACACTGGTCGGCGCCGGCAAATCCGAAGGCGCGATGGATGCCTCGAACCTGCTGAAACCGGCACTCGCGCGCGGCGAACTGCACTGTATCGGCGCGACGACGCTGGATGAATACCGCAAGTATGTCGAGGGCGACCCGGCGCTCGCGCGCCGCTTCATGGCGGTGTTCGTGGACGAGCCGACGGTGGACGACACGATCTCGATCCTCCGTGGTCTGAAGGGCCGATACGAGGCACACCACGGCGTGCGTATCTCGGACGCTGCGATTGTCTCGGCCGCGACGCTGTCGAACCGCTACATCACCGACCGCTTCCTGCCCGACAAGGCCATCGACCTGATGGATGAAGCGGCAGCGCGCCTGCGCATGCAGGTGGATTCGAAACCGGAAGAACTCGACGAGATCGACCGGCGCCTGATGCAGTTGCGGATCGAAGCCGAAGCGTTGAAAAAAGAAAAGGACACCGCGTCGCAGGACCGGTTGAAGACCATCGAGGGCGAAATCGCCGGGCTCGACACGCGCTCGCGCGAACTGGCCACCGCCTGGGGCGCCGAGAAGGACAAGCTGAAAGGCGCCGCCTCCGCCAAGGAGAAGCTCGACCGGGCCTATTCCGACATGGCCGAAGCGCAGCGCCAGGGTGATCTGGCGAAGGCGTCCGAGCTGAAATTTTCGACCATTCCGGCGCTGGAAAAACTGATCGCCGAAGTCGAAGCCAAGGGCGACGCAGAGGGCGGGCTCGTCTCCGAGGTTGTGCGTCCGGAACACATCGCGGGCGTCGTTTCCAAGTGGACCGGCATCCCGGTCGACAAGATGATGGAAGGCGAGCGCGAAAAGCTGCTACGCATGGAAGACACGTTGCGAGGCCGTGTGGTCGGACAGGAAGATGCGCTGCTGGCGGTCTCGAACGCCGTGCGCCGCGCACGGGCAGGCTTGCAGGATCCCAACCGGCCGATCGGTTCGTTCCTCTTCGTCGGCCCGACCGGTGTCGGCAAGACAGAACTGACCAAGGCGCTCGCCGGCTTCATGTTCGACGACGAAAATGCCGTGCTGCGGCTCGACATGTCGGAATATTCCGAGAAGCATTCGGTGGCCCGCCTGATCGGCGCGCCTCCGGGCTATGTCGGCTATGATGAAGGCGGCGCGCTGACCGAAGCCGTCCGTAGACGGCCTTATCAGGTCGTGCTGTTCGACGAGGTCGAGAAGGCCCACCCGGACCTGTTCAACACGCTGCTGCAGGTGCTCGATGATGGCCGCCTGACGGATGGTCAGGGACGAACGGTGGACTTCAAGAACACAATCATCATAATGACCTCGAACCTCGGCGCTGACGCGCTGGCAAGCGGGGAAGAGGGCGAAGTGTCCGAAAGCGCCCGCGAACATGTGATGAGCGCGATCCGCCGGCATTTCCGTCCGGAGTTCATCAACCGGATAGACGAGATCGTCTTCTTCAAACGGCTCGGGCGCGGCGAGATCGACCATATCGTCGATATCCAGATGGGCCGCCTCGAAGGCCTGCTCCGTGAGCGGAAGATGAAGCTGGATCTCAGCCTCGCCGCCCGTAACTGGCTGGCCGCGCGCGGCTATGACCCGGTCTATGGCGCACGTCCGCTGAAGCGGGTGATCCAGAAGGAGTTGCAGGACCCGCTCGCGCGCCTGCTGCTCGAAGGCCGCATCCTCGACGGTGAGACGATCCTGGTCGATGTCGAGGGCGACGCGCTGTCAATCAACGGCGTGCCGAACAACTTCGCCAAGGGCCGCGCGGCGCTGAACTAAACCTCAGCGCGAGCCTGGCCGCGTGGCTTTCAGATCCGCTGTCAGTGTCGCACTGGCAGCGGAGACTGCGGGGTCGGCGCCCCGCAGCTTGTCGATGACGTCGCGCTGCACCTTGAACGCATTGAAGGCGCTGGCATTGCGGCTGAGGTCGCGGCCCGTCGGCAGTTCCAGCGTCATCGGGTTCACGTAGGCGCCGCCCCGCAGGACTTCGTAGTGGAGGTGTGCGCCGGTGCTGGAGCCGGTCGAGCCTACATAGCCGATCGTGTCGCCGCGCATCACGGTGCGGCCCGGCGTCAGGCCTTCGGCGAAGGCGGACATGTGGGCATAGACGGTCTCAAAGCCCCGGTCATGCTGTATACGGACGAACCATCCATAGCCTTCGCCATACTTCATGTCCGTGATCAGGCCTGAACCTGCGGCGCGGATCGGCGTGCCGGCCGGCGCGCGGAAATCGACGCCGGCATGCAGCAGCATGTCGCCGGTGATCGGATGGATCCGGTTGCCGAAGCCGGAGCTGATCTCGCCGCCGCGCACCGGATCGCGAACGAGGAACTCGTCGCCGGCCGCGCCGTTGCGGTTGAAGAATTCCGGCACGCCGGTGTCCTCGGGCGTGTAGCGATACCAGCTGCCGGCGGCCTTCTCGCCGTTGAAAGCGGCGAAGAGCATATCTCCCGCCTCCAGGAAATTGCCGCGCTCGTCGGCGATCATCTCGATGACAATGTCGAAGCGCTCACCCTTGCGGCCGCCTTGGGCGAGCGCGCTGTCTTCGGGAAACAGGCTGGCGAATGTGTCCGCATGGGCGCGCGTGCCGCCTTCGTCATGGATGGCGTCGGCCAGCGTCGTGCTGATCTCGCCGGAAATGCGGTGCAGCGCGATAGACGTCTTGGCGGAGAGGACGCTGGCAAAGTAGGAGCCATCCTCGCGCCGCGTGGCGGCGAGCGTTGTCTTGGGATCGATCCGTATGCTGACGCCGGACAGGACTGGCATGTCGCCGGCGCCGGTATCGTCAAAATAGGCAATGAACGGTGAGCCGGGGCGCAGGCGCGCGCCGCGCGTGGGCGCCGCTTCGCGCAGGGCAGCGGCCGCTGCACCAGCATCAATCGGGCTGGCGCCGAGCACTTCGAGCGCATCGGCAGTCGCAACATTTGCCGTGATGCGGCCGTTGCGGGCAGACGTGGCCTCGGCGGGGGCCTCCAGGCGGAAATCGGTGGAGGCAAATCCTTGCGTGGCTGCTGGGGCCGGGGCCGCGCGAACGGTCAGGAAAAGCCCGGCCATGACGGCAAGGACGGCGACAGCGCCGAAACGCTCAAGCCACCGGTACGGCGACTCGAGCCGCCTTACGGTTGCGGGTATCTGCGGCTTCGGACGCGCCATGCATTAACCTCGTTTCCTGAAGAACAGGCCTTCAAGCACGGGCTGAGCAAGATCGGGGCCAGATTCCCCTTTCTGGCGAGGCTACAGGAGATACTCGCGCTGCAAGCGCTGTCTCAGGGTGTTGGCGGAGCGGCCGTGTCCGACGGCGCCGCTGGGGCAGAGGCGTTCAGCAGAGAGGCAGTGGCCACCTCGCCGCCTTTGGCGATGCGCAGGGCGTCCACCATGGCCTTGTGGGCCTTGAACTCGGCGAGCATGGCGGGCTCTTCCTCAAGCTTGCGCCCGTTGGGCAGCTTCAGGGACATCACGTTGACCGGGCTGCCTTTGACATAGACTTCGTAGTGCAGGTGCGGGCCGGTTGATGCCCCGGTCGAGCCGACATAGCCGATCACGTCGCCCTGGATCACTTTCCTGCCCGGCTTGATGCCCTTGGCGTATTTCGAAAGGTGGGCGTAGGCCGTTTCATAGCCGCGCGGATGCTTGATCCGGATATAGTTACCGTAGCCGCCATTGCGGCTGGCGCGCTCAACCGTGCCATTGCCGGCGGCGTAGACAGGCGTGCCGGTCGGGGCCGCAAAGTCCGTGCCCTTGTGCAGGCGGGTATAGCCCGAGATCGGATGCTTGCGCTTGCCGAAGCTGGAGGAAATGCGCGCGCCGTTGATCGGCGTCTTCATCAGGAACTTGGTGGCGCTCTCGCCGTTCTCATCAAAATAGTCGGCGACGCCGTCATCGGACGGGGCAAAGCGATAGAAGCCGCGTTTCAGGGCTTTGCCGTTCAGCGCCGCATACAGCACGTCGCCATTGCGCACGCGGTTGCCGCGTTCGTCATAGGAGGTTTCGAACAGAAGTTCGAATCGGTCGCCCGGATGGATTTCGCGCTGGAAATCGATGTCGTAGGCAAAGGCGCTGGCGAAATCGGCGACCTGCTGATCCTCGGCGCCGAGGGCGAGGGCGGCGGAATAGATCGAGGTTTCGATCTCCGCTTCGACGCGCAGGTGGCCCGGGGTCAGCTTGGCGTAAAGCGGTGTGGCGGACCAGCTGTCCGTTGCGGTGCGCGTGATGAGGAGGCTGCGATCTGCCTCGGCGCGGACGGAGACGGCTTTCAGCTCGCCATCCTCGAAATAGGCTTCCGCCTGGGTCTTGCCGGGCAGCAGCCGGCGGCTGTCAATCAGATCGGTGCCGGAAAGCGTGTGCAGGGCGGCGCCGGCTTCGCGCGGCTCCGCGCCGAGGCGCGTCAGCAGGCCCGTGAGGGTTTCGTTGCGCTCCAGCTTGCCTTCGATACGCTCCAGCGGCTTGGTATCGACCGCGTCCCAGGCGGTGACGAGCCGCGCGGCGAGCGGCACAGGGATGGCCGCGTCGGCCGTCTCGGTCAGCGGACCGGGGGTGCGGCCAGCCATCACGATGCCCGCGATGGCCGAGGCACTGCCGAGCACGCCGAGGACAATCAGGCTCTTGATGCCCTGCGACAGGCCGGATTTCTGGCGCGCAGGGACTTCGGGCGTTTCGGCTGTCTCGTTTGGAAGCAAGGATCCGTTTCCTGTCATTCTGACGCCCCCCGGCCCAAAAGGCTGACACGCCCACTGCTTGTCCCACTATCGTCTCGCTTCCCGCTTAAGGATTCAAGAACTTGCGGCGGAAGTGTTAGATGCCAAGTTAGGACTTTAAGTCGTAGGAAAAGCAAGAAGCAAGCCGGTCGAACCAGTGAACCCTGATGATGCTCCCGAACAGGCCGTGCCTGCGGAACCTGAACAGGGGCGCCGCGGACCACGCCTATTGTATGTCATGGGCGGATTCTTCTTTGTTTTTCTGGGCGGTTCGTTGCTTCTATGGTTCCTGCGCAAGCCCGTGGCCGAACAGGCGCTGGCGGCCTGGTGCGCCGAGCGGGACCTGCAGTGTGACGCAAATTTCACCGAACTCGATACCTCCGGGCTAACTGTATCGGCCGTCAGGGTTACATCTGGCGCCTCCGTGCCCGCCGAGGCATCACAGGTGCGCGCCGACATCCGCTGGACCGGGCTGTTCACACCGGAAGTCACCGGCGTTACGGTTAACGGGCTGTCCCTGCGCGGCACACTGGATGCGGAAGGTTTGCGCTTCGGCGGTCTCGAACGCCTCGCCACAGCCGGGGGAGGAGGTGGCAAGGTGCCGGCGATCGACATCCGCGATGCCCGGATCCTGCTCGATACGCCCGCCGGTCAGGCGGGCGCTACGTTGAATGTGTCCGGCATCCTGCCGCGCGATGGCACGCTGTCTCTGCAGCTTGATCCCGGTGTGCTGACCAACCCGCTCGCCCGCGCCGACTTGCGGGAAGGGCGGCTGGATGTGCGCGCAGTGGACGGCCAGGTTGAGGCCGAGCTGGGGGTCGCCATCAGTCAGGCCGCGCATGACGACTACGGCCTCGACGAATTCGAGTTGCTGGCCCGCGCCGAGTTCCATGAAGATGCCGGCCACCCCGGCGCTCTGGAATGGTCGCTGCGCGCCGCACGGATTGCATCGCCGGACTTGCGCGCCACGGATATCCGCACAACTGGCCGGGCCGAGTTCGCGGCCATGCCGGATGCGTCGATTATCAGTGTGCTGAACGAACTCTCCGGGGCAGTGTTTCAGGGCGAGGCCGCGAGCCTGACGCTCTCGGGCTACACGTTCGATGCCGCCCGGTTCAACGGCGAACTTGCCGGGCGCGCCGGAGATGTGTCGGGGCCGTTCATCGCGTCCACCGGAATCATGACGGGTCCGGCGGGCTCGTTGACGTCGCTGTCTCTCGCAGGCGAAATGGTCCGTAGCGCAGATGGCAAGGCGGGTTTCGAGGGCAAGGCAACGGCCAGCGGCGCGGCGCTGGACGGCGACTTGCGCGCGCGTACGGGCGCGGCGTTCAGCCTGCCGGGCGTGCTCGCCGGTCACGCCGATGCCCTGCGCGCCTCGCTCAACCGCGCACTGACGCGTTTCGATGCGGAGATCGGCATCCGGCTGGAAACTGACGGAACTGCCATCGCCGTGTCTGCCATCGGCGAAGGCGCCCTTCGCGCGGCTTCCGGCCTCAACCTGAAAGTCGCCCCTCCGGAGACCGGGCCCTGGGTTACAGTCTCTGGCGAGGGCGTCACGGCGCAGGGCAGCGCCATCCTGTCGGGCGGCGGGGCGCCGTCCGTGTCGATGGATGTCGCGCGCTTCGCCTATTTGCCCGAAGGTGTCAGACTTGCAGCAGATTCTTTCCGCTTGTCAAACTGGTCCGTTGGCGGACGAAACCTGGCCGCCAATCTGAGTGCCATCTCGCTGGAGAGCCATTCCAACGACTTGGTAATTGCGGGGACGGGTGAGCTGTCTTTCGCCGGCGAGGCGGGCGGTGTCACACTGGAGCCGACCACCCTCAAGGGCGGACTGGACGCCGCGCGCGACGCTTCCGGCTGGCGCGTGCAGGCGGCAGGGGCGCCCTGCCTTGCGGTGGACACGCGCGGGTTGACTCTCGGCGCTATCGCGGTGGCGCCTGCAAAGCTCAATGTCTGCCCCGTCAATGGGCGCTTCATGCGGCAGGCCGCTGTGCCGGGCGGCGCGGCGACACTGGGCAATCTGAGACTGCCGTTCACAATGGAGTCCGGCGCGGGCGTCTTGTCGCTTGCAGGCGCAGAAATCGATTGGACGGCTGAAAAGGGGTTTGCCCTGACCGTCAGCGCCGATGACCTCGACCTGCCCTTGACGATCGGAGAACGTACACTGACGATTGCCGGCGCCGCGCCGCGCATCGACGTTGCAACTGGCCAGGGGCCGGTCAGAATTGCCGCGCGCCTCGGCGCGACGGTTTTTGGAGGCACGATGGTGCCGGCAAATGTGTCTGCCAGTGCGTTCACGTTCGACGGATCGAGCGCCTCGTCGGGGGTGGAAGGCACGGTCGCCGGCAAAGGCGTGCTGATCACTGACCTCAATGCCGACCCGATCTACAGGCCGATGACGGCTGAGTTCACCGGCACGGTGGGCGATAACCGGCTGCGGATAACGGGGCCGCTGAACCTGAAATCCAATGGCGGTCGGCTGGCCGATGCCGCGCTCGACCTCGATATCCTCAAGCTGGACGGTACGGCCAAAGTCACGTCCCGCCCCCTGGTTTTCCGCAGCGGTGGATTGCAGCCGAACATGATATCCGACCGGCTGACGGGCCTGTTCACGGATGCGACCGGCAATGTGGCCAGTGATGCGCGCTTCACGATCGATGGCGGCAAGATTGCCGGCACCGCGGATGTGCGCATTCAGAATTTCGGCTTCCAGACCACCCGCCTCGGCCGCATGACCGGCATCAATGGTACGGTCAATTTTGCGGATCTTATGGGTCTACAGACGGCGCCCAATCAGGTATTCACGCTGGCCAGTGTCAATCCCGGTATTCCGCTCACGGACGGCCGCATCGTCTACGACCTGCGCGAGGGCAGTATTCTTCATCTGGACAGCGTCACGTTCCCGTTTGGCGGCGGCAAGCTGGCAATCGCGCCGTTCGACTGGGCGCTAGAGGGCGGCCTGAAGGATCAGTCCGTCGCTGTCACGGCAGAGGCGATCAGTCTCACGCAACTGGTCGAAATCCTGAAATTGCCGGACATGGTGGCCACAGGCACACTAAGCGGCACGTTCCCGATCATGTTCACGGACAACCGGGTGCAAATCAAGGGCGCGCGCCTCAAGGCCGACGAGCCGGGCGGGCGGCTGTCCTATACCGGCGGCGCAGTGGATGCCGCCGCTGGGCAGGATCCCAATGCCAGCCTCGCGTTCGACGCCCTGCGCGATCTCAAGTTCGAAGTGCTCGAAATCGGCATTGACGGCGACCTTGCCGGCGACCTGCGGGCGGATTTGCTGCTCGTCGGCGAGAACATCAATCCGCTGCCGATGGGAAACCGCCTGACACTGCCGGCGGGCCAGGCCTTCGAGTTTGCCATCGGGTTCGACCTGCCGATCGGCAAGCTGATCGAGAATAACCTCGGTTTCGTCAACCAGCAGGACCTGATCGATGCGACGCTGGAGTTATTGAACGCCGAGGATGTCGCCGATGACGCGGCAGAAAAGCCGCCCGAGACACCCGTGGGTGAATGACGGGCAACGCGCCGGTCGATTGACGTTAAGGCGGGCCGTGTCATTGTCGGCGGGTTATCTCAGGAGACTGCCGTCATGGCCTACAAGAGAATCCTGCTTGTCGCAGCCGGCGCCGCCACGCTCGCGGCCTGCACGCCCACCATCCGGATTGAACCATCCGACAAGCCCATCAAGATCGATCTGAATGTGAAGATCGACCAGACCGTGCGTATTCAGCTCGACCGCGAAGTCGAAGACCTGATCGCCAGCAACCCCGACCTGTTCTGACCGCGAAGTAGAGGAGACATTCAATGACTGCCCTTCGCACACTTCTGATAAGCATCAGCCTCGCCCTGGCGGCTTTCGCTTTTGCGCCATCCGCTTCGGCCGGTGACCCCTTGATCGATGCAGCCATCTCGTCCGGCACCGTCGGTGAACGGATCGACGGTTACCTCGGCGTGGTCGGCACCGCTGACGCCACGACCGTCCGCAAGGTCCAGGACATCAACAACCGCCGCCGCGCTGTCTACGAACAGACGGCCAGGGATAACAACACGACCGTGCAGATTGTCGCGCAACTCGCCGGCGAAAAGCAGATTGCCAAACTTGAGCCGGGTCAGTTCTACATGGACGATTCCGGCGTCTGGCAGAGCAAATAGGCTTGTATCGCGTCCGCCGGGCTTTAGCTTGGCGGGCGCATGACACGCCTCATAATCTGGACAATCGTGGCCCTTGTGGCTCTTGGCGCGCTCCTCTGGGGCGCGACCTTTTTTTGGCAGGGTCTCGGCAGCGGGATGAGCGGCCATGGCTGGTTCGCCTATATTCTGGGCGGCGTGCTCACCCTCGGCCTGTCGGCCGGACTTTTCGCGCTCAGCTTCTACAGCGCACGCCACGGGCATGACGACATAGACCCGCCACAGGGCGAGTGATCCCGGCTGAAAACCAGCCGCGTTACAATCGTGTCACTCACACTTGATTGACACGCCGGGCGGAGCACCCGATTCTAGCGCATGGCTGGATCCAAAGACGGGCTGAAACCAATGAACATCGACCCTGCGCGTTTCGCCGCGTTTATCGCTGCGCGTCTCTGTCACGACATTGTCTCGCCAGCGGCCACCATGTCGCTGTCGCTCGAGATGCTCGACAGCCCAGGCAGCGCTGAAGAAAAGGCGCACAGCGAGCGCACCTTGCGCGAAGGCGCCCAGAGCGTAGCCGCAACCTTGCAGTTCCTGCGCTATGCCTTCGGCTCCATGGGCCTGCAGCCCGGAACGGCCGACCTTTACCAGTTCAAGAAGCTGACTGACGACTATGTTCGCTTCCAGAAGCCCAGCATCGAATGGGACCTGGCCACCACCGAGCTCGGCTATGGCCATGCCCGCCTGATCATGAACCTCGTCCTGGTCGGCCTGACGGCGACCGTGCGCGGCGGGGTGATCCATGTCCGAGTGCGCGAAGAGGGCGGCGTGAAGAACGTTGTCATCACGTGCAAGGGCGACCGTGTGATCCTCAAGGAAGATGTGGCCAAGGCGCTGGCCGGGACCGAGCCGGAAAGCGGCTGGCGGCCGGAGAATATCCAACCCTTGTTCGCCAAGATGACCTGCGACGACCTGAGTGGCACGCTGCATGCCAAAACAACGCCGGACGGCATCGTTTTCATGGCGACAGGCCTGCGTCAGCAGTCCGCCTGAGGCTTGGTGTAAACGTTTTCATCAGGGTTTGTTAACATCTCTGAGGCACCCCTCTGGGCGTACAACAGCTCGATCCAGCGGATTTTCGACCCATGAAGACCTGCCTGATAGTGGACGATTCTAGAGTTGTCCGGAAGGTCGCGTCCCGGATTGTCCGTGACCTGGGCTTCACCGTGTCGGAAGCTTCCGACGGCGCCGAGGCGCTCAGGATGTGCCGCGAATCCATGCCGGACGCGGTGATCCTCGACTGGAACATGCCGGTCATGAACGGGATCGACTTCGTGAAGGCCCTGCGCCGCGAGGACGGGGGCAAAGCGCCACGCGTTGTGTTCTGTTCGATAGAGAATGATAGCGAACATATACGCGAAGCTATCAGTTCGGGAGCCGATGAGTTCATCATGAAGCCGTTCGACGCGGATATTCTCGAAAGCAAATTTGCCGAAGTCGGCCTTATCTGAAGCCTTTCTTAAGATTGGGCCGCTTACTGGTAACGTTTGAGGCCCCGCGCCTCGAAGCGGAGCAGCGGATGCAGGACAATATTTTCAACGCGCTCGCGGACCTTGCGCTGAATGCGTCGGGCCAGTCGGTCCTGCCATCCAAGGCCTACCTGATGGAGGCGCGCCTGGCCGGAATCGCCCGCCGCGAAGGCTTCGGAAGCCTCGAGGACCTCGTCCATTGCCTGGAGTCCCGCCAGAACCCTGTTTTCCGGGCCGAAGTCGCTGCCGCGCTCCTGTCGCACGATACCTGGTTCTTCAGGGAACCGGGGGTTCTGGAGGGGCTTGTAGGCACTCTGCTGCCCGAGCGGCTCGCCGCCTCTCCGTCTGGACGTATCCGCATCTGGTGCGCCGGGGGCAGCACGGGGCAGGAGGCGTACTCCTTGTCGATGCTGCTGGAAGACGAAACGCCACCTGGCTTGTCGGGCGCAAAGATCGAAATCCTCTCCACCGACCTTTGCAAGCAGGCCACCGAGAAGGCGCGCATCGGCGCGTTCGGTCATTACGAGGTGCAACGCGGCCTTTCGATCCAGCGGCTGCTGAAACACTTCACCCGCCTCGATTCCGGAGACTGGCAAGCTTCCGAAGCGCTGCGCGCCCGGGTCAGCTTCCGCGTTCACAACCTGCTGGAGCCGGCCGGCGGTCTCGGCAAGTTTGAGATCATCCTCTGCCGGAACGTCCTGTCCGGCATGGCGCGTTCGGCAAAGACCCGGGTCCTGGACAGTCTGGCCAACCAGCTCGCCCCCGGCGGCCTGATCCTGCTGGCCGACGGGGAAACGCTCTACGGCCTCACCGACCGGCTGGAACCCGCCGGCGGCGTGCGCAGCGGCTGGGTCGCCGCAGGCACCGCGAACGCGAAGGCGAGCGCGGCCTGAGGCAGCCCCTCGCGTTTTCGCCGCTGATCCCCTATATCCGCGCCAACAACAGCTGCTCCGGGCCTTGAACCCGGTGGGAGTGAGAGAGATGATGACCGATACTTCGTGGCCTGAAAGCCGCCTGAACTCGCTTGGGTTTGCCAAGCCCCCCAAAGACACACGGGTTGTCGCGGCCATGTCCGGCGGCGTGGATTCCTCCGTGGTTGCCGCGATGCTGAAGGCCGAAGGCTATGATGTAATCGGCATCACGCTGCAGCTGTATGACCATGGCGCCGCCATCGAGAAGAAAGGCGCCTGCTGCGCAGGCCAGGACATTCACGATGCGCGCAACGTCGCCGACCAGATCGGCATTCCGCACTATGTTCTGGATTACGAGAGCCGTTTCCGCGAACAGGTGATGGAAGATTTCGCCGACACCTATCTCGCCGGATCAACCCCCATCCCGTGCATCCGCTGCAACCAGACCGTCAAGTTCTCGGACCTCCTGCGCACCGCGAAGGAGCTCGGCGCCGATTGCCTCGCGACCGGTCATTACATTCGTCGCGCCGAAGGCGAGCACGGCCCCGAACTCCACCGCGCGCGCGATGCGGGCCGCGACCAGTCCTACTTCCTGTTTGCCACGACGCGTGCGCAGCTGGACTACCTGCGCTTCCCGCTCGGTGATCTTCCGAAGACGGAGGTTCGCGAGCTCGCCGAGTCGTTCAGTCTTCCGGTGGCCGCCAAGCCGGACAGCCAGGACATCTGCTTCGTACCCGAAGGGTCCTACGCCAAGGTTGTCGAGAAACTGCGCCCCGGGTCGGGCCGCGCGGGCGAGGTTGTACATCTCGACGGGCGCGTGCTCGGTGAACATGAAGGCGTGATCAACTACACGATCGGGCAACGCCGCGGCCTCGGCGTCGCCACCGGCGAGCCGTTGTTCGTGGTGAAAATTGATGCGCCGAAGCGCCGGGTCCTCGTCGGCCCGCGCGAGGCGTTGATGACACGCGGCCTGTTGCTGGAAGAACTCAACTGGCTCGGACAGGGCAGCCTGGAAGACGCCGCGCGGGCTGAAGCGCGTGTGCTGATCCGTGTGCGGTCCACTCGTCCGCCGGTGCCGGGCCATCTCGGTTTCGAGGATGGCCAACCTGCCGTGTTCTTCGATGCGGCGGAAGAAGGCGTGGCCCGCGGGCAGGCCGCCGTTCTGTACGACCCGGAAGGGGGCACACGCATCCTGGGCGGCGGTTTCATCGCCCGGGCCTTGCCGGTCGATGCGCGAGTGGCCGCGTCCTGAAACCCGCGCCGGCCCGGACGTTAACCTCCGCCAGAGATTGTTTGGCGAAGCCAGTTGACGATTGAGCGGCTGAGGCTAGCGTCCCGCGTGGTTAGGGGAGACGCCGATGAGCTTGAAATCACTTCTGTCCGAGTTCCTGCTCCAGAAGGCAGACGAGCAGCCGGCGCCGATGCTCGACATTCGCTTCGAGCCGGCATTGCCGTCGCGTATTCTCGATGCCGGAGAGCCCCATCCCGAGGGCACAGTGCTGGACGAGAGCCCTGACGCCGAGGGGCAGAGCTTCGTTATCTGCTATATCAATGCCGAGGGGGTCAGAAGCGTCCGCCGGATCACGGTTTGGGCCCTTAAGCGCACGCCCGAATCGCGCATCCTCCTGCATGCGCGCTGCGCCGAGACGCGGGAAGTGATGAGTTTCCGGGCCGACCGGATCAAGTACTGCATGGACATGAACGGCGACGTGTTCGAGCCGCCGGCCGCTTTCCTTGCCGGGATATTCGGACTGAATGTGCCGGACGCACTGCTTCTGGCGTCGACCAGCTCGGCGCCCGCGGGCGTCTGGCCGCCATTGGATCAGGCCTATTGCACGCTTCGCCAGCAGCTGCGTCACGAACTGACTTTGCTGGTGGCCATGGCGCAGTCGGATGGTCAGGTTTCGGTCTCCGAAACCGGAGCGATCACCAGCTTTGCCCGCCACCGCGCCGAACGGCTGGGCATCGATCTGGACGAGTCCCGCGTCGAGAAATTCCACGGCCTTGTCCGGCGGCTACGCCCAACCGGTGACCAGATACGCGCCGCGATCGACGAAATCGCTGCGCGCCCGCCCAAGGTACAGATGGAGATCATGCAGGCTTGCCAGGATATCATGCTGGCCGATGACCATGTGCACACCGGCGAACTTCACCTGCTGGAGCAAATCCAGTCGGAGCTGTCCGCCAGCTGAGGCTCAGCTCAGCCAGTCTGGCGCCCGCACGCCGGCGCTGAAGGCCGGGGCCGGATACCGCTCCAGAAGCTTCGTCACGACAAGATCCGCGACCCGGTCGGCCTCGCGCAAAGGGTTGTAAGTCCACTGATCAAGTGTGCCGGTGAAGCGCCGGGCGGCGCCCCGCTCGATCAGGCTTTCGTGCAGCTGCGTGAATTTGGCAGCGTAACCTTCCAGGGGCGCAATGTGAACCGGCAGGCCGTGCCAGGCCGCTTCCGACAGCATGTTGGCGCTGTCCTCGGTGACAATGGCGGCTTTCGAGAACATCAGCCAGGCAAGGTAGGGGTTGGCGCCGTCCTGTGCGCCGGCCCAGAACTGCCCGCCGGTCTCGTCCGCCATCTTGCGGAACTGTGCGACGATTCCAATGGGCGTCCGGCGCGACGTCGTGATGCGCAAACGCCAGCCTTGTGCAGCGAGGGCGCGCAACTGGGCTTCCAGCCTTGCCGCGGCAGCCGGCGTGAACTTGTGGACCTTCGAGTTGCCGCCCAGGATCACCATCACGCTGCGGTTGGTATCGTCCGCCAGCGGAGCAAAGGCCTGTGCGGTCTCTTCCATGGCATCCGGTGAAAAGTAGGCGGGTGAGCCGAGGGTAGACACCACGTTCGCCCCGGCCAATCCGTCATGCTCGGGCACGACGAGAAGGTCAAAGTTGGACGCGTCGATGTAGGGGTTCAGGATCTGAACGGTGAAGGTCTTGCCTGCCGAGCGCTTGCGCACCAGCCGCGTGAACGCCGCCGAGCGCCGGCCGGCCGCGATCCACAACGTTGGCCAGGGCGGCGCGATGAGCGCGCGCTGGGCCTCCGGCAGGGCGTTCAGCGGGGCGAGCCATTTGTCGGCGGAAAACCAGGTCCAGGGCGCGCCGGGTGTCAGCACCATGGGCTCCGCCCTGTGCGCCTCGCCCATGATGTGCGCCATCCGCATCCATCTGCCGGGTTCGCCCAGGGCGTGCACCAGCGCGCGCACCTGCGATGCGTTGCCGGCGCGGCCATCGGAGACCGCCCAGACAGAAGGCCCGAGCGTCTTCATCGGCGCGTATCCTTACTTGTAAACGACTTTCGACACTTCGTAGGCGCGCGCACCCGACGGCGCGGCAACCTCGGCTTCGTCGCCTTCTTCCTTGCCGATCATGGCACGGGCGAGGGGGGAGGTGATCGAGATCTTGCCCTCTTTCACGTTCGCCTCGTCTTCACCAACAATCTTGTAGGTGAACTTCTCTTCGGAATCGGCGTCAATGATCGTCACCGTCGCCCCGAAGCGGATCTTCTTGCCGCCCAGCTTGCTGATATCGATGATGTCGGCGCGCGCCAGCTTGTCGTCGAGCTCGCTGATGCGGCCCTCGATGAAGCTCTGCTTCTCCTTAGCGGCATGATATTCGGCGTTTTCCGACAGGTCGCCATGCGAGCGCGCTTCGGAAATGGCCGCAATGATGCTGGGCCGCTCAACGGATTTCAGCACCTTGAGTTCAGCCTGAAGGGCAGCGTGGCCCTCGGCAGTCATCGGAATGCGTTCCATCGTGAGTTTCCCTCATCTTGCGCGGCTAAAAAGCGTGGTTTCAAAAAGCAATCGCGTCAAGTGGGGCCAGCTCAGGTGCTTTGCAAGGCTCGGACCGAGATTTCCTGTGTTTTGAGGCTGGCGATGGCCTGAACGGCGGCAATCGAAGCGGCAAGGGTTGTGAAGTAAGGGATTTTGCGGGCCACAGCCGTGCGCCGGATGGAGGCGGAATCGGCCAGCGAGGCAGCCCCTTCGGTCGTGTTGAACATGAGATGGACCTCGCCGTTGATCATGGCATCCACGATATGCGGCTGGCCTTCCAGAACCTTGTTGACCCGCCGAATCGGGATGCCGTTCGCTTCAAGGTGCGTGGCCGTCCCGCTGGTGGCGATGATGGTGAAGCCCATCTCGACCAGGTTGCGGGCGGCCTCCACGGCGCCCGGCTTGTCATTGTCTCGCACCGAGATGAACACGGCGCCTTCGGCCGGCAGGCGAATCCCGCCGCCGAGCTGGCTCTTCAGGAAGGCCATGCCGAAATCATCATCCCAGCCCATCACCTCGCCGGTTGAGCGCATCTCGGGGCCGAGCTGCGGGTCAACGCCCGGGAAGCGCGCGAAGGGGAAAACGGCCTCCTTGATGGCAATGCGGCGCGGGTTGGCATGGCGCAGATCAAAGTCCGTGAGCGGACGGCCCGCCATCACCTTGGCGGCAATGGCAGCAATCGGCGCGCCGACCGCTTTGGCCACGAACGGCACGGTGCGGCTGGCACGGGGGTTGGCCTCCAGGACATAGATTTCCTCGCCCTTGACTGCGAACTGGATGTTGATCAGGCCCTTGACGTTCAGGGCCCGCGCAAGCGCCATGGTCTGCTTGGCGAGGCGGCCCTGCATGGCCGGCGACAGCGTGAACGGCGGGAGGGCGCAGGCGGAATCGCCCGAATGCACACCGGCTTCCTCGATGTGCTCCATGATGCCGGCGACGTGCACATCATGGCCATCGCAGATCGCATCCACGTCCACCTCGATGGCGTCCGACAGGTACCGGTCGATGAACAGAGACGCGTCGCCGGACACTTTCAGTGCCTCGGCGGCGAACTTGCGCAGGTCCTCGTCGTTGCGGGCGATCTCCATCGCCCTTCCGCCAAGCACGAAGGAAGGGCGCAGCATGACCGGATAGCCGATCTCGTTGGCCTTGACTTCGGCCTCCTCTACACTGCGCGCGGTGCGCGATGGCGCCTGCTGGATATTCAGTTCGTCGAGCAGTTGGGCGAACTGGGCACGGTCTTCGGCGAGATCAATTG